>JAKDIS010000040.1 GCA_030450335.1 Corynebacterium sp. | reverse complement strand
CCACCGCCCCTGGATCCCCTCCATGGCGATGCTGGTCCTCGACGACCCGGACGACCCCACCCCCTACTGGCTGGTCTCCACCAACGAGCCCGAGCAGCTGCTCGACGCCCTCGGCACCCCCCGCGCCTGACCGGGCGACCCCCGCCCGGTCACTCCCCGGTCACTCGCAGTCGATGCAGACGAGGTTGCCCTTGCCGTCGTCCTCGGCGATCCGGGTGCGGTGCTGCACGAGGAAGCAGACCGAACAGGTGAACTCGTCGTCCTGACGGGGCACCACCGACCCGCTGAGCTCCTCGCCGGACAGGTCCGCCATCGGCACGTCGATCGGCTCGACGATGTCGCCGTCGTCGTTGTCGTCGACGGCGGGCTCCGCCTTCTCCGCGGCCTTCAGCCCCTCGAGGGAGTCGGTCTCGATCTCGTCCTCCGAGCGGGTGCGGGGGGAATCGTAGTCAGTCGCCATGATGATGCTCCTAGGGTCGTCCGTTATCCGACCGTCACCGGTTGCGGCGGTGGATAAGGCTGTGCTGTTTCTTGGCTGTTGCTGGTGTGCAGTCGTGCAGGTGTGGTCTCACGTGTCGGCGAGGTTGCGGTGCCCGTCGAGTCACCGGCTCAGCCTCACCCAACGACCGGGGTTTACCCTGCCGGCAACGACGTGTCGGCGACGGATATTCCCGACGTTTGACGCGCATAGTAAAGCAGCGGGGAACCATTGTCACGTTGCCTATCGGCACGACCGGTGGAGCACCACCCGAGAACGCCTACCGTGCCCCCGGAAAAGGGGGCCGTACGGCCGTCCGTGCCCCCGTCAGGGAACGTCCACGGGCGCCGGGAAGATGGTCGCCAGGACGCGTTCAGCGAGGTCGTCGACGATTCCGGGGACCGCGGCAAGAACACCCACCCCCTCGTCGTACCCCCGCTCCAGCGGGGGCATGTGCACCACCGCCCCCGCACGCGCGGCGATGAGGCTCCCGGCGGCATGGTCCCAGGGCCCCAGACCGTGCTCGTAGTAGGCGTCCAACGCACCGTCCGCCACCGCACACAGGTCCAGGGCGGCCGAACCGATGCGCCGGATGTCCCGGATCTCCGGCAGCAGGTCGCCGAGCAACCCGGCCTGGGCGCGACGGCGCGAGGCGAGGTAGGAGAACCCCGTGCCGACCAGCGCCGACGACAGCGACGACAGTTCCGGTAACGCCGACCGCTCGCGGTCTGCCGTGCCTGCCGTGTCCGCCTCGTCGATGACCAGGTCGCCGCCGGTGCACGCCGAGTACACCCGCTTACGGGCGATGTCGGCGACGGCGCCGGCGACCGGGACCCCGTCGACACACGCCGCCATGCTGACCGCACTGGCGGGGATGCCGTAGACGAGGTTGACCGTGCCGTCGACAGGGTCCACGACCCACGTCACACGGTCCTGCGCCAGCACGCCACCGTCCTCCTCCCCCAGCACGGCGTCGTACGGTGCGAGCTCGCCGAGGCGCCGGCGGATCAGCCGTTCACTCGACCGGTCGATGGCCGTCACCGGGTCGACCTCGGAGGACTTCGTCGCCTCGACCCGGATGCGCCCGTCGCCCCCGGCACTGCGTGTCCGCGCCTCGGCCACGTGCAGCGCCGCCTCGGACGCCACCGTCACCGCGACCCGACGCAGCTCGTCCGGCGTGCGTCCTGCAAGTGCGCGGCCCGCCGAGGGCGGGGGGACGTCCGTGGTGGTCCGGTCCAGTCTGATCTGTTCACCCATGGGCCCCATCCTGCCAGCAGGCCCGCGGGGCTGGCGGTGCACCCACGGCGTCGGTTCGGCGCACTGTCCGGTGTCCGCGGCTGCGGTAGCATGGGTACCCATGACAGACACAGCCAGCAATGGGCAGGAGTCGACCGCATTCGGGGTCGACATCGGGGGCAGTGGCATCAAGGGCGCACTGGTGGACCTGGGCACCGGAGAGTTCATCGGCGACCGCATCCGCATCGACACTCCCCGGCCCGCCACCCCGGAGGCCGTGGCGGACACGGTCGCCGACCTGCTCGACGAGGCCGGCTGGACGGGGCCCGTCGGCGTGACCGTGCCCGCCGTGGTGCGCGGCCAGGTCGCCCGGACGGCCGCGAACATCGACCCCGCGTGGATCGGCACGGACTGCCAGGAGCTCTTCGGCGGCCGGCTGACGGTCGACGGCTCGCCGCGCGCGGTCAGCGTCCTCAACGACGCCGACGCCGCCGGCATCGCCGAGACCGCCTACGGCAGCTCGGCGGATGGTGAGGACGGGACCGTCCTGTTCCTGACCTTCGGCACCGGCATCGGTTCGGCGTTGATCTACAACGGCACCCTGTTCCCCAACTCCGAGCTCGGCCACCTGAACTTCCCGGCCATGGACGCCGAGAAGTGGGCGTCGTCGGCGGTGCGCGACAACGAGAAGCTCAGCTACAAGGAGTGGGCCCGCCGGGTCGACCGGGTGCTCCACGAGTACGTGCGCATCCTCAACCCGTCGCGGATCATCGTCGGCGGCGGTATCTCCAAGAAGCACCACAAGTGGGTTCCTGAACTCACCGTGGACGTGGACGTGGTGCCCGCCACCCTGCTCAACCGGGCCGGTATCGTCGGGGCCGCGTTGGCCGTGACCCACGGAATGCGGCCCTGAACGCTGAAATTCAGCCCAACTGGGTTATAATGGGGGGTCGATTGTGCTCCTGACAAAGGACCACGCACTGCAAGTCCCCTGACCCCGCAAGAAAGGTCTTTCGTGGCGGCCCACACCAGTTCCACCTCCGGTAGCGACACCGAGGGCACCGACGCTCCCGGAACCCCGGCATCGTCGGCCGGTCGAAGGGTGGCCAAGAAGACCACCGCGAAGAAGGCCGTCCGTACGGCCACCCGCAAAGCAGCGTCGCCGGTGACTCCGGCGGCACAGCCGGCACCGGCCGCGAGCCCTGCCGCTGACGCCTCCCCCGCGGCGTCCACCGCCGGCGTCAACGCAGCGTCCCCGCAGGCCACGTCCGCCGAAGATGCGCCGAAGAAGACCGCCGCGAAGAAGGCGGCCACCAAGACCGCCAAGAAGACCGCGGCGAAGAAGACGGCCGCGAAGAAGACGACCCGCAAGTCCACGCGCAAGGCGGCGACCAAGACGGCCGCCCCCGCGTCCGGCGCCAAGGGTGCGTCCGCCACCAAGGACGCCGACCCGGCGGCCGGGGACGCGACCCTCGACAAGACCGCCACCGACGGCGTCACCGAGGACTCCGACGACGAGGACATCGACGGCCTCCCCGGCGACATCGAGATCGACGAGGACGACGTTGACGACGTTGACGACGTTGACGATGTCGATGACGTCGACGACGTCGAAGAGGCCTCGGACGGCGACGAGGACGCCGCCTCCCCCGCGGTCGTCACCCCCGCCGGCGCGGTCACCGACGGTGACGACGACGAGGAGGACGACAAGCCCGAGGCCGGCAGCTTCGTCTGGGACGAGGACGAGTCCGCCGCACTGCGCCAGGCCCGCAAGGACGCCGAGCTCACCGCCTCCGCCGACTCCGTGCGCGCCTACCTCAAGCAGATCGGCAAGGTCGCGCTGCTCAACGCCGAGCAGGAGGTCTCCCTGGCCAAGCGCATCGAGGCCGGCCTGTACGCCCACCACAAGATGGACGAGCTCAAGGCGAGCGGCGAGAAGGTGTCGCCGATGCAGCGCCGCGACTTCCGCGAGATCGAGCGCGACGGCCGCAAGGCCAAGAACCACCTGCTCGAGGCCAACCTGCGACTCGTGGTCTCCCTGGCCAAGCGCTACACCGGACGTGGCATGGCGTTCCTGGACCTCATCCAGGAGGGCAACCTCGGCCTGATCCGCGCGGTGGAGAAGTTCGACTACACCAAGGGCTACAAGTTCTCCACGTACGCCACCTGGTGGATCCGTCAGGCCATCACCCGTGCGATGGCCGACCAGGCCCGCACCATCCGCATCCCGGTGCACATGGTGGAGGTCATCAACAAGCTCGGCCGCATCCAGCGCGAGCTGCTGCAGGACCTCGGCCGCGAGCCCACCCCGGACGAGCTGGCCCGCGAGATGGACATCACCGTGGACAAGGTGCTGGAGATCCAGCAGTACGCCCGCGAGCCGATCTCCCTGGACCAGACCATCGGCGACGAGGGCGACAGCCAGCTCGGCGACTTCATCGAGGACTCCGAGGCCGTCATCGCCGTCGACGCGGTCAGTTTCACCCTGCTGCAGGACCAGCTGCAGGACGTGCTGCACACGCTCTCCGAGCGCGAGGCCGGCGTGGTCAAGCTGCGCTTCGGGCTCACCGACGGCATGCCGCGCACCCTCGACGAGATCGGGCAGGTCTACGGGGTCACCCGTGAGCGCATCCGTCAGATCGAGTCGAAGACGATGTCGAAGCTGCGCCACCCGTCGCGCTCCCAGGTGCTGCGCGACTACCTCGACTAGTCCGGCCGCGGCTCGGTCCGGACCGGCCCCGACACCACAGAACCCCTCCCGCCGTTCACGCGGCCGGAGGGGTTCGGTGTCTGTCCCGTCGGTGTCTGTCCCGTCGGGGTCTCTAGTCCTCGCCCCTGTTCTCCATGCAGGCGCGCACCTCGTCGGCGTCGTTCGACGAGCAGTCCTGCAACGTCTGCGCCGTGCTGTTGGTCACCACGCCGGACAGGGCCACCGCCACGATCGCCACGACCACCGCCGCCATCGGGTAGCCGCGCCCCAGACGCGGGGAACGTACCGCCACGATCAGCGCGACCAGGGCGATGGCCAGGACGACCACGCTGATGATCAGCCCGAGCCACGGGAACAGCGCGGCCGGCAGCGCGAGCACCGCCAGCACGATCGCCACCAGGCCGAGCCTCCCCTGTACCCGGGGCTGCTCCCCCGCCCCGTCTCGTCCGGTCGGTCGTGCTGCTCCCGTATTCTTCGCCATGCGGTCCAGCCTATCGGACGCCCCCTCGCGTCCCCACGCTCACCAGTCGCGCAGGTAGGCGATCCGGTCGTGCAGCTGCTCGGCGGTGCACAGCGCCGTCGGCGGGCCGCCGCAGTTACGGCGCACCTCGTTGTGGATCGCACCGTGCGGACGCCCGGTACGCTGCGACTTCGCGCCGACGAGGGCGTTGAGCTTCTTCCTCAGGCCCGGCAGCTCCTCGCTGGCGACCTTCTTCGTCTCGGCCTCCCCCGACTCCCCGGCGGAGTCCTTGCCGGAGTCCTTGCCGGCGGCGGCCGTCTCGGCCGCCTGCCTGGCCGCCTTGTCCCGGTTGTCCAGCTGGGAGGACTGCCGGGCACGCAGCAGCGTCCTCATCTGCTCGGCGTCCAGCAGGCCGGGCAGGCCGAGGTACTCCTGCTCCTCTGCGGAGCCGGTCATCGTGGCGGTGCCGTAGGTGGAGCCGTCGAAGATGAGGCTCTCCAGCTCCGCCTCGGCACCGAGGGTCTCGTAGCCGCCGAGCTCGTCCGGCTCGGACTCCTCCTTGTTGGCCTGGGCGAGCAGCTCGTCGTCCCAGCCCTCGTTGGGCCGGTCGGGCTTGCCGAGCACGTGGTTGCGCTGGCGTTCCATGTTGGACGCCAGGTCGAGCAGCACCGGCACGCTCGGCAGGAACACGCTGGCGGACTCGCCGGGGCGCCGCGAACGCACGAAACGTCCGATCGCCTGGGCGAAGAACAGCGGGGTGGACGCCGAGGTGGCGTACACGCCCACCGCCAGGCGTGGCACGTCCACGCCCTCGGAGACCATGCGCACCGCGACCATCCACAGGTCGGTGGAGTCGGAGAACTCCTTGATCCGGTCACTGGAGCCCTGCTCGTCGGAGAGCACCACGGTGACCTTCGTGCCGGTGAGCTTCTCCAGCATCGCGGCATAGGCGCGCGCGGTGGTGGTGTCGGTGGCGATGACCAGGCCGCCGGCGTCCGGGATCGACTCGCGCAGCTGCATCAGGCGGGTGTGCGCTGAGCTGAGCACCGCGGGGATCCACTCGCCCTTCGGGTCCAGGGCCGTCTTCCAGGCGCGCGCGGTCTGCTCCGCGTTCAACGGGGTGCCCAGGCGAGCCTCGTACTCCTCACCGGCGCTGTCTCGCCACCGGGCCTGCCCGGAGTAGGCCAGGAAGACCACCGGACGCACCACGCCGTCGGCCAGCGCGTCGGAGTAGCCGTAGGTGTAGTCGGACTGGGAGACCAACGACCCGTCGACGTCCTTGTACTCCACGAAGGGGATCACCGAGTCATCGGAGCGGAAGGGCGTACCGGTCAGCGCCAGCCGGCGTTCGGCCTGCTCGTAGGCGAACCGCACGCCGTCGCCCCAGCTCTTCGCGTCACCGGCGTGGTGGATCTCGTCGAGGATGACCAGGGTCTTGCGCGCGGTGGCGACCTGGTAGTGCTTGGTGGGCTTCATGCCGACCTGGGCGTAGGTCACCGCCACCCCGTCGTGGGCGTTGTTGACCGCCGAGGAGTTGGTGAACTCGGCGTCGATGGAGATGCCCTGGCGCGCCGCGGCCTGGGACCACTGCGTCTTGAGGTGCTCGGTGGGCACCACGATCACCACGCGCTGCACCGTGCGCGCGTCGAGCAGCATCCGCGCGACCGTCAGCGCGAACGTGGTCTTGCCCGCGCCCGGGGTCGCGACGGCGAGGAAGTCCTGCGGGGCGGTGTCGATGTAACGTCGGAGTGCGGCCTGCTGCCAGGCACGGAGCGTGCCGTATGCGGTGGCCCCACTCACTTCTTGCGGAGTCCCTGGTAGATGCTCTCGCAGTCGGGGCAGACCGGCGAGCCGGGCTTTGCCTGCTTGGTCACCGGAAAGGTCTCGCCGCAGAGTGCGACGACCATGCGTCCGTTGATCGCGGAGTCGACGATCTTGTCCTTCTTCACGTAGTGGAAGAACTTCGGGGTGTCGTCCGAGGTCTGGTCATCGGTCCGGACGTCGGGCCGCTCAATCGTTGTCGTTCCAGGAGTAGTCACGTCACCATAATGCCCCGCCCCTGCCGTGTTTTCCAGCCGTGCCGGTCGCGTGGCAGGTCGGGTGGCCGCACCGTTGGTTGTGGTTCGCGACGACAGGACTACGGTTGTCCCCATGTCCAACCACTCTGCCCGTCGCCGTCGTGGGGACGACGTCTCGGTGATCACCGACGCCCGGCGGTCCCCGTTGGACGACTGGCGTCACCGCCGTCGGCTCTACGCGGGCCTGCAACTGTCGCGTATCCCGTTGCTGGGTGCGGCGGTCGGCGCCTACGCGTGGTTGCACAGTCCCGCCCTCGCCGCGGTGTTCGCGGTGATCTCGCTCCCGCTGCCGTGGGTGGCGGTGCTGCTGGCCAACGAGAAGAGCGACGACCGGGAGAAGGGCGAGCCGAAGGTGTACAAGCCGGCGCTGGCCCGGCAGTACCGTGCCGCGGCCGCCGGACCACAGCTGGACGGCCCGGCCCGTGAGGAACTCGAGGGCCCGGCGGCGACGGGGTACACGGTGATCGACGCCGAACCTGAAGACACAGTAGATAAGGAACAGACAGAGGATCATGACCGTTGACGCACACTCCCCGGCCCTCGGGGATCTCGTCCTGGCCCTGACCACCCTGGACTACGGCACGCCCCTGCTGTTGTCCGCCCTGGGACGCGAAGGCTACGCGGAGGCACTGGCCGGCAACCCCGGCGGCGCGGTATGGCACCTCAACGAGCGCGACCAGCGTGAGGTCTGCGACGCCCGCGGCGTCCTGCTCACGCGCGCGTTCTTCCTGCGCGAGCCGGTGCCGCGCACCGCGCTGGCGGACGTCCTGGGCGCCGCGCTCGTCGACGCCCTCATCGACGCCGGGGCCCTGTTGGCGCAAGACGCTCAGGACACACAGCCCACTGTGCGCGCGCACGTCGACGTGCGGCCCGTCACCCACGACGTCCACGGTGCCCACGGCGCCGAGGTGCTCGTGGTGTCCGACCCGGACGCCTCGCTGGAGGAGTTCACCCCCGGCGACGACCACGTCCCCGGCGTCGGGCAGGCTCCGTTGACCCTGTTCAACCAGGTCCCGTCCGGGCCGGTGGACAGGCTGCTCGACCTGGGCACCGGTTCCGGTGTGCTGGCGCTGATGCTGGACGCGCGGCACACCGTGGCCACCGACGTCCACGACCGTGCGCTCGGTTTCGCCCGGGCGTCGCTGCGCTCGAGCACCGGCAGGGAGGTCGACTGGCGTTGCGGCAGCTGGTTCGAGCCGGTCGAGGGCGAGGAATTCGACCGGATCGTCTCCAACCCACCGTTCGTCGTCGGGCCGGCGCAGGACGGCCAGATCTACCGTGACTCCGGCCTCGGGCTGGACGACGCCACCCGCACCGTGGTGCAGGGGGCCGCGGCCCACCTCTCCCCCGGTGGCACCGCGCACCTGCTCGGCGCGTGGGCCACCTCCCTGTCGGAGTCCGCGGCCAGCCGCGTCGCCGGCTGGATCCCCGCCGAGGGCGTCCGCGCCTGGGTCGTCCAGCGCGACGAGGTCTCCCCCTCCGTCTACGTGCGCACCTGGACCGCCGACGCCTCCCTCGACCTGCGCTCGCCGCAGGGGCGCAGGCGGGTGGCCGACTGGTTGTCCTACCTCAAGGAGCACGACATCGCCCGGATCGGGATGGGCTACGTGCACCTGCAGCGTATCGACGGGCCCTCCGAGGTCACCTTCGAGGCGCTGGACTCCCCCGACCTCGGTTTCTTCGGCGACGAGGTCGCCGAGTACTTCCTGCGCGCGGGGTGGCTGGCCGAACAGGACGGCGACGACCTCCTGGACGCCCGCTACCAGGTGCGTCCGGGCCTGGCCCGGGAATCCGTGGAGCTCTCCCGCAGCGGTGCCCAGGCCGACGACGGGTTCACCGAACCGGGTTTCGTCCCCGAGGTCGTCCGTGTCACCCGCACCGACGGTCCCGGTTTCAGCCATGACATCGACGCCCCGCTGTCGGCCGTGCTGGCCGGGCTCACGCCGGACGGGCTGACCCTGCGCGACACCGCCGAACTGTACTGCGCCGTCAACGACCTCGACGAGGAGGCGTTCACCGGGGCCCTGACCCCGCTCGTCGTGGACCTGGTGCGACACGGCGTGGTGCTGCCCGCCGAGTTGGTCGAGGTGCAGCGGTGAAGGCGGTCGTCAGCACGGTGAAGGACGCCAGCGTCACCGTGGACGGCGAGGTCGTCGGCGCGGTCGACGGCAACCGCGACGGCGCCGGGCGCGGCGCGTTGCTCGCGCTCGTCGGCGCCGGACGCGAGGACGGCCCGGACGCCTGGCGCACCGTGGCGCGCAAGATCGCCGAGCTGCGGCTGCTCGTCCCCGCCGGACAAACAGAAGACGCAGAAGACGCCGGTGCGTCCGGTACCGTGCGGCGCGATGCCGGCGCGCAGGACAACGGCGCCGAGGTCCTGGTGGTCAGCCAGTTCACGCTGATGGGGAGCACCGCCAAGGGCCGCAGGCCGTCCTGGTCGGCGGCCGCGCCCGGGCCGGACGCGGAGACCGCGATCAACCTGATCGTCGAGGAGCTGCGCCGGCGCGGACTGCGGGTGGAGACCGGCCGGTTCGGCGCGATGATGGACGTGGCGTCGACGAACGACGGGCCGTACACCGTGATCGTCGAAGCGTCCTGAGGACGGGCGACCTCCCCGCCCCACCACCCCCGGATGAGGGGTCCCGGAAGTACTTTTACCCGCGTACTCACCTGCGGTTTCCTGCGATCACACCGCGATCGTAATCTGCCCGTGACCAAGGACACGTAGCCCCGGAACATTTCGACGCGATCGCCCGTTGGACTGTGCAGAGCTTCCGACACCTAACCCAGGAGGTCAACCAGATGGGCACCCGCACGACGAAGAACTCCGGCACACCGGAGGAGAACGACATCCTGGAGACCACCCGTGACACCGGGGACGCCCCGGCGGAGATCGGGGACACCACCACGTCACACGCAGATACCACGCCCGGGGAGACCTCCGGCGAGGCGAGCACCGAAGCGACCGACGAGACGTCCACCGAGGATACGGCCGAGGACACCACCGAGGTCACGGAGGACAAGGGCCGTCGACGGGGCAACAACGAGAACCCCTCGGCCGACCTGGTCCGCGTCTACCTCAACGGCATCGGCAAGACCGCACTGCTCACCGCGGACGACGAGGTTGAGCTGTCCAAGCGGATCGAGGTCGGCCTCTACGCGGAGCACCTCCTGGAGAACGGTGACAAGCTGACCCGTGCCGCCAAGCGCGACATGAAGGTCCTGGCCCGTGAGGGTCGCGCCGCCCGCACGCACCTGCTGGAGGCCAACCTGCGTCTGGTGGTGTCGCTGGCCAAGCGCTACACCGGTCGCGGCATGCCGCTGCTGGACCTGATCCAGGAGGGCAACCTGGGGCTGATCCGCGCGATGGAGAAGTTCGACTACGCCAAGGGCTTCAAGTTCTCCACCTACGCGACCTGGTGGATCCGCCAGGCGATCACCCGCGGCATGGCCGACCAGTCGCGGACCATCCGACTGCCCGTGCACCTGGTCGAGCAGGTCAACAAGCTCTCCCGGATCAAGCGCGAGATGTACCAGCACCTGGGCCGTGAGGCCACGAACGAGGAGCTGGCCGACGAGTCCGGCATCGACGAGTCGAAGATCGAGATGCTGCTCAAGCAGTCCCGTGACCCGGTGAGCCTGGACATGCCCGTCGGCTCGGACGAGGAGGCGCCGCTGGGCGACTTCATCGAGGACTCCGAGGCCACCGACGCCGAGGCCGCCGTGGTCGCCTCGCTGCGCCACTCCGACGTGCGCGCTGTGCTCGACACCCTCGAGGAGCGCGAGCAGGACGTCATCAAACTGCGCTACGGCCTGGACGACGGGATGCCGCGCACCCTGGACCAGATCGGCCGCAGCTTCGGGCTGTCCCGCGAGCGCGTCCGCCAGATCGAGCGCGAGGTCATGACCAAGCTGCGCGAGGGCGACCGGGCCGCCCGACTGCGCGAGTACGCGGTCTAGAAGCGGCGGGCCGTACACCCGCCGGACCGCGCTCCCACCTGCCCGGTGAACCGTGTACGTTATAGGGCACCACTGTGTGAACAAACCCCTGAACGCGCCCGTCGTACTGCACGGTCGTGTTAGTCAGAGAAAGGCCATGGTCGAGTGAAGGACCTCGTCGATACCACCGAGATGTACCTCCGGACGATCTACGAACTGGAGGAGGAGGGCATTCCCCCGCTCCGCGCACGCATCGCCGAGCGTCTTGAGCAGTCCGGCCCGACCGTGAGCCAGACCGTGGCCCGCATGGAGCGCGACAACCTCCTGTGGATCGCGGACGACCGCTCCCTGAAGCTCACCGAGGAAGGCCGCGACCACGCGACCGCCGTGATGCGCAAGCACCGTCTCGCCGAGCGACTGCTGGTCGACGTCATCGGACTGCCCTGGGAGTCCGTCCACGACGAGGCCTGCCGCTGGGAGCACGTGATGGGTGACGAGGTCGAGAAGCGGCTGCTGGCCGTCCTCGACGACCACAGCACCTCCCCGTTCGGCAACCCGGTCCCCGGCCTGGAGAAGCTGGGCGAGGCGTCCATCGCCGACCCCGCCGACTCCCATCGCGCCTCGGACATCGACCTGAGCTCGCCGCGCAAGGCGACGATCGTCAGCTTCAACGAGATCGTCCAGGTCGAGCACAAGGTGATCGGCAAGCTGGGCCAGTACGACATCCGCCCGGGGACCTCGGTCACCATCCAGGACACCCCGGACGGTCTCACCCTGGAGAACCCGGAAGGTGCCAGCGTGGTCGTCCCCGAGGAGCTCGGGCACGCCATCCGTATCGTCCTCGAAGGGAACTAGTCGCTGATGGGACTCATTGACGGCGGGCACGTGCTCGTCACCGGCGGCGCCGGCTACGTCGGAAGCGTCTGCGCCACCGTGCTGGTCGAGCAGGGCTACCGGGTGACCGTCATCGACGATCTGTCAACCGGCAACCGTGAGGCCGTCCCCGCCGGGGCGACCTTCCTGGAGGGCGACGTCCTGGACCGCGCCCCGGAGGTCCTGGCCGACGACTGCGCGGCGGTCTTCCACTTCGCGGCGAAGTCCCTGGTGGGCGAGTCCGTGCAGGCCCCCGATATCTACTGGCACGGCAACGTGGTCACCTCGTTGAAGCTGCTGGACCTGATGCGGGACAACGGTGTCGACAACCTGGTCTTCTCCTCCACCGCCGCCTGCTACGGCGAACCCGCCTCGGTGCCGATCACCGAGGACATGCCCACCGCACCGACGAACCCCTACGGGGCGTCGAAGCTGTCGATCGACCAGATCATCACCTCCTACGCCGACGCCTACGGGCTGGGCGCGACGAGCCTGCGCTACTTCAACGTCGCCGGCGCGTACGGCTCCACCGGTGAGAACCGTGCCGTGGAGACCCACCTGATCCCCCTGGTCCTGCAGGTCGCCCTGGAGGCCCGGGAGCAGATCATGATCTTCGGCGACGACTGGCCCACCCCGGACGGCACCTGTGTCCGCGACTACATCCACATCAGGGACCTCGCGGACGCCCACCTGTTGGCCGCCCGGTCGAACACCTCCGGTGAGCACCGCATCTTCAACCTGGGTTCCGGCGACGGCTACAGCGTGCAGCAGGTCATCGACACCTGCCGCGAGGTCACCGGCCACCCGATCCCCGCGGTGACCGCACCTCGTCGTGCCGGTGATCCCGCGACCCTGATCGCCTCGTCCGCCCGCGCGGTGGACGCGTTGGGGTGGACCCCGACGCGCAGCGACCTGGGCACGATCGTCCGGGACGCCTGGGACTTCACCTCCCAGCTCGGCGATCGAGCGCACTTCGCACGGCGCTGACCGCCCTGCGGTCCACCAGCGACGCCAGCGTGCCCGCCCGGTCGGTGTCCTTCCCACCGGAGCGGGCGATCTGCGCGTCGATGTGTTCCATTCCCTGACCGACCACGCCGCCCACGAGTCTGGCGGCGGTCCCGTCTGCCACGCCCTCCCACAGCACCCCTGCCAGTGAGAGGGTCAGCAGGTCGTTGCGCAGCGCGCCCGCGTCGGTCGTCGGCTCCGGCGCCGGAGACGCCCCACCGTCGCTCCACATCTCCTCCGTGCAGCGCCGCGCCGCCCGGTGCCCCAGGGCGCCGTGGTTGCCGCACCACCCCAGGAAGGCGATGAGCAGCAACGCCCGGCCCCGGAGCGAACCCCGACCCAGGGTCGCGGCCTCCAACAGGATTCCGAGCACCACCCCCGACTGCCCTGCGGCGCCGAGGGCGACCAGCGTCGGGAACAACGACGCACTGGTGCAGAACTCGAACAACCGCTCAGCCGTTCCAGGGCGCTCCGCCAGCATCCGGCGCACCTCCCGGCGGGTGAGGGTGACCCGCTGGCGGCCCACCGGCATCCACCGGTCCACCGTCACGGCGATCTGCGCGACCGTCTCGCACACGTCCGCGGAGTTCCAGGGTCCCCCGTCCGACTTCGCGGCCGCTCCCGTCGTCCAGCTCGCCGGCAGGAGTGCCGCGAGGTCCTCGTCGTCCTCGGGATCGAGCTCCCGGTCCATCGACTCCGAGGTGCGCTGGGGGTCTCGCACCGTGGAGCACCCCGACGCCACGACGGGGCCCTCGGCGGGATCGTCCACGGTGCCCTCATGGACCACCGTCCACCCGCAGGCGGCGCCGGACGGTTCGACCTGACGCCACCGGGCGCCGGCGGTGATGCCGTCGGTGACGAACATGGCGTTGATCTTCACCGCGGCGTCGCCGAGGGTCAGCGCGGCACCGGCCAGCACATCCACCACGGCGCTGCGCAGTGGCCACGACCGTCGAGTGGTCACCACGACCATGGCGGAGGCCCCGGGCATGTCGTAGAGCGAGCGCGCCAGCGCCTCGGCGCCGGTCCGGGCCGCCCCCTCGACGAGGTCGGTGCGCACGACCGGGCCGAGGGACTCGAGCTGCTCACCGTGACTGCTCAGACCGACGAGCACGATGCTTTCGGTAGGCGTGAAGCCCAGCAGGGCGGGGACGGCGCCGATGAGTCCGCCGGGACCGCCGTCGATCACGACGGGGCCGTCCGTGGCGCCCGGGCGTGCGGGAATGTCGCGGGTTCTCGGGGTGTTGTGGTGTGTGGAAGTCATGGAGACATCCTCCACCGGAGGGCCGGTCACGACCCCTCCGTGCGACTGGTCCGACCAGGAGCGTGTGGATAAACCGGACCCTGTGGATATCCGCCGGGTCGACAGGCGCGACTGGTAGAGTAGATCCACTGCGTCGCACGTCAGTGAAGGGAGTACGCGCACATGTCCGACAGCAACCGTATGTACGAACTCGAGTACCCGGGCCCCTCGGCCCACTCCGTCGACGGTGAGGACGGACTCTCGATGGTCGTCGCGCTCCAGGGCTACGCCGATGCCGGTCGGGGCGTGCAACAGGCCAGCCAGCACCTGCTGCAGGCACTCGACCACGCCACCGTGGCAACCTTCAACGTCGACGAACTCATCGACTACCGCTCCCGGCGTCCCGGCGTCACCCTCGACAACGGGCGCGTCGTGGGCCGCGAGAGCCTGGCACTGACCCTGCACCGCATGGAGGACTCCGACGGTCGGCCGTTCATGCTCCTCTCCGGCCCCGAGCCGGACCTCCGCTGGGAGGCCTTCAGCCGGGCGGTGGCAGAACTCGCCGCACGTTCCGGTGTGGACCGGGTGGTGTCGATGTACGCCGCGCCGATGACGGTGCCGCACACCCGGCCGCTGATCGTCTCGGCGCACTCCTCCGACCCCTCGCTGACCGAAGGGCTGCACACCTGGGACTCGCGGATGATGGTCCCCGGGGCGGCGATGCTCGACGTGGAGCTGCTGCTGTCGCGCAAGGGACTGACCACCGTGGGGCTCACCGCGCACGTGCCCCACTACATCGCGGCCTCCGACTACCCGGAGGCGGCGTACGGTCTGCTGCACGCGCTGGAGTCCGTCAGCGACCTCAACCTCCCGCTGCGTGCCCTGGAAGCCGACATGGACAAGGTCCGCCAGCAGCTCGCCGACCAGGTCGACGACTCCACGGAGATCGCGTCCGTGGTCGGGGCCCTGGAGCGCCAGTACGACGAGGAGCAGTCGCGCCTGCGTCAACGCGACGACCGCCGCCGTGGCCTCGACAACGCCGGTGACGACGGCGACGCAGGTCAGAACGCCCTGCTGGCACCCGGTCAGGAGGTGCCGTCCGGCGAAGAGATCAGCGCCGAGGTCGAGCGCTTCCTCGCCGGCACCACCGACGATTTCGACGGCGACGACACCGGCGACGGCGAAGACCCCGACGACTCCGACGACCCCGACTCCGACTCCGACTCCGACAGGTAACTACCCAGGTGACGACCCCCGTATCCGACCCCACGCTCTCCGGACTCCTCCCCGATCTCGCCGAGGTTCCGGAGAGTCTCGTCGACGACGCCGTCCTCGAGTCCTTCCTCGCCTGGGCTCGCGACCGGGGGTTGAGCCCCTACCCCGCCCAGGAGGAGGCGGCGATGGCGCTGGCCTCCGGCGACAACGTCATCCTGGCGACACCGACCGGCTCGGGCAAGTCCCTCGTGGCGACCGCGGCACACTTCATCGCCCTGGCCCACGGGAAGCGCACCTTCTACACCGCGCCGATCAAGGCCCTGGTCAGTGAGAAGTTCTTCTCCCTGTGCGAGATCTTCGGCCCCGCCAACGTCGGCATGATGACCGGTGACGCCACCGTCAACGGCAAGGCACCGGTCATCTGCGCCACCGCCGAGGTCGTGGCGAACATCGCCCTGCGTGACGGTGCTGCGGCCGAGATCGACCAGGTGGTGATGGACGAGTTCCACTACTACTCCGAACCGGACCGCGGCTGGGCCTGGCAGGTCCCGCTGCTGAGCCTGCCCAAGGCACAGTTCCTGCTGATGAGCGCCACCCTGGGCGACACCGCCTGGCTGGAGAAGGACCTCACCCGCCGTACCGGACGGCCCACCACCCCGGTGACCGGCACCGTGCGCCCGGTGCCGCTGGACTTCGACTTCGTCTACACACCCGTCCACGAGACCCTCGAGGAGCTCGTCGACAAGGGCCGGGCGCCCGTCTACATCGTGCACTTCTCACAGCGTGAGGCCGTGGAACGCGCCCAGGCGCTGACGAGCATGAACTTCGTCGACAAGGAGCGCAAGGCCGCGATCGCCGAGGCGATCGGCGGCTTCCGGTTCACCTCCGCCTTCGGCAAGACGCTGTCCGGTCTGCTGCGCAAGGGCATCGGCATCCACCACGCCGGCATGCTGCCGAAGTACCGACGGCTCGTCGAGAAACTCGCCCAGCAGGGGCTGCTCACCGTGATCTCCGGGACCGACACACTGGGTGTGGGCATCAACGTGCCGATCCGCACGGTCCTGATGACCGGGCTGGCGAAGTACGACGGGATCAAGCACCGCATCCTGAAGTCCCGGGAGTTCCACCAGATCGCCGGACGAGCCGGACGCGCCGGCTACGACACCGAGGGCACGGTCATCGTCGAGGCCCCGGAACACGAGATCGAGAACTTCCGCCTCCGCGAGCGCGCCGGCTCGGACCCGAAGAAGCTGAAGAAGCTCCGCAAGAAGTCCGCCCCCGAGGGTCGGGCCACGTGGTCGAAGTCGACGTTCGAGCGTCTGACCACCGCCGAGCCGGAAGAACTCGTCAGCCAGTTCCAGATGTCGCACTCCATGCTGATCAACGTGATCGCCCGCGACCAGTGGACGTATGACGCGCTGAAGGGCCTGCTGCGCGACAACCACGACACGCGAGCGAAGCAGAACCGCGACATCCTGACCACCATCGACCTCTACCGGGGCCTGCTGCGCACCGACATCGTCGAGGAGTACGACGCCGACACCCCGTCCGGCAAGGACGCCAGGCTCACCCGCGAGTTGCAGCGTGACTTCGCGCTGAACCAGCCGCTGTCCCCTTTCGCCCTGGCGGCGTTCGACCTGCTGGACCCGGAGTCGGACAGCTACACCCTCGACGTGATCAGCACGGTCGAGGCGATCCTGGACAACCCGAACCAGATCCTGTCCGCCCAGCAGCGCGAAGCCCGCGGCCAGGAGATCGCGGCGCTGAAGGCCGAGGGCGTCGACTACACCGAACGCATGGCCCTCGTCGAGGACATCACCTGGCCGAAGCCGCTGGAGGAGGAACTCGAGCAGGCCTACGACATCTTCTGCGAGTCCAACCCGTGGGCGTCCGAGTTCGACCTCTCCCCGAAGTCGGTGGTCCGCGAGATGATCGAGAAGGCGATGACCTTCTCCGACCTCGTGGCGACCTACAACCTGGCGCGGTCGGAGGGAGTCGTGCTGCGGTACCTCACGGACGCCTGGCGCACGCTGTCGCACACCGTACCCCCGGAGCACCGCAGCGAGGAGCTCGAGGACATCGTGGTGTGGTTGGGCGAGCTCATCCGCCAGGTGGACTCCTCCCTGGTCGACGAGTGGTCGGCGATGGCCGACCCGGACGCCCCGGCGACCGAGGAACAGGTCGCCGAGCACGCCTTCGGCGTCGACGACCCCTCCCTGCTCAGCTCCAACCCCCGCGCGCTGCGGCGCATGGTGCGCAACCACTTCTTCCGCCACGTGGAGCTCTTCGCCTTCGAGAAGGAGGGCCAGCTGGCGGAGATGGACGACTACCTCACCGCCGCCCCCGACTGGCCGGCGGAGCTGGACGCGTACTTCGACGAGTACTCCGACATCGGCGTCGACGCCGCCGCCCGCTCACCCGAACTCATCCTGGTCAAGGAAGAGGGACGGCACTGGACGGTGCGGCAGATCCTGGACGACCCGGAGGGCGACCACGGGTGGGCCTTCGAGGGTGTGGTGGACCTCGACGCCTCCGACGAGGCCGGTGACGTGCGGCTCAGCGAGTTGCGCGTGGTCCGCGGCTAGCTTCTGGGTCCCAGGTTCGACTCCAGCACCTCACGGTTGCGGGCCAGCGCCGACTCGTAGGCCGACGCAACGACCGCCCCGATGGCGTGGAAGGCATCGGCACGGTTGGAGCTGGTGCGGTGGCTCAACGTCACCGTGCGTCCGGCGGTGGCCGCGCCTCCCTCGAAGGTGGCCAAGGTTAATCCGGGCCGGTCGCACTCTGCGGACACCGCGCTCAACGGAACCAGGGTCGATCCCAGGCCACCGATCACGCACTGCACCACCGTGGACAGGCTTGCCGCCCTGGTCACCGAGTGCGCCGGGTCGACCGTCAACGACACCGAGCGGCACAGGTCCAGGACCTGGTCGCGCAGGCAGTGGCCGTCGTCCAGCAGCAGGAAGTCCAGGTCCTGGAGGTCGTCGAGCGAGAGGTCGCGCCGCCCGGCGAGCGGGTGTCCCTCGGGCAGGACAACCACGAACTCCTCGCGGTACAGCTCGATCTGTTCGACTCCCGCACCGGAGACCGGCGACGCCACGACGACGGCGTCCAGTCCCCCGTTCTTCAGCGAGTCGATCAGGTTGGTCGTCTTGTCCTCGACGATCTTCGGTTCCAGATCCGGTGCCGTCGTCGGCAAGGACCGGAGGAACGCCGGCAGGACGAACGGGGCGATCGTGGGGATCATGCCCAGCGACATCGAGCCCGACAGCCCGCCCTGGGCCCCGCGCGCGTGGCCGGTGAAGCTGTCCATGCTGTCCAGCGTGGCTTGGGCGAACGGCAGCAGCTCGCGTCCGATCTCCGTGACGATGACCCGCCGGGTCGAGCGCTCGATGAGCTGGACACCCAGGCCGCTCTCGAGTGCCGCGAGCCCCTGCGACAGCGACGGCTGGGAGATCCCCAACTGTTGGGCGGCGACGCCGAAGTGTCCGTGCTCGGCAACGGTGGCGAAGGTCCTGAGTTGAGCGATCGTCGGCCGGTAATCCTTATTGACCATGCCTATGACTCTACATCACGATCCTTGCAGGACCCTATCTACGAGCGACCATAAGGCCTCCCTATCAAGCTCTCCCAATAAATCAGTTATACCTTTGCATCAGTTCTGATTTCATGGCATAATCGTTGTTGCTCAAGACGAAGCACGAGCGTCATATTTTCACGAAACCAGGAGGCATTCACCGTGTCCATTCTCACCGTCGGCGACCAGTTCCCCGAGTTCAACCTCACCGCCCTCAAGGGCGGGGACCTGCACGAGGCCAACGCCCAGCAGCCGGACGACTACTTCGAGGACGTGAACCTCGGCAAGTACCAGGGCAAGTGGAAGGTCGTCTTCTTCTACCCGAAGGACTTCACCTTCGTCTGCCCCACCGAGATCGCTGCATTCGGCAAGCTCGATGAGGAGTTCCAGGACCGCGACACCCAGATCCTCGGTGGCTCCACGGACAACGAGTTCGCGCACTTCAACTGGCGCGCGACCCACCCGGAGCTCAAGGGTGTCCCCTTCCCGATGTTCGCTGACGTCCGCCACGACCTGATCCGCGCCCTGGGCGTGGAGAACGCCGGCGGCGTGGCCGACCGCGCGACCTACATCGTCGACCCGGACAACGTGATCCAGTTCGTCTCCGTCACCCCGGACGCCGTCGGCCGCAACGTCGACGAGGTCCTGCGTGTGCTCGACGCCCTGCAGTCCGAGGAGGTCTGCGCCTGCAACTGGCAGGCCAACGACCCGACCAAGAACATCAACAAGATGGACGTCGTCCAGGAGGCGCTGAACTAATATGTCGATCGACAACCTGAAGTCGGGTCTCCCCGACTACGCCAAGGACCTGAAGCTCAACCTCAGCTCCCTCGCCCGCTCGACCGAGCTCACCGAGCAGCAGCTCTGGGGCACCTTCGTTGCCGCGGCCGCCGCGTCGCGCAACGACCAGGTTCTCTCCGAGATCTCCGACGAGGCCAAGGCGCACCTCTCCGACGAGGCGTACGACGCCGCGCTGGCCGCCGCCTCGATCATGGCGATGAACAACGTCGCCTACCGCGCCCGTGGCTGGCTCGGTGACGACTACGCCCAGGTCCGGATGGGCCTGCGGATGAACGTCATCAGCAAGCCGGGCATCGAGAAGGTCGACTTCGAGCTCTTCTCCCTCGCCGTGTCCACCATCAACGGATGTGACCACTGCACCATCGCTCACGAGAAGACCGTGCGCGACGAGGGACTGACCAAGGAGCAGGTCTTCGAGGCGGTCAAGGTCGCCGCCGTCGTCCAGGGCGTCGCCCAGGCGATCGAGATCGAGGACGCACGCTAGGACGCATCAGTCCGCCTGCGGATCCTCCGCTCTGCCGCGGCCCCCCCCCCCGGGGGCCCGGGGGGGGGGCGCCGTGAAGTGACTGGGTGGGTGACCCGGGGGGTT
>JAKDIS010000157.1 GCA_030450335.1 Corynebacterium sp. | reverse complement strand
GCCCACCCCGATGTAGCCAGATCACCCTCCCAGGTAGCCGAATCGCCCGATCGCCTTCCTGGGCGGGCGACTATTCCGCAATGGTGCGGCAACGCGGAGGTTCAGCCAGACTGCAGCCAGACCACAGCTAGACCGCGGCGGCGATCCGGTCGCCGACCTCCACGGTGCGCACCGGGGACCCGTCACGCGAGCCGGCCTCGGCGAGCACCGCGGCCTCGATCCGCTCCGCCTGCGACACGCGCAGGGCCGCGTCCTCCCCGGTGGCCCCCTCGTCGTCGGCGAGGTGGCGCAGCAGCAGCGCGGCGGACAGGATCGCCGCACACGGGTCGGCGATCCCCTGCCCGGCGATGTCCGGCGCCGAGCCGTGGACGGGTTCGAACATCGAGGGGTTGCGGCGCGACGGGTCGATGTTGCCGGAGGCCGCCAGACCGATCCCGCCGGTCACGGCGCCGGCCAGGTCGGTGAGGATGTCGCCGAAGAGGTTGTCGGTGACGATCACGTCGAAACGTCCCGGGTCGGTGACCATGTAGATCGTCGCGGCGTCGATGTGGCAGTAGTCCACGATGACGTCCGGGAAGTCCGCGCCCACGGTCTCCACCGCGCGTGACCACAGCCCACCGGCGTTGACCAGCACGTTGGTCTTGTGCACGAGGGTGAGCCTGCCGGAGCGGGCCTGGGCGCGGGTGAAGGCGTCGTGCACCACGCGCTGCACGCCGTACCAGGTGTTCTGGCTGACCTCGCTGGCGACCTCGTTGTCGGTGCCTTCACGCAGTGTGCCGCCGTTGCCGCAGTACAGGCCCTCGGTGCCTTCCCGCACGACCACGAAGTCGATCTCGCCGGGGGCGGCCAGCGGGGAGGACGACCCGGGGTACAGCTTCGCGGGACGCAGGTTCACCGCGTGGTCGAGGCGGAAGCGCAGCGGCAGCAGCAGACCTCGTTCCAGCACGCCGGCGGGCACCGAGCGGGGGTCGCCGATGGCGCCGAGCAGGATGGCGTCGTGGGCACGCAGGGAGTCCAGGTCGGCGTCGGTGAGCAGTTCACCGTTGCGCAGGTAGCGGCGCGCCCCCAGGTCATAGTCGGTGGTGTCGATGGTCTCGTCGCCGGTGACCGCGTCGAGGACCTTCAGGGCCTCCGCGGTGACCTCGGTACCGATTCCGTCTCCGGCAATGACCGCGAGTTTCATTCTGTGGACCCTTTCTGGCGTTTCTGTCTCACATCGTTGGAAAAATCCTTCCACAGGCTACCACGCCGCGCCGTGGGCCTAACTCGCCGCGGGACACGACTGGAGCTACACTTTACTTACTCCGACGGACGTTCCTTCGTCGCGTCCACCACCTGTCCCCGGAAGGCAGCTGCCTTGACCTCGCACCACCCCACCGACACCACCCCGACCGGGTCACCGGTCACGGCAGCCCCGCCGTCCCCGCCGGCGGCGGGCCGTCCTCTCGCAGGACGCACCGTCCTGACCGTAGGTCTGGCCCTGGTCCTGGCCGTGGTCGCCTACCGCGAGACCCGTCCGGTGGTCTTCGAACGCACCCTGGACCTCTACAAGGTGCCCACCGACTTCATGGTGTACTTCCGTGCCGGTGAGGCGTTGGCCTGTGGCGAGGGCATCTACGACGGCCCGCTCTACGGTCACCTGCCCTTCACCTATCCGCCGTTCGCCGGCAGCATCTTCCGCTACGTGGCCTCCGCACCGGCGGAGATGTCGGCGACGTTCTGGCAGCTCGCCTGCGTCGGCGCACTGGTCGCGGTGGTCCTCGGCACGCTGGTGCAGCGCGGATACCGGCTCGACACCGGGACGATCGCCCTGGGCGTGGCCGCCGCCATGGCTGCACTGGCTCTGTCTCCGGTGCGCGACAGCTTCTTCTACGGCCAGATCAACATGCTGCTGATGCTCCTGGTCGCCCTGGACTTCCTGCGCACGCGTGACCGGCTGACCGGCATCGGCGTGGGTATCGCCGCGGGTCTGAAGCTCACGCCGGCCTTCTTCATCCTCGTCTTCCTCATGCAGCGGCGGTGGCGCGAGGCGGCGACGGCCACGGCGACCTTCGCCGTCACGGTGGGCATCGGGTTCCTGACGGTGCCGGACGCGATGCGCTTCTGGACGTCCGCCATCTTCGACTCCTCCCGGATCGGCAGCGACACGGTGTCCGCCTCGCAGTCGCTTAAAGGCTTCACCGAGCGCACCTTCGACAGCGACACGACGGGCACCGCCGTGTGGCTGGTGTCGTGCGTGGTCGTGGTGGCGTTGCTGTACGTGGCGGTGCGCTGGGCCACGCGTCGGGGCAACCAGGCGCTGGTGATGGCCCTCGGCGGGATCACCGCGTGCCTGATCTCCCCGTTCTCCTGGCACCACCACTGGGTGTGGCTGGTGCCGCTGGTGGTGTGCCTGGTGGACCTCGGGGTGCGCGCGGCGCCGGCGTGGCCGGGACACCGGGTGCGGTCCTGGTTCTCCTCGCAGGTCGGCGCGCTGCTGGCTCTGCTGGTGGTGTGGGTGGCGATGATCCCGTTCGTCAGCCACCAGGTGTCGGTGCACTGGTCGTTCATCGGCCAGCAGTACATGTCCGTGCCGTGGAACAGCATGTGGGTGCTGTGGGGCGTGCTGATCCTCGTGGCCTTCGCCGCGGTCGGTCTGGTCGACGCGGTGCGCTCGCGTCGCACCGAGACGGGCACCGAGACGGGTACCGAGACCGGCACCGTCCCCGCGGAGGAGCCGACAGACAGCAACCCCGCAGGACGCTGAGAGCGTCCTGCGGGGTTGTGGACCCGCGGGCGGCGCCGGCACGGCGCCGGGGAGGGTTCGCGGGCTACACGGCCTCGGGGCCGTGGACCTCGACGTGGTCGCGGGACGCCATCATCACGAGGATGGCGACGACGGCCACGACGGCGGCGACGTAGTAGGGCACGGCGACGCCGACACCCTCACCGATCTTCGTGGCGGCGAAGGGGGCGATCACGCCACCCATCCAGCGCACGAAGTTGTACCCGGCGGACGCCACCGGCTGCGGGGCGTCCGACACGCTCATGGCCATCTCGGTGTACATCGTGTTGTTGATGCCCAGCAGGGCGCCGGAGAGCACGACCAGCACGACCACGACCGGGGTGGTGTCGTGGAAGACGCCGAGCAGGGCGTAGATCACCAGCAGGCCGACCAGGGTGGCGATGGTGGTGTTCGCCGCACCGATACGGTTCTGGATCAGCGGGGCGATGAACACGGAGAACACCGCGAGGCAGCAGCCCCAGCCGAAGAACACCGCACCGATGCCGATCTCACCGAAGCCGAGGACGAACGGGGTGTAGGCCAGCACGGTGAAGAAGCCGAAGTTGTAGAACAGGGCGGAGAAGGAGACGCCGAACAGGCCGCGGTGCTTCAGGGCCTTCAGCGGGGCGGTCACGCTGGTCTTCTCGGCCGGCGGCGGGGTGGCCGGCAGCTTGAACAGCAGGACGACCAGGGCGATGAGCATCAGCAGGGCGGTGCCGAAGAAGGGTCCGCGCCAGTTCAGGGAACCCAGGGCCGCGCCGAGCAGCGGGCCGGCGGCCATGCCGAGGCCGAGTGCGGCCTCGTAGAGGATG
This sequence comes from Corynebacterium sp., assembly GCA_030450335.1. Classification (GTDB taxonomy): domain Bacteria; phylum Actinomycetota; class Actinomycetes; order Mycobacteriales; family Mycobacteriaceae; genus Corynebacterium. Next base: position 1,058 of record JAKDIS010000157.1, on the reverse strand, counting down.
ATGGCCACGGCACGTCCGCCGCTGGCCACCGACACGATCACGGCGAGGGCCGTGGCGACGAACAGGGCGTTGCCCAGTCCCCAGCCCGCCCGGTAGCCGACGAGCTCACCGACGCTGTTGGACGTCCCGGCGAGGCCGGCGAAGACCACGATCAGCGCCAGGCCGGTCAGCAGCGTCTTCTTGCCGCCGATGCGGCTGGAGACGGCGCCGGTGACCAGCATCATCACGGCGGTCACCGCGAAGTAGCTGGTGAACAGCAGGGAGACCTTGGACGCGCCGGCGTCCAGGTTCTCCGCGATCGCGGGGAGGATGGGGTCGACGAGACCGATCCCCATGAACGCGAAGACGCAGGCCAGGGCCGTGGCCCACACTGCGACAGGCTGCCGCATCATCGACGTCTTCTCTGATTCGAGTGTCGCGCCGTTGAGCGTGGCCTCCTGGGTGTCCTGTCTCATTCGCGGTCGTGCCTTTCCAAGTTTCTCGATGTGTCTTCGCTGACCCGACGGATGTACGCGCTGGCGAAGGCCGTCAGAGGTTCCAGTGCGTCGGCAATGCGCCGTCGTGCGTCGTCGTCGAGCAGGTCGAAGTGCTCGGCCAGCGCCCGGTTACGCAGGTTGTTGTCCCGCGTACGTGTGGCGCGTCCCTCGTCGGTGATCTCGACGAGGGTGACCCGGGCGTCCTTGGGACTCCGGACCCGGCGAACCACGCCTGCCCGTTCCAGCTTGTCGATCTGTTGCGTCATGCCCGGCTGGGTCATGCCGTTGATCCTGGCGAGCAGCCCGATCGAGTGGGGCTCCTCGGTCAGCGTGTTGAGGATGCCCAACTGGGTGAGCGTGTGGCTCCCCCGGTGGTCGAGAAGGCGCACCATGTGCAGACCTTCCCGGAGGGCGTCGCGGAACTCGTCGGCGAGCTGGTTGTCCTCGTCCGTGGGGTTGTTCGCGGGTTTGTCCGCGGGGACGGGGGCAGGCGTGTGGTTGGCAGCATTGTTGTCAGTCACGGCAACGACCCTAACCCATAAGACAGTTATTTACATAACTCCCCGAAGTGTTATCACCCCC
>JAKDIS010000039.1 GCA_030450335.1 Corynebacterium sp. | reverse complement strand
CCATCTCGCGCTCACCCTGGAAGACCTGGATCTGCACGGAGGGCTGGGAGTCCTCTGCGGTGGTGAAGGTCTCCGACCGCTTGGTCGGGATGGTGGTGTTGCGCTCGATGAGCTTGGTCATCACGCCACCCTTGGTCTCGATACCGAGGGACAGCGGGGTGACGTCGAGCAGCAGCACGTCCTTGACCTCACCGCGCAGGACGCCGGCCTGCAGGGCGGCGCCGACGGCGACGACCTCGTCCGGGTTGACGCCCTTGTTGGGCTCCTTGCCGCCGGTGAGCTCCTTGACGAGCTCGGAGACGGCGGGCATGCGGGTCGAGCCACCGACGAGCACGACGTGGTCGATGTCGGCGAGCTTGAAGTCCGCGTCGCGCAGCACGGCCTCGAAGGGCTTCTTGGTGCGGTCCAGGAGGTCCTGGGTGATGCGCTGGAACTCGGTGCGGGTCAGGGTCTCGTCGAGGAACAGGGGGTTCTTGTCCTGGTCGACGGTGATGTAGGGAAGGTTGATGCTGGCCTGCTGGGAGCTGGACAGCTCGATCTTCGCCTTCTCGGCGGCCTCACGCAGACGCTGCAGGGCCATCTTGTCCTTGGACAGGTCGACGCCGTTGGCGGTCTTGAACTTCTCGACCAGCCAGTCGACGACGCGCTGGTCCCAGTCGTCGCCACCGAGCGAGTTGTCGCCGGAGGTGGCGCGCACCTCGACGACACCGTCGCCGATCTCCAGCAGGGAGACGTCGAAGGTACCGCCACCGAGGTCGAAGACCAGGATGGTCTGCTCGGCGTCGCCCTTCTCCAGGCCGTAGGCCAGGGCGGCCGCGGTGGGCTCGTTGACGATGCGCAGGACGTTCATGCCGGCGATCTGGCCGGCGTCCTTGGTGGCCTGACGCTGTGCGTCGTTGAAGTAGGCGGGCACGGTGATGACGGCGTCGGTGACGTCCTCACCGAGGTAGGCCTCGGCGTCCCTCTTGAGCTTCTGGAGGGTACGCGCGGAGATCTCCTGCGCGGTGTACTTCTTGCCGTCGATCTCGCTGGTGGTCCAGCTGTCGTCGCCGATGTGCCGCTTCACGGAGCGGATGGTGCGGTCGACGTTGGTGACCGCCTGGTTCTTCGCGGACTGCCCGACGAGCACCTCACCGTTCTTGGCGAAGGCGACGATCGACGGGGTGGTCCGGGAGCCCTCGGAGTTGGCGATGACCGTGGCCTCGCCGCCCTCGAGCACGCTGACGACCGAGTTCGTGGTTCCCAGGTCGATTCCAACTGCACGTCCCATGGTGACTTCCTCCTGCTGTTCTTGAGCTTGTTAAGTGAGCCGCGCTCAAGTCTGCACCTGACATTCCGAGGTGTCAACCTGAGTTGAGTGCTTGCGACTCAATGTCTGACATCCTGTACAACTCGCCGCACCGCAAAGTTGTTCCCGATCCGCTCAACTTTTTTCCACGGGCCTGTTTTGGGGCCCACCCCCGCTGCCCTAGGATCGACCCCCATGAGCCTGCAGATGCGCCTCCTCGCCGCCGCCCCCGGACTGCCCGGCCTCTCCGGTCTGGCCGGGGGCACGTCCTGGCGCTCGCCGGCGAAGGTCCGCGAACTCATGTCCACCCCGCGGACCTCCACCCCGGTCCCCCACGAGCTCTACCAGGTCAACCATGTCGTCCTGGACACGCTGACCACCGACGACGGGGACTTCGACACCTACTCCCTGGTGCCCGCGACCGACGCCCCGCGAGACACCCCGCTGGACATCTGCGTGTACGTGCACGGCGGCGGCTACGTGAACGGCCTGAGCGCCCGGCACTGGTCACTGGTCAGCGAGATCGCCGGCGCCGGGATGAAGGTCGTCGTCCCGGACTACGGGCTCGCCCCGGAGTTCGACGCCACCGCCGCCGCACGTCTGCTCGACGTGGTCGTGGACCGGGCCCTCGCCGAGGCCGGGACCTCGTGCCTGCGCGTCACCCTCGCTGCGGACTCCGCCGGCGCCGGACTCGCCCTGGGCTGGCTGATCGACCGGCAGGACCGGTCCGGGACCGCCGGCAGGATCGACCGGATCGCACTGATCAGCCCCTGGCTGGACGCCACCTGCCACAGCCCCGGCACCGACGACCTCGTCGACACCGACCCGTTGCTGCACCCGGACGCGCTACGCGTCGCCGGGGAGGCGTGGGGACGCCACGTGGGCGTCGACGACCCGCTGGTCAGCCCGCTCGCGGCGTCCGACGCCCAGCTGGGGACGCTACCCCCGGTCCGCGTGTGGAGCGGCACCCGTGACGTCCTGCACGCGGACGCGGTGCTGCTGGCGCAGCGCACCGGCTGCGAGGCCACCGTCGTGGACGGTGCACTGCACAACTACCCGCTGCTGCCCGTCCCCGAAGGCCGGGCGGGACGCGCCGAGATCCTGTCCTGGCTGGCCCCGTGAGCGGTGCCGGCGACACGTCCGACGCCGCCGTGGGTTAGTGAGACGGTCGACGGGGGCTAGAATGGACGCGACCGTTCCCCGCGCCGGTGCCACTCGGCACGTCGCAGAACCGTGTGACGAGACGAAGAGACCAGATGAGCAACCCCTCAGACCCCCACCGCCACCATGGTGACGACCTCCCGCGCGACACTGACGCGTTCGAGGACACCGAGTTCACCATGGGCGGCGATGCCGCCGGTTCCGGGAGTTCCGACGGCACCGACGGTTTCGCCGCCGAGATCGACGACTCCGGCGCGCGCGACGACTCCGACGAGAACACCGAGGTCATCGACGCCGAATCCGCCGAGGTGACCGACGACACCGGGGACGCCGGGGAGGCCGAGGCGCCCCTGGGGTCCACCAACGACCCCGAGGTCACCGGCATCATCCCCGTCGTGGACGACGAGCAGATCTCCGGCCACGAACTCAAGCACGCCCCGGGCGGGGACGCCGGCCCGAATGCCGGCCCAAGCACGGACGCGGGCTCCGACGAGGATTCCGCGACCAGCGTCCTCCCCCTGGCCGGTGTCGCCGGTGCGGCGGGAGCGGCTGGCGCCGCAGGGTCGGCAGGCGCGGCCAGCGCGTCGACCGGAACGTCGGGCGAAGCGTCAGCCGACGCCCCGACCACGTCCAGCGCAGCGTCCACCGGGACCGGAGAGTCGGCCGCGTCCGGCAGCGCCGCCGCGGCGTCCGGCACGGGGACCGGCAGCAGCAGTGGCGGCAGTGGTAGTGGCGACGGGACGTCCACGAAGAACTCCTCGCGCCCCTGGTACGGGCGCTTCCCCACCTGGGGGTGGATCCTCGTGATCGGCGGGGTGCTGTCCGTCGGCGGGGCGGCGACCGCCGTCGCCATGATGAACTCCGGCAGCGACCAGGAGCGCCAGTCGCCCTACAGCAGCGTGGAACCGAACTACCCCACCCGCGAGGCCTGGGACCCCAGCAGCCCGATCCCCACCGCGCAGCCGAACAGTGGCTCCGACTCCGGTTCCACCTACTACGAACCCGAGTACGACGAGCCCGACGAGTACTACTCCCCCTCCCCGGAGGAGTCCGAGGATTCCGCGCCGGCGTCACCGTCGTCGCAGGCACCGTCCTCCCCCTCTGAAAACTCCGGTGGCGGCAACAGCGGCAACAGCGGCAACAACGGGAACGGGAACGGGAACAACTCGGGGAACGGCAACAACTCCGGAAACAACTCCGGAAACGGGACCGGTACCGGGAACAACGGCGGCGGTACCGGCAATGGCACCGGTGGCGGCACCGACACCGGTGACGGCACCGACAACGGCGAGTCCGGCGGTGCCGGAACCGGCGGCGGGGAGTCAGGGGAGGACAGCCCCCAGTAGCGAGCCACCGGTTCCGCCGACCTTTTCGGCCGGATCGGTGCCCCAGTTCCGGTAGTCGGCTGTCACGGCGACAGGTGGACTGGCACAATTACTGGAATGAGCACTGAAGAGAACAACGCGCAGGGGCTCGGCGGATCCGGTCAACTCCGTCCGCTCGACCAGTCGACGAAGCTCCAGAACGTCCTGTACGAGATCCGTGGCCCGGTGAACTCCGAGGCCGAGCGGATGGAGGCCGACGGGCACCGGATCCTCAAGCTCAACACCGGTAACCCGGCAGCCTTCGGCTTCGACGCCCCGGACACGATCGTCCAGGACATGATCGCCGCCCTGCCGTTCGCCCAGGGCTACTCCCAGTCCAAGGGCATCCCCTCGGCACGTCGCGCCGTGGTCTCGCGCTACGAGGTCGTGCCCGGGTTCCCCAGCTTCGACATCGACGACGTCTTCATCGGCAACGGTGTCTCCGAGCTGATCACGATGACCACCCAGGCGCTGCTCAACGACGGCGACGAGGTGCTCATCCCCGCACCGGACTACCCCCTGTGGACTGCGGCGACGACCCTGTCCGGCGGCAAGCCCGTGCACTACCTCTGCGACGAGGAGGACGACTGGGCCCCCTCGATCGAGGACATCGAGTCGAAGATCACCGAGCGCACGAAGGCGATCGTGATCATCAACCCGAACAACCCCACCGGCGCGGTGTACAGCCGCGAGGTGGTGCAGAAGATCGTGAACATCGCCCGCGAGCACTCCCTGCTGCTGCTCTCCGACGAGATCTACGACAAGATCCTCTACGACGACGCCGTGCACGTGAACACCGCGTCGCTGGCCCCCGACCTGCTGTGCATCACCTTCAACGGCCTGTCGAAGGCCTACCGTGTCGCCGGCTACCGTGCCGGCTGGGCGGTGATCACCGGACCGAAGGAACACGCGAAGGGCTTCATCGAGGGGCTCACGCTGCTGGCGTCGACCCGTCTGTGCGCCAACGTGCCCGCCCAGTACGGCATCCAGGTCGCCCTGTCCGGACGCCAGTCCATCGACGACCTGGTGCTCCCCGGCGGCCGCCTGCTGGAGCAGCGCAACACCGCCTACACGAAGCTCAACGAGATCCCGGGCATCAGCGTGGTCAAGCCGATGGGTGCGCTGTACGCGTTCCCGAAGATCGACCCCGAGGTCCACGAGATCCACGACGACGAGCAGTTCATGTTCGACCTGCTGCGCTCGGAGAAGATCCAGATGGTGCAGGGCACGGGCATGAACTGGCCATCTCCGGACCACTTCCGGGTGGTCACCCTGCCGTGGAAGCAGGACCTCGCCGAGGCGATCGAGCGCCTGGGCAACTTCCTGTCCTCGTACCGGCAGTAGGACGCACCGAACGTGAACTCTCCAACCCGGGCGCCTCACCGCCCCAACCGGCTGCTCCGCATGCTGCGGGCCAGCCGGATCACCCGGCTCGGTGTGGTCGAGACCGTGCTCGCCGCATCGCTCATGGGTTTCGAGCTGATGGAGGCCCCCAGCCCCGCCTCGGCAGGAACGACGGGCTACGCGGTAGTCACCTTGGCGCTCATCGCCTGCGCCGCAAAGTTCCCGGTGGCAGTCTCGACGTTGTCCCTGCTGATGGTCCTGTCGTCCTTTCTGGTAGCTGATCTCCTTCCGCTGTACTCGGTCTTCTTCACGATGCTGATCGTGGAGATCGTCGCCGCCAGTGGCCAGATTTTGCTTGCGGTCTGCCTCACTTTCGCCCATTGGGTCCTCGCCGCGATCGATCCGGTGGCCCAGGCACTCATGACTGACATAGTCTCGCTCACGGTCGGTGGCATCATGCTCACCGCCGCTCTCCTGCTCGGATACACCCGCGACCGGCACCAACGTCAGCAGAAGAACATGCGGGCTTCGCTCGCCGAACAGGAGCGTGAACAGCGCCTCGAGCTGGCCCGCGAGCTGCACGATTCGGTGGCCACCTCGCTGACCAGCGTGGTGATGCAGGCCCAGGCGCTCACCCTGCTGCCCCCCGGCGAGGAGCACAACCATCGGCAGAGTCTGGAGAATATCTCCGAGTCTTCACGCGAAGCGTTGTCGAATCTCCGCACCATGCTGCAGTTGCTCAACGAGAAGCCGAACAGAGTGTCCTTCCGCACCCGCACCGCCAGTCCTCCCCTGGATGTCGCCGTCGGAAGGATCGAGCAGGAACTCGAGGCTCACTCGCTGCAACTCCGCGCGAGACTTCAACTGCCACCAGGCATAGCTGCGGTACTGAACGACCCTGCACCGGCGGAGTCAACCAAGGCCGATGCCGCCGCGTGGACAGACCGCGACACCGTCATCAAGGTCCTCACGGAGATGACGTCCAACGCGGCGAAGCACTCCTCTCCTCGCGCGACCATCCACCTGGAGTGCCGGGTCGATGGCGACGTGTTCGAAGTCAGTATGACGAACCCGACGCGACGCCCCACCCCGCCGGACGAATTGACGTCCGGGGGTATGGGGCTGGGTTCCATGCGAGCCCGAGCGACAAAGGCCGGGGGTACGTTGACCGCCCGACTTCACGGCGGGCGCACCGGTGATAGCACTGTTGAAGCCCCCGAGCTACCCGGAGCGGGGGGAGGGGAAACGTACTTCTGGCGTACAACCCTCAGACTGCCTATAGTTGTTACCAAATCTTGATAAACACCCCTCACCTCGATCCAAGGAGCACCTATGTCCCACTCGACACCACTGGGCCGCAAGCTCGTCCTGGCAGCCACCAGCGCGATCCTCACAGGCGGGTTGCTTTCCGGCGTGGCATCCGCAGACACCGCACTCCCCGAAGCTTCCACCACCTCGTCGTCAGCCGTATCCTCGGGCCTTTCCGGGTCGTGGACCGTTGACGCCAAGCGCGCCGCCTTCGACATCTTCAACTGCAAGTACCACCCGTACCACCCGTGGTGCCGCGGACGCTGAGACATATCACCAGCAATCTGTCTGACATGCACTCAAGCCCTGTCCGCCTACTGATCGTGGACGACGACCCACTCGTCCTCTCGTCGCTGCGCCTCTACTTCGGCTCGCCTGCGGGCGAGCAGATCGAGGTCGTCGGCGAGGCGTCCACAAGCCAAGGCGCACTCGAGATCCTCGACGCCTGCACCCCGGAGACCCCTGTCGACGTCGTCCTCGCCGACATCCACATGCCCGGTATGGACGGCGTGGAACTCCTGGGAAGAATCCAGGAGCTACCGGACCCCCCGGTCTTCGTGGCGATGACCGCTCTGGACGAGGAGGAGACGATGCTCTCCGTCCTCGCCCAGGGCGGGCGGGGTTACATTCTGAAGAGTTCACGTCCCGAGTTCATCATCGATACGGTGCTCGCCACCGTCGGCGGCGGAACTGTGGTCAGTCCACAGCCGGCGTCGAACCTGGTTCGGCACCTGTCCCAGGACTCCCCGGACAACTCGGCTCTGCAGGGCGCCAACCACGCGCCACCTGCAGCCGAGCCGCCCCGGTATCCGGGTGCCCCGACGCTCCCGCACCTGCCCGCCTCGGAGGAGCGCGTGCTGGCCCTGCTGTGCGTCGGCATGTCCAACGCGGAGATCAGCAGGAAGACCGGCCGGTCGTCCAGCATGGTGAAGAAGCAGGTCTCGCAGCTGCTGGGCCGGTTCGGGGCGTCGTCCCGCGTGCAGCTCGCCGTGCTGGCGACCGAGGCCGGATTCCGTCCGGACGACGTCCTACAGACACGGCAGTGAGCCCCCAGCGACACCGCACCGCGTTGCCATGATCCTTTAATGCTGGGTTCGTAGATTGAATATCAGCGCCTCCGGAGGTCGCTGAGACACCACAGTCACGGTGGTCACCGGAACCTACGCAGTGAAACGTCATCATCGCATAGACACGTCCCGGCGAAAGGACCCGTATACGGTAGCTGAGCATTCTCCTCTTGAAACGTCAGCACCTCGCCCCCGGCAGCAGCAATGCTCCCGGGGGCGAGGTGTGTGCGGAGAAGCTCTGGGGCTACTTCCGGAAGTTCAGGTACGCCTTCGACGGGGTGGGGCCGCGCTGCCCCTGGTACTTCGAGCCCAGGGGGCCGGAGCCGTAGGGAGCCTCCGCGGGGCTCGAGAGGTTGAACAGCGCCAGCTGCCCGATCTTCATGCCGGGATACAGGGCGATCGGCAGGTTCGCCGTGTTCGACAACTCCAGGGTGATGTGGCCGTTGAAGCCCGGGTCGACGAACCCGGCCGTCGAGTGGGTGAGCAGGCCGAGGCGCCCCAGGGACGACTTCCCCTCGAGCCGGGCCGCCAGGTTGTCCGGCACGGTGACGAACTCCAGCGTGGAGCCGAGGACGAACTCGCCGGGGTGCAGGATGAACGCCTCAGACTCCACTCCGCCGTCGTTGACGGGCACACCGTCCTCCCCCGTGCCGTCACCGACCTCGACGAGGGTGGTGAGGTCCTCCTGCGGGAGGCGCGGGTCGATGTGGGTGTACCGGGAGTTGTTGAACACCCGGAAGTAGCGGTCGAGACGTACGTCGATGCTCGACGGCTGGATCAGGGACGGGTCGAACGGGTCCAGGGCGAGGTCACCTGAACCGAGGGCTGCGCGGATGTCTCGGTCGGAAAGAAGCACGTCACTTACCCTAGCCGACCAGCAGGCACCCCGTTGTGCCACCCCGCCGCTGGGCTGTGTTAAAGTCGTCCGCAGTGCATGAGACAGCCCACCGTGCTGACCTCAGGCGCGATCGCCGATGTAGTTCAATGGTAGAACATCAGCTTCCCAAGCTGAATACGCGGGTTCGATTCCCGTCATCGGCTCCACTGAACAAACCCCCTCCGAGCAGCACCGGAGGGGGTTTCGTCGTAGTAGTAGGCCAGGACGCGGCATGCGCTGCAGCATCAGCTGCTGCTGAATGCCTACCCCGCACTCGCCTCCTGCCGTTGGCCCCGCGGAATTCGCCACCAAAGGTTAGGCAGGACTACAGTTCCCTCCATTAATAATGGTCACAATCAAGAAAAGGTGTACATGGAACCGACGACGACCTCCACTGACCGACATTTCAAGAGGTCGCTGGGCAACCTGGGGATCTTCTGCCTCGGCTTCGGATCCATGATCGGATTCGGTTGGATCGTGCTCACCGGCGGGTGGATCGAGGACGCCGGCGCAGGCGGCGCCATCATCGCCTTCCTCATCGGCGGCGGGATCATGGTCCTCGTCGGACTCGTGTACGCAGAGCTCGCGTCCGCCATGCCCTTCGCAGGTGGGGAGCACAACTACCTGATGCGCGGTATGGGTCCCCGGCTTGCACTGCTGGGCTCGTGGGGGATCATCGGCGGGTACGTCACCGTCTCGATGTTCCAGTCCGTGGCCGTCCCCCGCGCGGCGACGTACCTCTTCCCCGACCTCGCCCAGGTTCCGATGTACTCCATCGGCGGCGAACCCGTGTACCTCACCTGGGCACTGATCGGCACTGCGACCGCCGTCGTCCTCACCTGGATGAACATCCGCGGGATGAAGGGGTCGAGCCTCTTCCAGACGTCCATCATCCTCTTCCTCGTCATCGTCGGCCTGGTCCTGCTGGTCTCCTCGATCTTCAACGGCAAGGTCGAGAACGTGGAACCCTTCTTCAACAACGGGACGTCAGGAATGGTCGCGGTGCTCGTCGTCGTCCCGTTCCTCTTCGTCGGCTTCGACGTCATCCCGCAGTCGGCCGAGGAGTCCAACGTCCCGCCACGTCAGCTGGGAAAACTGATCGTCATTTCCGTGGTGGCGGCGACCCTGTTCTACATCATCATCGTCTCGACCACTTCCCTCGCCGCCCCGACCTCTGCCATCGAGTCCTTCGACCTGGCAACGGGAGACGCCCTGACCTACATGCTGGGCAATGACCTGTGGGGCAAGCTCGTCATCGCCGGCGGACTCGCCGGAGTGATCACCACGTGGAACGCCTTCATGGTGGGCGCGTCCCGACTGCTCTGGGCGATGTCCAGGTCAGGGATGATCCCCGCCTGGTTCGGCCGGATGAACGAGAACACCGGCACCCCGGTCAACGCCCTGCTCTTCCTGGGCACCGTCACCGGACTGGCGGCCTTCTTCGGCCTGGCGATGCTCGACTGGGCCGTCGACGCCGGTGGCCCCAGCATCGTCATCACGTACCTGATGGTCGCCGTCGTCTTCCTGATCCTGCGCAAGCGCGAGCCTTCGATGGAGCGCCCCTTCATGGTCGGACGACGTCCCGTCACCGGGAAGGTCGTCGGAGTCCTCGCCGTCCTCGCCACGGCGGCGATGCTGGCCCTCTACCTTCCCGGACTCCCCGCGTTCCTGAGCCTCGGCCCGTGGATCCTCTTCGGGCTGTGGTGGGTGTTCGGCATCTTCTTCGCCCTGCGCCTACCCTCGGGCATCGCCGGCGGCGAGGACTCCGAGGAGAAGCTGCTCGAGGCTCTCGCCGCGAAGCGCGGTAGCTGACCTACCTGTCATCCGAACCATGCCCCAGGTCAGCAAATGGAAAAAGTGAACGCCTGTGAGGCATCTGCGGGTACGTTGGGCGTGCTGTGACGATCGCGCGCGACCGCAGCGTTGGCGCTGGAGAACCCGGAACCGGGAAACAGTGACAGCCCAGCTGGAAGCCGAGCCCCCACGTGTCGGATACCCGAGCTGAATACGCGGGTTCGATCCCCGCGGTCGGATTCACTAAAAAAATACCCCTCCGAGCAACGACGGAGGGGTTCTACCGTCCACACATGCAGGGACCACACGTGATGGCCCCTACCCATTCGCGCGCTTTGTTGCCACAGCAGGCGGCGCGCCATCGAGACGGAGGGCAACAACCGTGCCCGACCCGTACTCGACCCGTGGCCGTCCGCAACGGTAGGGCGACTCTGAACGAGTAAGGGACGCTGTTGGCCGCAGCACTGGCGAAACTCCAGGGCCCGCGTATCCTCTTCACGATCAGCGCCCTCACCCCCGGTGAAGAATCTTCCCGGAATCCGACTCGCACCCCTGAGCACGGCCGTCAAGACAATAGAGTCACATCATGATCATACAGTCAATATGTGATCCTAGTTTCACACTGTGATACCATACGTTGCGTGGACTTCCGGAGAAACAGCCTGCAGCGCTTCCACACCACCGGTGCCGCGCCCAAGTACATCCCCCCGGAGCTCCGAGCAGCCGTCCGCCGAAAACTGGTGATGATCGCGCGTGCCACCAACATCAACGATTTGCGTGTCCCGCCAGCCAATCATCTCGAACGCCTCAGTGGCAGCCTGACCGGCTACCACTCCATCCGCGTCAATGCACAGTGGCGCATCATATTCATCTGGACAGACAAAGGAGCTGTTGACGTTGACTTCACCGACTACCACCGCTGACCGCGCCGATGACGCGGCAGTCGTGCCCGTTCCCCACCCCGGCGAGATCCTGCGGATCGAATTCCTGGAACCGTTGGGCGTCACCCAGTACCGCCTGGCCAAGGACATCCACACCACCGGTTCGCAGATTTCCAAGCTGGTGCGCGGAACCATCGGGGTCAGTGCCGACATGGCCCTCCGCCTGTCCGCCTACTTCGGCAACTCCGCCGAATTCTGGCTTGGACTGCAGGTGGAATACGACCTGTGGCAGGCCAGCCAATGCACCGACACCAGCAGCATCTCCGCCCTGGACACCTCCGCCCGACCCGCCTGACCCCCGCCGACGCCTCGGCATCCACACCAGTGGATGCCTGCACGGCCGGCTGCCGTCCCCCACCGTGAAACGATGTAGACATGAACCGACCAGAGATCCTCTTCATCGGCGGACGCTCGGGCGTGGGGAAGTCCACCGTGGCCTTCGCGCTCCATGACCTGCTGGCTTCGAAGGACGTCACACATGCCGTCATCGAAGGTGATGCTCTCGATCTGGCCCACCCCTCCCCGTGGAGGCAGCGGATGGCGGAGCGAAATCTCGCTGCCGTGTGGTCGAACTACCGCGACGACGGCTACCACCGGCTGATCTACACCAACACCGTCTCGGTCCTGGAAGTGGACGAACTTGCCGCAGCCGTGGGTGGCGATCCGGACGTAACCTCGGTGCTGCTGCAGGCGACCGACGCGACCGCCAAGTATCGCCTGGAACGCCGTGAACACGGGGACAGTCTCCGGGAGCACATCGAGCGAAGCACAAAGGCCGCGTCGTTCCTCGAGAAGAAGGCGGCGCCGTCAGTACACCGCATCCCGACCGGCGGACGGACGCCTGAGGAAATCGCTCTGGTGCTCGCCGACTTGGCCGGCTGGGAGGCCTCATAACAAAGACTCCCCAGCATCGACCGGCTACTGTGCTCAACATGGACTGGAGAAATGACCGAATAGGGTCCGCACGCCGCGGCGAAAACCCCACTGTCCTCGGCGAACTCAATTCGGGCTTCGCTGTCATCGGAGACCCCCAGTTCCTCCCGGGCTACAGTCTCTTGCTCAGCAAGAACTCCGAGGTTACGGCCCTCTCTGAGCTCCCCAGGAGGGAACGTCTTGACTTCCTTGCTGACGTGGACCTGCTCGCCACTGCAGTCGAGCGTGCGTGCCGTAGCGTTGATCCGGGCTTCCGTCGGGTCAACATTGAGGTACTCGGGAACATGGACGACTATGTCCACGCCCACATCTTCCCGAGGTATCAATGGGAACCGGACGACCTGCCCTACCGCCCCGTGTGGCACTATGACCCCGCCAACTGGAGCGACCCCACCACTGCACTGTCCTCCGCCCACGATGCCCTGCGACAATGCATCACCGACGAGATTACTGACCTTCAGGCAGCCGAGTAAGCATAGTCCCCTTTCCCGGGACGCCGGCCGGTTACCTCGCGGTCCTGCAGTCGGGCCCAGTGCACCTACGCCTCCCCGACCAGCCGCTCCCACAGGGCCGGGTCGAAGGTCGTCGGGGAGACACGCACCATGTGGCGGACGGCGTCGTCGAGCTTCGCGCGCCACACCCGCACCGCGCCGTCCGCCTTGCCCGCCAACAGGGCGTTGAGGATGTAACGGTCGTCGCCCACGATGCGCTGCACCGCGGGGGCGTAGTCCAGCTGCAGCACGGAGATGAACATGCGCAGCCGCAACGTCAACGCGTGAAACACCCGCGACGACTGCGGCAGGCCGCTGGCGTCCGCCAACGTCTGCTGGAAGTGCAGGTCAGCCTGGTCCACGTCCGCGGCCGTCCCGTGCTCCACCGCAGCCTCCACCGCCCGCAACGCCAACTGCGGTGCCAGCATCTGCTTGCGCGAGCGTCCCGAGCACCCCCGCAGGATCACCGCCCCCACCTGCAGCCGCGCCGCGTAAAGGTCGATGATGTCGCTGCCCGTCACCAACGGCAGGGCGAACGTGCCACCCGTGGCCGTGAGCAGACCGTCGTCGACCAGACGGCGCATCGCCGAGCGCACCGCCGACACCGGGATCTCCATGTGGTTCGCCAGCCTGGTGCTGGTCACACGGTCGCCCGGGCGGAAGCCGGCGTTCATGATCTCCTTGCGCAACGCGATGGCGATCTGCTCGGTCACCGAGATCTCGTTCTGCAGGCGCCTCGGCGTCGCCCCTGACTGGGCGTTGGACGGGGGTGGATACTCCGCCAGGGATAGGTGGTCCGAGTCAAAACCCCCATCATTTCTGGTTCTACGGCTCTCCGCCCCACCCACCTCAGGGCGTTCCCACTGCAACCCGTGCAACCCGTGGCCCACCGCGACGGACACCTGTGCGAGCAGGTCGCCGGGGACGGCGTCGACGGTCGGCACGCAGGCGTCGAGCACCGCCGACAGCTGCCCCAGGAAGCCGTCCCAGCTCTGCCCGCCGGGCTCCCACATCACCCGGACGACCCCCGGCGGCGGCCCGTCGTCCCCGCCGTCGAAGGACGCCTGACTCTGCGGCCAACCGGACACGCCGGCCACCCGCAACGCCGCCATCACCGCCGTGGCCCGCCGGTCGGCAGTCTGTCTCTCACCGCTGCGAACAGTCACCTCATCTGGGTGTTCGCCGTCCTGTGCACTGTCCCGCGCCTCGAAGTGCAGGACGACCCGCGGGTACTCCACGCGGAAACCCGTCATCCACAGCTCCCCCTGGGTGGGCAACGTGAGAGCGTCCGGGTCGTCCGCCCCCGCCCGGATCCGACGCATCGCCCGACTCACCACCGGCTGGCTCAGACCCGTCATCAACGCGATCCGTCGCGTGGAGTAGTCACGCCCACCCACACGCGGCCCGGCCGTCGCCAGAACTCCGGCGACGATCTCGTCGGCGACCTCCTGCACCCGGGGGCGCCCCCGTGGTGGGGACGGTGGGTACGCCTCGGGGGGGATTTCTACGGCCATAAGCACAGGGTGCCACATTCCCGTACCCGTTTACCGATTTTTGACTCAAAGTGTGGCCGTGTCCGGAACTGCCCCTGTCTGTGATGCGGGCGATACGCGGATACTCGGCCAGTATCAGTGACATTGGCGGCAGGCACCCCTAACCGCATCGATCAAGAACGCTTCCGAGGAGGACACCCCATGACGACCGCGAACCCCGCGTCCGGCAAGGAGAAGAAGAACACAACCACGGCCCCGGTCGAGGTCAAGCCCTCGGCACAGGACGCCGGCACCACCTCCGCCGTCTCCACCGAGCACCTCGCCCCCCTCGCCGACGCCGCGGTCGCCAAGGTCACCGCCTGGCTCAACGCCAGCCGGAAGTCCGACGTGAAGCCGAACCCCTCGGCCGAGCGGCTGTCCGCCGTCCTCTCCGACCCCAACGGCCTCGACTTCACCGTCGGCTTCGTCGACCGGGTCGTGCGTACCGAGGACCAGCACGCCGCCGGCCGCGCCCTCGCCGAGCTCGGCTCGATCATGCCGGACACCCTCAGCACCCTCGACAAGGCGCAGATCAAGATGGGTTCCGCTCTCGCCCCGGTCATCCCGCAGATCGTGGTCCCCGCCGCACGTCAGCGCATCCGCTCCATGGTCGGCCACATGATCGTCGACGCCCGGGACAAGAAGTTCGGCAAGGCCGTCGCCGAGCTCACCTCCGGTGGCCACCGCCTGAACATCAACCTCCTCGGTGAGGCCGTCCTCGGCGAGGCCGAGGCCGACAACCACCTCGAGGAGACCCGCCGCCTGCTGGCCCGCCCGGACGTGGACTACGTCTCGATCAAGGCGTCCTCCATCGCCTCGCGCATCAGCCTCTGGGGCTTCGAGGGCACCGTCGACTACATCGTCGAGCGCCTCACCCCGCTCTACGTCGAGGCCGCCCGCGCGCCGAAGGGCTCCAAGTTCATCAACCTGGACATGGAGGAGTACCGCGACCTCACGCTGACCATCGCCGTCTTCCGCCGCCTGCTCAGCCTGCCGGAGACCAAACACCTGGAGGCCGGCATCGTGCTGCAGGCCTACCTGCCGGACGCCCTCGGCGCGATCCAGGAGCTCTCCGCCTTCGCCGACGAGCGCGTCGCCGACGGTGGCGCCGGCATCAAGGTCCGCCTGGTCAAGGGGGCGAACCTGGCCATGGAGACCGTGCACGCCGAGGTCGCCGACTGGCCCGTCACCACCTGCGCCTCCAAGCAGGACACGGACGCCAACTACAAGCTCGTCCTCGACTGGACGATGCACCCGGAGAACATGCGCGGCCTGCGCCTGGGCGTGGCCGGCCACAACCTCTTCGACATCGCCTTCGCCCACATGCTGTCCGTCAAGCGCGGCGTCACCGACCGCGTCGAGTTCGAGATGCTTCAGGGCATGGCCACCGAGCAGGCCGAGGCCGTGAGCTCGGACGTGGGCCAGCTGCTGCTCTACGTGCCCGCCGTGCGTCCCCAGGAGTTCGACGTCGCCATCTCCTACCTGGTGCGTCGCCTCGAGGAGAACGCCGCCAGCGCGAACTTCATGTCCGGCATCTTCGACCTGGAGCCCGGCAACGAGATCTTCCGCCGCGAGGAGGCCCGCTTCCGCGCCTCCCTCGGCGACCTCTCCGAGCTGCTGTCCACCAACGGTTACACGGCCCCGCTGCCCAACCACCTGCAGGACCGTTCCGCCGAGGTCGAGCCGTCGTCCGACGAGCTCGCCGCGTCCTACGCCGACGGCGTCCTGCCCGCCTTCGACAACGAGGCCGACACCGACCCGTCACTGCCCGCCAACCAGGCGTGGGCCGCCGAGGCCATCGCGGTCTCCGCGCAGGACGGCTGGCTGGACGCCCAGACCGCGCCGACCATCGTCGCCGACGCTGAGGTCGACGCCCTGGTCACCTCCACCCGCGACGCCGCCGCCGACTGGGCCGCGACCCCGGCCACCGAGCGCGCCGCGATCCTGTACCGCACCGCCGACCTGCTCGCCGCCCGCCGCGGCCACCTGGTCTCCATCGCCGCCGCCGAGGTCGGCAAGGCCGTCTCCCAGGCCGACACCGAGATCTCCGAGGCCATCGACTTCGCCCGCTACTACGCGCACTACGCCCTGGAGCTCGAGAAGGTCGACAACGCCGCCTTCACGCCCGACAAGGTCGTGCTGGTCACCCCGCCGTGGAACTTCCCGCTGGCCATCCCCGCCGGCTCCACCTTCGCCGCGCTGGCCGCCGGTGCCGCGGTGATCCACAAGCCGTCGAAGCCGACCCCGCACTGCTCCATGGCCATCCTCGACGCCCTGTGGGACGCCGGCGTGCCGCGCGAGGTCCTGCGCGGCGTGTACCCCGCCGACCGCACGGCAGGACGCAGCCTCGTCAGCCACCCCTCGGTCGACCGCGTGATCCTCACCGGCGCCTCCGAGACCGCCGCGATGTTCGAGTCCTGGCGCCCGGAGCTGAAGATCAACGCCGAGACGTCCGGCAAGAACGGCATGATCGTCACCCCCGCCGCCGACCGCGACCTGGCCGTCGCCGACATGGTGTACTCCGCCTTCGGCCACGCCGGCCAGAAGTGCTCCGCGGCCTCCCTCGGCATCCTCGTCGGCAGCGTGTACGACTCCGAGCGTTTCCGCCGCCAGCTGGTCGACGCCGCCGCCTCGATGATCATCGACTGGCCGACCAACATGCGCGCCGACATGGGCCCGCTCACCGAGCTGCCCAGCGACAAGCTGCAGCGCGCGATGACCACCCTGGAGGACGGCGAGTCCTGGCTGCTCAAGCCGCGCCAGCTCGACGACACCGGCCGCCTGTGGTCCCCCGGCATCAAGGACGGCGTGAAGCCGGGCTCCTTCTTCCACCTCACCGAGGTCTTCGGCCCGGTCCTGGGCCTGATGAAGGCCAAGGACCTGGACGAGGCGATCACCCTGCAGAACGCCACGGACTTCGGCCTGACCGGCGGTATCCAGAGCCTCGACCCGTCCGAGGTGCGCACCTGGGTGGAGCGCATCGAGGTCGGCAACGCCTACGTGAACCGTGGCATCACCGGCGCGATCGTGCAGCGTCAGTCCTTCGGCGGCTGGAAGCAGTCCTCCGTGGGCCTGGGTTCCAAGGCCGGCGGCCCGAACTACGTGATGCTGATGGGCAGCTGGGCCGACGACACCGCCGCCGGTTCCTCCGTCTCGCCCACCGGCTCCGCCCCGGTGGACGGCTACATCGCCGAGCTGCAGCGTCGGAACACCCTGTCCGTCGCCGACGCCGCCTGGCTCGCCGCCGCCGGACGTTCCGACAACGACGCCTGGGAGGCCGAGTTCGGCACCCCGCGCGACGTCACCGGCCTGACCGCCGAGGCGAACATCTTCCGCTACCGGCCCGCGCACGTGGTGCTGCGGATCAGTGCGGACGCCCGCCCCGTCGAGGTCGCCCGCGCCGTCATCGCCGCCCACCGCACCGGTTCGCCTCTGCGCGTCGTCGTCGACCCGACCGTGGACGGCAAGGTGCAGGACGTCCTGGCCGCGTCCACCCGCCTGGGCGTCGGACACACCATGACGACCGCGGACGACGACGACTTCGCCGCGCAGCTGTCGTCGCGTGCCCTGGACGACGGTGTCGGTGCCCGCGTGCGTGTCATCGGCACCCGCAACCCGGAGACCCTCTCCACGCTGGCCGACCGTCCCGAGGTGTGCCTGCTCAACGACGAGGTCACCGCCTCGGGCCGCGTCGAGCTGCGCCTGTGGCTCAAGGAGCAGGCCGTGTCCATGACGCTGCACCGCTTCGGTAACCCGAGCACCGAGTTCCACGCCCTGGCCGACGAGGTCCGCCGCGGGTAGGAGCGCTGGAGCGCGCTGCACGGCACTGCCGTACACGGAATAGCCAGGGGCAGGCCCACGTTGCACCGGATGTGGACATCGACATCTGGTCCGACGTGGCCTGCCCCTGGTGCTACATCGGCAAACGCCGTTTCGAGACGGCCCTCGCCGCCTTCCCCCACCGCGACGAGATCACCGTGGCCTGGCACTCCTACCAGCTCGACCCGACGCTGCCGGAGCACGACGACCGCTCGGAGGCCGAGTACCTCGCGGCGTCCAAGGGGATGCCGATCGATCAGGTCCGCCAGATGTTCGGCCACGTCGCCGAACAGGCCGCCGCAGAGGGGCTGGACTACGACTTCGACTCGCTGGTGGTCGCCAACTCCCTGCGCGCCCACCAGCTGATCCAGCTGGCGAAGGAGCACGGCGGGGAAACCACGGACACAGTGGACACCGTGGAGGAGGCCCTGTTCCGCGCCCACTTCGTCGACGGTGAGGACATCGGGGCGTCGGACGTCCTGGTGCGTATCGGTGTCGCCGCGGGTCTGGACGCCGACGTGGTCACCGCCGAGCTGCAGGACGGCACGCGGATCCCCGCGGTGCAGGAGGACGTCCGGCATGCGGCGTCCCTCGGCCTGAACTCGGTGCCCACGTTCGTGCTCGACATGAAGCTCGCGGTACCCGGCGCGCAGCCGGTGGAGGTCTTCACCCGGGCGCTCGAGCAGCAGTGGGCGGCGTCCCACCCCGCCCCGACGATCGCGACCGTCCCGGGGGTGCAGGACGAGGCGTCCTGCGGGCCGGACGGCTGCCAGCTCTAGGAGCCGGCGCGCCCCGTGCCGTCCTTGCCGCGGATGAAGATCAGGCTGGCGAGGGCGCCGACGACCGCCAGGATCGCGGCGATGATGAAGATGCCGTGCAGCCCGTCGATGAAGAAGCCGAGGGTCTCGTGGGCGAAGGCCTGCGACTGCCGGCCGATCTCCTGGAAGAGGCCACCCTCCGCGGCGTCGCGCAGCCGGTCCTCCATGGCCGGGGGCATGCCGGGCGGGAACTGCATGCCGTCGATGCCGGTGTTGACCTTGTTGGACAGGTACGCCCCGTACACCGCCACACCGAAGGCGGTGCCCAGCGGCAGGGCGGTGTTCGCCAGGCCGGTGGCCATGCCCGTGCGTCCGGACGGCACGACCGCCACCGCCAGGGACATCACGTGCGGCAGCATCAGTCCGGTGCCCGCGCCGAGCACCAGGTACATCGGCAGCAGGTCGGCCCACCCGGAGTCGACGTCCATCACCAGTCCCAGCATCAGTCCGCCGGCGACGATCAGCATGCCCGCCGCCTGGACCACGCGGACGGGAACCCACCGCACCAGGGCGATGCCCACCGCGGAGAACACGACCATCGGCACGGCCAGCGCGCTGGAGACGTAGCCGATCTCCAGGGCGGAGAGTTCGAGCTGCCCGGCGAGCCACAGGATGATGAAGGGCATCATGCCGAAGCTGAACATGCGTGAGGCGAAGGCGTTGAAGGTGACGGTGGCGAAGGAGGGGATGCGGAAGAGGCGGAAGTCGACCATCGCCCGGTCACCCTTGGACAGTTCGAACAGGACCAGCGCGGCGAAGAGCAGCACGCCGGCGGCCAGGGAGGCGATGATGATCTCGCTGGTCCAGCCCTGCTCCTGGCCGTCGATGATGCCGTAGTTCACCAGCACCAGCGACACGACGATCAGGATCACCGCCCACACCGAGATCCGCGGGACGCCGGACGCACCGGGCGCACCGGACGCACCGGACGACGCAGCCGCCGCACCGGCGGCGCGGCGTGCGTCGCGCTCCTCGCGGTGCAGGTCGGGGATGAACAGCAGGGTCGCGAGCATCACGAAGATGCCGATGGGGATGTTGATCGCGAAGATCCACTCCCAGGTCCCGGTCTCCACCAGGGCGCCACCGACCAGCGGGCCGAAGGCGCTCGCCGCACCGCCGATGCCCATCATCGCCGCCACCGAACGCGTGCGTTTCGCCGAGGAGTCCGGGTCCGCCGGGTCGAAGGCGTCCGCCAGCAGCGGGGTGCAGGTGCCGAACACCAGGGCACCGCCGGCACCCTGCAGGGCGCGGAAGGCGATGATGCCGGCCTCCGAGCCGGTCGTCACGCAGCCGATCGAGGCGGCGAGGAACAGGACGTGGCCGATGAGGAAGATACGTCGGCGTCCGACGATGTCCGACAGGCTCGCCGCCGCCAGCAGCAGGGAGGCGAAGGTGAGGCTGTAGGCGTTGATGACCCACTGCGCCCCGGAGAGCGAGAGCCCCAGGTCCGCGCTGATCGAGGGCAACGCGACGAGCACGATCGTGATGTCGATGGTCATCATCACCGTCGACAGGGCGGCGACGGTGAGGCTCCACCCCACGGGGCGCGGCGACGGCAACCGGTGCCGACCACCCGCACCCGCCTGGCGGGGGTTGGCCCGCGGGGGAGCCGGCGAGTTCGAAGTCATGCTCCAACTGTATCGGAGGTGAAATGGCCACCCCTGCATATCCGCCCCCAATCCACTCCGGTAGCCAGGCGCGGCATTAGTGGTTAGCATGACCCACAAGCGACAGACACCACTCTCCGACCTCTCCCGGCCCTCTCCCCGGCCTCTCCCTTCTCCCCTCTCCGCCCTCCAACCTCCAC
>JAKDIS010000156.1 GCA_030450335.1 Corynebacterium sp. | reverse complement strand
TGACGCACCGCAACCCGCGCATGCGCACGCACTCCGGGCAGATCGCCTTCCCCGGCGGCCGTCGGGAGGCGCAGGACGCCGACCCGGTCGCCACCGCGGTGCGCGAGGCGGTCGAGGAGACCGCGCTGGACCCGACGTCGGTGGTGCCGGTGAGCGTGATGGCGCCGCTGTACATCGACCGGACGAACCACGCCGTGATCCCGGTCGTCGCCTGGTGGCGCACCCCGGGGCCGGTGCACCCGGCCACGCAGGAGTCCGACTGGGTCCGGGCCTTCCCCGTCGCCCGGTTGGCCGACCCCGCCAACCGCCGCCGTATCGGCTTCCTGAGCTGGCACGGCCCCGCCTTCGACGTCGACGGGTACCTCCTGTGGGGGTTCACCGGCGGGGTGGTGGACGCCCTGCTCACCATCGCCGGCTGGGAGCGGCCCTGGGAGGAACCCTGGGCCGACGGTGAGCCGGCGGCCGTGGCGGACCTCTTCGCGGCGCTGGAGGCCTCCCGCAACGGGGAGAACCTCGCAGCCGAGGCGCTCGGCGACCGGCTCGACGGGGAGTTGGAGAACGACAGGACACACGACAGCACACACGACAGGAAGGAAAGCCGATGAGCGGTTCGGTCATCGTCGACGTCGCCCTGGGCGTCGTCGCCGTCTTCGCCCTGATGTCGGGGTGGCGGCAGGGCGGCTGTTCGGCGGTGCTGTCGCTGGCCGGCGTGCTCGGTGGTGGTGTCCTGGGCCTGCGGATCCTGCCGTGGGTGATGGGGTACGTCGACGGCGACACCCAGCGTTTCCTCGTCGCCCTGGCGGTCGTCGCCGGGTCCGTGGTCATCGGCTACACCATCGGTTCGGTGATCGGCGGGCGTCTGCGTGACCTGATCCGTACCCGCGCCGTGCTGCGGGTCGACTCGGTGGTCGGTGCGCTGGTCCAGGTCGTCACGACCGTCGTGGTCGTGTGGCTGATCGTGGTGCCCGTGGCCGGCAACAACTCCGGGGACCTGGGCAAGGCGGTGCGTGGATCCTCGATCCTGTCCGGGGTGAGCAAACTCGCCCCGTCGTGGCTGGAGGCGTTGCCGCAGCAGACGGCGTCGTTCTTCAGCGACTCTGGTTTCCCGGTCATCACCGACCCCTTCGACGAGGTGCCCTCCGCCGAGGTCGCGGCCCCGGACTCCGCGCTGTCGGACGATCCGGTCGTCGCCGAGGCCCGCCCGTCGCTGGTGCGGGTGCTCGGTGAGGCCGAGCAGTGCAGCCGGATCCTGCAGGGCTCGGGCTTCGCGATCGAACCGGACCTGGTGATGACCAACGCCCACGTGGTGGCAGGCACCGGCCGGGTGGCCCTGGAGACCGTCGACGGCGACGCCGAGGGCGAGGTCGTCTACTACAACCCGTCGCAGGACATCGCCCTGATCCGCACCACCGACGGCACCACGATTCCCACCCTCGACTGGGCGGACCAGCCCGCCGCACAGAACGACGACGCGATCGTCATGGGCTTCCCCCTCGGCGGGCCGTTCCAGGCCACCCCGGCACGCGTGCGGGAGATGTTCACGGTCTCCGGACCGGACATCTACGCCGACGCACGGGTCGACCGTGAGGCGTACACACTGCGCGGCACCGTGGTGCAGGGCAACTCCGGCGGACCGCTGGTGGACACCGAGGGCAACGTGCTCGGCCTGGTGTTCGGCGCGGCGGTCGGGGACTCCGACACCGGCTACGCCCTGACGAAGAACGAGGTGCTCTCCCACGTCGGCGACACCGCGTCCTACCGCTCGCCGGTGGACACCCAGGAGTGCGTGGTCAGCTGAGTGGCTCGGCGTCGCGGATGATCGCCGCGACGGAGGGGGCGTCCTCGATGTGGGGGAAGTGGCCGACACCGTAGAGCAGCTCGGCGGAGGAGTCGTCGGCACCACGCGTGGCGGAGCGCCGGGCGATACGCGGGGAGTAGGCGGGGTCCATCGACCCGTCCACGCACACCGCGGGAGCCTCCGTGCGGGCCGGGAAGGTCCGGTTGAAGTCGCCGCCCTCCGGGCGCAGCCGGCTACGCAGCGTCCACCGCCGGTATTCGCAGGACAGGTGGGCGACCTTGTCGATCTGCATCGCCTCGCGGCGAAGTTCCTCGTGCTCCCGGCAGGTTGCGGTGTCCCGGAAACCGGGGGCGACCTGCTGACGGAAGGATTGGGCGACCGCCTCCGAGCCGTTGCGGCGCAGGGCGCGTTCCGGCAGGCGGGGCAGCTGGGCGTAGAGCGAGGCGCGCACCCGCGGCCACTGTGAGACCGGGTGCAGCAGGACGGACCGGGCGAGCACCAGGGGGTGCGCGGAGGAGAGGGTGACGATGCCGCGCACGCGGCGCGGCTCGTGGGCGGCCATCGTCCAGGCGATGAGCCCGCCTTCGCCGTGGCCGACGACCAGGGCGTCGGTGTGGCCGAGGGCGCGGATCGTGCCGCACATGTCGGAGGCGGCGGTGGTGAGGTCGTAGCCGCGCGGAGTCTTGTCGGAACGACCGTATCCGCGCAGGTCGACGGCGGCGACGCGCACCGGCGGGGAGGGGTTCCCGGCGTCGGTGGTGCCACAGAGTTCGGGCATCAGTTCACGCCAGTCGAAGTGCCCTCCACCGAAACCGTGGATGAGCAGTACCAGGGGCGCGTCGGGGGGACCCTGCACCAGGACGTGCAGGCGGATGCCGCGGGTGTGGACGTACTTGTGGGCGGCGTCGGCGCTGGTCATGGCGTTGGAAGAGGGGCCGGTCAAAGCCGGACGGTCTAGGTGTACAGCCCGTTGTCGGCGGACTCGTTCTTCTGCCCGCTGGGGACCACGGACTTCAGTTCGTTGACCGAGTCGATCGTGGCCTGGGGTTTCTTGACGCCCTTGACGAACTTCACGCCGAGCAGGGCGAGTAGCGCGACGAGCACGACCATGATGCCGAAGACGATGAGGAAGGCCGACCAGCGCGGCAGCCAGTTGTCGAGCAGCTCGGCGAGGAAGAAGAAGAAGAAGAACGAGCTGTAGGCCAGCACCACACCGGCGGCACCGAACATGGCGACGGCGATGCCGGCCTTCTTCGCGCTGGCGGAGATCTCCGTCTTGGCGAGCTCGACCTCGGAACGGATCAGGGAGGACACCTGGGCGGTGGCGTCCTTGACGAGGTCGGCGATGCTGCCGCCACGGCCGGCGGCCTGGGCGTCCGCGTCGGACAGTGGGATGGAGTTGACCTTGGGGTTGAAGCTGTCCTGGTCAGTGAACAGGCCGTTGCTGTTCTTGTCGCTCACTACGCACTCTCCTGGGTGATGGTCCGGTTCGAAAATCCCGGTTCGGTGATCCTACGGTGATCCTACCGTGTCGGTTCTCCACGCTATTGTGCCAGAGCCGCCCGGATGGTGAGGCAGAAGCCGCACTCTAGTGGGTCGGGGTCACTCGTCCTCGCGTCCGCGCAGCCACACCAGGAGCCCTGCGGCGACGGTGCCGACGAGGGCCACGGCGGCGGACGTGCCGGCGATGGCGCCGGTGTGTTCCGGGAGGGTGAACAGCGGCTCGGCGCGTCCGAAGCGGGCGATCGGCCATTCTCGGGTCGTGGCCTCGCGGCGCAGCGCGCGGTCCGGGTTCACCGCGGTGGGGTGGCCGACGGCCTCCAGCAGCGGGAGGTCGGTGGCGGAGTCGGTGTAGGCGTAGCTGGCGGTGAGGTCGTAGCCCCCGGTGTCGCAGAGCTCGCGGAGCCCCTCGACCTTGGCCGGGCCCTTGCAGAAGAAGGGGACCTCGCCGGTGAACAGGCCGTCGTCGTCGACGGCGAGTTCGGTGGCGATGAGGTGGTCGGCGCCGAGTTCGTCGGCGATGGGCGACACCAGCACGCGGGCGGAGGCGGTGATGATGGCGACCTTGTGGCCGAGTTCGTGGTGGCGGGCGATCAGGTCGCGGGCCTCGGCGTAGATGACCGGGACGATCACGTCCTGCAGGGCACCGTGGGCGACGTCGGCGAGGTCGTCGCTGCTGCGGCCGCGGACCATGGCGACGAGGGTGTCGCGGGTGGTGTTCAGGGAGTTGTCGTCGTGTCCGCTGATCATGTAGTTGCCGAGCATCATCAGCATGCGCAGCATGTCGGAGGTGCTGATCAGTCCGCGGTCGGCCAGCGGCTTGCGGTAGGCCATGGACGCCGAGGTGTCGATGATCGTCTTGTCCAGGTCGAAGACGGCCAGGACGTGCGGGGGGTCGACGCCGGGGTCGGTGGCGATGGCCCTGCTGAGGTCGGCGACGGGCGTGGCCGGGGCGTCGGGTGTCCCGTTGGTGGTGTGGGAGGCGGTGGTGCCGTCCGGCTCGCGTGGTTCTCCCTGCGGCGTAGTCACACCTACACCATACGTTCCAGGAGCCTCATTCGTTACCTTGCGTATCATTCATTCCTTTCCCCGCGAACGTTGTCCACAGGGGGTGGGGACAGTTTCGCGAAACCGCCACGGAAGTTATCCACAGGAACCTGCCGTCTCGCCGGTCCCTCTTCCACTGTGGTGGCCCTGCTGTCACTATCTACCGCCATGAGGGGAACACGAGGTGTCAGGGGAGTGGCCGGGAAGTTCACCGGTGGTGCACGTTCGGCGGCGCGGCTGGGTTCAGGGCCGGGGCCAGCTTCGGGGCCAGCTTCGGGACCGGCTCCGGTCCTGCTGAGGTTGGCGGACCCGGGCCTCGTCGACGAGGTGGCGATGGTCGTCGCGGCGACGGGGCGGCGTCTCGTCGGTGAGGACGAGGCCGCCGGGCTCCCACGGCTCGTCGTCGTCACCGACTCGACGGAGGTACCAG
>JAKDIS010000038.1 GCA_030450335.1 Corynebacterium sp. | reverse complement strand
GCAACCCCGCGTCGCGTGCCGGATTCGGGCCGCGCGTGCCGTGGAAAGGGCGGATCCGGCACGTGGCGCGGGGTCGGTGCCGCGCGGCGATTGACGCCCGACAGGACGCCACCTACGATTCCGGCAACCCTCCCCCGCTCTCCACTCTCCGAGGCCCGATGAAGAAGACCACGCTCACCACCCTGGCGCTCGCCGCCGCGGCGGCGCTCTGCGCCTGCACCCCGTCGGCCCGGGACTCCGAACAGGCGCAGGACGCTACGACGCAGGACGCCACGGCGTCCGGCGAGAACGACACGTCCGGCACGGATGAGGACGCCGCGCCGCGCGACGGCGACGCGCCCGTGCTCGGGGCGTCCGACGCCGACGGCGCCTGTGACCCGGGCGTCATCGACATCGACCACGAGAAGAACACGCCGCACGTCACCTACCACGGCAAACCCGGCGACACGGTGGACATCACCTACGTCGAGAATGACGGCACCACCACCGACACGACCTTCGAACTCGAGGTCACCGCGACGACATACTCGACGGGAGCCGAGATCTTCAACGGCGACCTGGACCGCATCGAGGTCTCGGCGTCCGGCACCACGAGCACGCCAGGGAACTGCGTCATCGGCATATCCTGACGGACGCACCGCCGAAGGGGTATCACTGGTTGCATGAAGAAAACGTCCGCGCCCGGTGTCCTCGCCCGCTTCCGCGCCCCGAAGCTGCCCGTGCCACGTCAGGGTGACACGGCCCTGGTCACCGGAGCCACCTCAGGCATCGGTGCCGCGACGGCGAAAGAACTGGTGAAACGGCAGTTCCGGGTCATCGGCACCTCCCGCGACCCCGGCTCGGAGGCCGCCCGGGCGAACACGCCGGACGGTGTGGAACTCATCCCCCTGGACCTCGGCGACCCCACCTCCATCGCCGGTGTGCCGGACGAGCTGGCGAAGATCGGCGCCGGCCCGGTCACCGTGCTGGTCAACAATGCCGGGGAGAGCCAGAACGGCCCGCTCGAGGAGCTCCCCCGCGACGCCCTGGAGAGGCTCTTCCAGGTCAACGTGATCGGGCACGTCGAACTCACCCAGGCCCTGCTGCCGCAGATGCGAGCCGCCCGACGCGGACGCATCGTGTTCGTCGGCTCCATGCTCGGCAGCTTCCCGCTGGCCTACCGCGGCAGCTACGGCGCCTCGAAGGCGGCCATCAAGGCCTTCGCCTTCTCCGCACGCCGCGAGGTCGCCCGCTTCGGCATCGGGGTCAGCGTGATGGAACCCGGTGCGATCAACACCGGGCTCTCCGAGCGTCGCACCATCTACGTCGACGACCACGGCCCCTACGCCGAGGAGTTCGCCACGATGCTGACCCACCTCAACAACAACGAGGCCGACGGCATCACCGCCGAACCGGTGGCAGGTGAGATCCTCAGGGCGGTCTCGGACGCCCGGCCCCGCCCGCTCTACGCCACCGGGTCGAGCGCACGGTTCGCCTTCCCCGCCGCCCGGCTGCTGCCGCGCGACACGATGGGCGGGATCATCGCCGCCAAACACGGGCTGTAGGCGAGCTCAAGGCGAACTCAAGGCCGAGCTCAGGCCGACATCACGGCCTGCGCGAGTAGAACAGGTCGCGCCACGGCCTGGCGGACAGCGCCACCACCGCGGCGCCGACGATGCCGGTGAACATGCTCGCGCTGGCGATCACGTTGACCCACAGCAACATGGCGTTGCCCAGCACCAGTTCGAGCATCAGCACCAGTGCGCCGATCGTGCCCGCCCAACTCAGCCCCACGAACACGCGGTTGACGGGGTGCCGCGCCGGGCCGAAGTAGCCGCGCTCGGTGAACACGATACCGCCGAGCATCAGCAGGAACAGCACCCCGAAGTAGCCGTAGAAGAGCAGTTCCCCCCACTGCGGGTCCACCCTGTCGCCGAGACGGGTGACTCCCAGGAGCATCAGGAGGACACACGACACGGTGGTGAAACGGCGGAGCATCCCCCCAGCATAGGGGTAAACCTTCAGAACCGGAACAACACGTCCCCTGGCTCGGACGGTTCGCCGGGCATGAGCCCCTCCTCGACGCCACCGTCCTGCTGCATCATCACCACCGCCACGATCGGGTCGAAGCCGAGCCGCCCGATGGACAAGGGTGCGTAGGTGGTGACCCGCTGGCCGACCTGCACGCGCGTGCCCTGTTCGACGTGGGTGGAGTAGCCCTGCCCGTCGAGCTGCGCGGTGTCGATCCCGATGTGCACGAGGACCGGCAGCCCGCCGTCGGTGGTGACGAGGAAGAGGTGCGGCATCAGCCGGGTGAGCACGCCGGCCACCGGCGAGCACACGGTCACGTACTCCACCCCGGGGTCCGGGACCACCGCCATGCCGGGCCCGACCGTGCCCGCGGCGAACAGCGGGTCCGGCACGGCCGACAGTGGCGCGACGGTGCCGGGCATGGGGGTCACCACGTCGAGCGTGCCGGTCCCCGCCCCGGCGACAGATCCCGAGACGGACCCCGAGACGGACCCCGAGACGGACCCGGTCACTGACTTCCCTGCGTCCTCCATGTTGCCTCCCGGTCCGTTGCGGTGATGAGCGTCGGTGGCCAAAGGATAGAACGTGAGGCACACGCGTCGGGGCATAACCGCGTTATTTCGTCCAGAAAAGTTCTTCCTTTCCTGAGACTACCCCAACGCCACCGGACGCGAACGGTCGGAGGACCACTGCGACCATCCACCCACGTAGTGGCGCGCCACCGGCAGCCCGGCGTGCTCCATCAGCGCGATGAACAGGGCCGAGCTCACGCCCGACCCGGAGTAGACCACGGTCTCGGCGGCGACGTCGTCGCCGGTGATGCCGTGTTCGGCGAGACGCCCACGCACGACCTCGGGGGACGGGACGCGGCCGTCGTCGAGCAGCTCGGCGACCGGGACGCCGATCGCGCCGGGGATGTGGCCGGCGCGACGGTCCAGCCGCTCGCGGCGTCCCTCGAAGCGGTCCGCCGGACGGGTGTCGATGAGCAGCGGTGCCGCCGCCCCGGTGGACGCCGCGGCGGAGATCTCCTTCACCTCGTCCAGCGACGTCGTCGGCATGCTCGGCGCGCCACCGGCGAGGACCTCGAACGTCCCGCGTCCACGCAGGCAGCCGATACCGGCGGCGATGTCGCCGCCGGCCGCCAGCCAGGCCGGCGTCCCGCCGTCGAGGACGCGCACGTCGGTGACGCCCGCCCACCGCAGGATCCACCACGCGCGGGCGGCGTAGATCAGCCCGCCGCGGTCGTAGATACGCACCGGGACGCCGGGCTGGATGCCCCAGTCGTCGACGAAGTGCTGCAGGACGGCCCGGCTGGGCAGCGGGTTACGCCCGGCGGTCGCCGACGGCGAGCCGGACAGCATGGTGCCGGGGTCGCAGAAGAAGGAACCGGGGATGTGCCTGGTCACGTACAGGTTCCAGGCGGCGTGCTCGCCCCACTCCCAGTCGGAGTCGAGGACGATCATCCGCTCGCCACGGCTGCTGCCCTCGAAGAGGTCGGTGGCGGAGATGAAGGGTTCGGCGGTCGTTGTCGCGGGGGTGTCGGGCTGGCTCAGGGTCATGCGGACCAGTTTACGAGGGAAAGCGTGCCGCCGCCGCCCCGCATAGCGAAGCTCACAACCGGCCCCCTACAACCAGCCACGGTCGCGGGCGATGCGCCAGGCCTCGAAACGCGTGGCCGCCCCCGTCTTCGACATCGCCGAGGACAGGTAGTTGCGGGTGGTGCCCGCCGCCAGGTGCACGGTCTCGGCGATCTGCTCGACGGAGCCGCCCTGCCCGGCGACCTCCAGCAGTTCGGTCTCGCGCTCGGTCAGCGGCGACTCGCCGGCGCCGATCGCCTGGGCGGCGAGCTCCGGGTCGAGGCAGCGGCGTCCGGCGTGCACGGTGCGCACCGCGGTGGCGAACTCCGCGGCGGAGGACGTCTTGGGCACGAAACCGGCGACGCCGGCGGCCAGCGCCCGCTTGAGCTGGCGGGGACGCCCGTGGCTGGTGACGATCAGCACGGCGACGCCCTCGGGGAGGCTGGCGGCGGTCTCCACCCCGTCGATGCCGCCCATCTGCAGGTCGGTGACGGCGACGTCCGGCGCGTGGTGCGTCCGGCACCAGTCGAGCAGTTCCTCGCCGGAGCCGAGGGTGGCGACGACGTCGAGGTCGTCCTCCAGCGACAGCAGGGTCGACAGTGAGCTGGCGACGAGGGACTCGTCGTCGACGACGACCACCCGGACGGGTTCTGCACTCATGGTTGCTCCTTTTTCTCTACTCACCGGGCAGGCGAAGGGTCACGCGGAAGACGTTACCGTCGCGCTCGGCGACGAGTTCCGCGCCGATCGGCTCGGCGCGACGCCGGATCCCCGCCAGGCCCGACAGCCGTTCGATGCCGCGGGTCACGCCGTCGTTGCTCATCGTCACCGCCTCGGCCGACCCGGGCGTGAAGTCGAGCCGCACGCGCGTGGCCGAGGAGTGACGCACCACGTTCGTCGTCCCCTCGCGCACCAGCCACGCCGCCAGCTCGCGCATCGGCTCGGACAGCGTCGTGGGGTCGCCGTCGACGTCCAGGTGGACGCCGGCGCTGTGCAGCAGCTGCCGCGCGCCGTCGACCTCCGTGGACAGGTTGACCGCCCGGTAGCCGTCCACCACCTCGTGCATCTCGGTGACGGAGGTCCGCGCCAGCTCCTGGAGCTGCGCGAGTTCACCGTCGGCACGCTCGTCGCCGCGCGCGACCAGCGCACGCGCCAGCTCCGCCTTCAACGACATCGCCGCCAGACGCTGACCGAGGGTGTCGTGCAGCTCCTGGGAGAACCGCAGCCGTTCCTCGCTGACCTGCAGGGCGGCGTCCGTCAGGCGGGCGCGGTCGAGCTGCTTGGCGATGTTGACCGTCCACGCCGAGGCCACCACGGTGGTCATCAGGAACGTCCCGAAGAACAACGGCAGCCACTCCAGCTCGTCCCACATGAGCACCGACGTCGCCGCCGAGAGCACCAGGGTGAGCGTCCAGCGCCACGGCAGCCACGGCAGCACCGCCGTCGGGGCGACGATGATGGCGATGAACACCAGGCACAGCCCCGTCACCGCCGTGGTGGACGAACCCGCCACGTACAGCAGGACGCCGAGCGTCCAGACGACCGCGGTGGCCGCGCCCGTCGCGGCCACGAGCCGTCCGGTGGGACGCCGCGGACGGGTGTTGAACTCCGGGCGCCGCTCCACGACCAGCAGGGCCGCGACGGTCAGCACCAGCCCCGACCCGGCCACCAGGGCCTGCTGCCACAGGCTGAGCGTGGGCCCCTGGCCGGCGACGGCCAGCGGGAGAACGACGGCGAGGACGCCGAACATGGCGACCATCAACTGCATGGACAGGCGCGTGTACACGGCGAGCTTCGCGCCGCCGCCGAGCTCGCGCCACGTCCTGCGTGGGCGGGTGACGGACTCCAGCACGGTCGGGTTCATGGTCCCCATTTAAGCAGTGGTGCCGGACGTCAGCGCCGGACGTCCCAGCGGACGTAACGGGCACCGGCCCACACGCACACCGCCGCCCACGCCAGCAGGATCAGCATCATCGGCCACGTCTCGGCGAGGACCTCCCCGGCACCCAACGCGGCGACGCCGTCCATCCGGCCCACGGTGGTGCTGCCCGCCCAGCCGTACTGGGCCAGGTCGAAGATCAGGGCGAACGGGGTGCGGGCGAGGACCTCGTCCACACCCTCCGGGTAGAGCTGACGGAAGTTGCCCATCGTGGCGAACATCAGCAGCATCACCGGCATCGAGGTGATCTGCGCGGCCTCCGGGTTCTTCGTGAACCCGCTGGTCACCAGGGCCAGACCACTGGTGACCGCCAGGCCGAGCAGCACAGCGACGATGAGCGGCAGCACATTCACCGGTCCCGGCGCGCCGAAGACCATGAGCAGCACCGACATCAGCACCGTGAACACGATGGTCAGCACCGCCCCGGGGAAGGAGGACGCACCGAGGATCTCGGCGTCGCGCGCCTCACCGGTGCGCAGGCGTTTGAGCACGCCCTCGTCCCGGCGCGTGGTCACCATGGACAGCACGGTGTAGAACTGCACGAACATCAGCGCGAAGAGCAGGAAGTACTCCAGCGCCGTTGCCGCGGCCTCGACCTTGGACTGCTCGTCGTCGCCGGAGAGGATGAAGAACATCGCCAGGCCGAAGCCGATGGGGATGAGCGTGGCGTTGACGAGCAGGGTCTTGTTGCGGCGGAACTGGAGGGTCTCCGCGCGGGCCAGGGCGACGAAGCGCCGGAGGGAGGTTCCGGCGGTGCCGGTGGAGTGGACTTCTGTACGGGTGGTTTCACGTGCGGTGGTGGTCATGACGGGTCCTTTCAGACGGTGCTGTCGCGTCCGGCGATCTTGGCGAAGACGCGCTCGAGGCTGGCGGGGCGGGCGGAGAAGTGACCGAGGGTGACGTCGTTGGCGGCGGCCCAGTCGAGCAGGCGGTGGGTGTCCTCCTGCAGCCGGGAGGTCTCGATACGCAGCCGCACCCCGTCACGGGTGACCTGCGCGCCGGGGAAGGACGGGAAGACGTCCTGCGGGCGTCCTGCGCGGTTCCCGCCGGCGGCGCCGGCGTCCGGCAGGGTGAAGCTGATCTCGGCGCCCTCGGTGGCGGCGAGGTCGTCCAGCCGGCCCTCGACGGCGATCACGCCGGCGTCCATGATGGCGATCCGGTCGGCCAGATGCTCCGCCTCCTCCAGGTAGTGGGTGGTCAGGATCATCGTCACGCCGCGGTCCTTCAACGCCGCGAGCAACTCCCAGGTGCGGGCGCGCGACTCCGGGTCCAGGCCCGTGGTCGGCTCGTCGAGGATCACGATGCCCGGGTCGTTGAGCAGTGCGCAGGCGAGGTCGAGGCGACGCTGCTCGCCACCGGACAGCGAACCGACGCGCACGTCGGTGCGGTGGTTCAGGTCCACCTCGCCGAGCACGTCGTCGACCGGCAACGGGGTGGAGCACGTGCCCGCCCACATGCGCATCGTCTCGGCGACGGTGAGCTCCTTGGGCAGCCCGCCGGACTGCAGCATGATGCCGAGTTCCGGACGGATCCGCGCGCGGTCGGCGACCGGGTCCATGCCCAGGACGCGCACGGTGCCCTGTGACGGGGCGGCGAGGCCCTCGACGATCTCGAGGGTGGAGGTCTTGCCCGCACCGTTGGTGCCGAGCAGGCCGTAGACCTCGCCCTTGTCCACGTCGAAGGAGATCCCCTTGACGGCGGTGTAGGCGTCCTTGGACTTCTTCGCCTGGTAGGTGCGGGTCAGGTCGGTGACGCTGATGACGGGTGCTGTACTCATACCCCTGATCCTGCCGGGACGGGGTCGGTGCAGGTAGAGGGGTTTGTCATGAGCTGGTGCGCGGATGTCACGGGATCGACGTGACAGATGTCATGTCCGCGGTGAAGTGTAGGCTATCCTCTTGACTATTCACCGTCCCGAACAATGAGGATCACCATGACCGTCAGATTCGTCCCCCTGCGCCGCGTCTCCGCGGCCCTCTGCGCCACGGCGGTCGCCGTCTCGCTCGTCGCCTGCTCCGATGATTCAGACGACTCTGGCTCTTCAGGATCCTCGAGTTCCGCGAACGCCGACGCCTTCCCCGTCACCATCGACTCCGCCCTCGGCGCCGCCACCATCGAGGAGGAGCCCGAGCGTGTCGTCACCATCGGGTGGGGCAGCCAGGACGTGGCCCTCGCCCTCGGCGTGACCCCCGTCGGCATGCAGGACATGAGCGGCGACACCGGTGACGACACCGGCGTGCTGCCCTGGGACCGGGAGGCGCTCGACGGCAGCGACGACACAGACGGCGCCGAGCCGGAACTGCTCGACGCGTCGTCCGACGACCTGCCCTTCGAGGACATCCTCAACCTCGAGCCGGACGTGATCCTCGCCGTGAACTCCGGCGTCACCGACGAGCAGTACTCACGCCTCAGCGACATCGCCCCCACCGTGGCCTACCCCGGTGAGGCGTGGCAGACCAGCTGGGAGGACCAGACCACCACCGTGGGCCAGGCCCTGGGACGCGGCGACGAGGCCGAGCAGCTCGTCGAGGACACCAACCAGCTCATCGCCGACGCCAAGGACGAGCACCCCGAGTTCGACGGGAAGACCATCGCCTTCGCCTCCGGGACCAGCGCCGACGGCCTGAACACCTACCTCGCCACCGACTCCCGGGTGACGCTGCTCGAGCAGCTCGGTTTCAGCATCGCCCCGAGCGTGCCGACCTCCGGGGAGTCCTTCTCCGTGCCGGTGAGCAAGGAGAACTGGTCCTCCATCGACTCCGACGTCCTGGTCTCCTGGTACCTCAGCGAGGACATCCAGGAGGAGCTGGAGTCCGACGCCGGCTTCGCCCGCATCCCCGCCGTCGAACGCGGCGGCTACGTGCCCCTCGTCGACCCGCCGATGGTGTACGCCACCAGCGCGATCTCGGTGCTGAGCCTGCCGTGGATGCTGGACAACTACCTGCCGCTGCTGCAGTCCGCCGCGCAGGGCGACTCCCCCCTGTGACGGACCCTGTGACGGACGCTGTGACGGACGGCGACCTGCTGCCCGTCGCTCACCCGGCCGGCGTGGCCGCCGTCGACGCACTCGTCGCCGACGCCCGCGTCATCGGCTGGGCCGAGGGCCTGCACAACTGCGCCGAGTACCTCGCCGCCCGCAACGCGGTGATCGTGCACGGCGTGACCTCCGGGGCGTTCCGCCTCATCGCCGCGGAGACCAACGCCGAACGGGCCCGCGACGTGGACCGCTACCTCGCCGGCGACGGGCCGGACGCACCGCCGGACGCTCCGCCGGACGCGCTGGTCACCGCGATGTGGTCCTGGTACCGCACGCCGCTGGCGCACAACGCCGCGCTGCTGCGGTGGTTACGCACCTACAACGCCGGCGTCGCGTCCTCACGCCGTGTCGTCTTCACCGGGCTCGACTCCTTCGACGGGGACCACCGCGACCTCGCCGCGCGCGACCGCGTGCAGTACGACAACCTGCGCCGTCTCGCCGACGGACACCCGGGAGAACGCATCCTGCTGTTCGAGCAGACCGAGCACCTCGACCCCACGCTCGACGGCTCCCTCGGCTCCCACCTGGTCGGCGGCGGTCTCGGCGTCTACCGGGTCGCCGGCGCACTGTGGACCCCGGGCGACCCACGCGCCCGCTACCCGCTGGGCCCCTACGCTCCGCTGGCGGAGGCGGCTGCGGCTGCAGCTACTGACCCGACAGCGGCCGGCGCCGGGCCGACACCGCTCGTCGACGGCATCACCGTGTTCCCTCAGTCCTGGGCCGGCCCGTTCGACCTCCTGCTGATGTCGGACCGTTTACACGACGCCCCCCACGCCTGATTGTCCTCCCCCGACTCCCCAGTCGTCGACGGCAGGCACCCCGCACCCCCGAAAGTGTTGTACCCAGCCGCGTCGCCATATGCGCGGCGTGCGGCGCGTCCCGTAGCCTTGCCCGGCACCCGCCCCCGCCTGCACGAAGGATGATCGTCCTGCCACGTCCCGTCTCCCGCCTCCAGGCCACGTACCTCCCCGCAGAACACGGCTTCGCCTGGTGGGGCGTCGACGACCTTCCCGCCACGATGGACGCCGCAGGGCTTCCCACCGGGCGTGCGACGACCGCGCGTCTCGTCGTGCCGGACGGCGAGAGTCTGCAGGTGGAGGACGTGGAGGTGTGCGTCACCGACCTGCTCACCACCGCGCGGTGCCTGTCCACGCTCACGCGCGTGCGCCACCTGGACGCCTCGGCGCGGGCGTGGCGCACGGCGTCCCGCAACGTCCTGCGTCCCCGTGCGGGACGCGGCACGGACGCCGCACTCGCCGAGGTCGCGGGCGTCCTGCCACCCGCCGGGCACGCGGTCCCGGACGAGGACGCCGCGGCGATCCCGTCCGCCGCCGCCCACCTCGCCCGGTTCCGCGACGACCTGGACACCGCAGGACGCCTCGACGGGCAGGTCGTCGCCGACCTGCGCCCCTACCAGGCGCAGGGCGTGGCCTGGCTGCGCGCCCGGGTGCGCGACGACGGCGGCGCGCTGCTCGCCGACGACATGGGTCTCGGCAAGACGCTGCAGGTCATCGCGCTGCTCGCGACGTCCCGCCCCGCGCACGCCCACCTGGTCGTCTGCCCGACCTCGCTGCTGGGCAACTGGGCACGCGAACTGCACCGCTTCGCGCCACAGCTGCCGGTGCTGCGCTACCACGGCAGCACCCGCGAGCTGCCCGACGACATCGCCGCCGGGACCGTGGTGCTCACCAGCTACCCGCTGGTGCGCTCCGACTCCGCGCTGCGCGCCCGGACGTGGGGCGTCGCCGTGTTCGACGAGGCCCAGCAGCTCAAGAACCCGTCCTCACAGGTCACGCGCGCCGCAGTGGCGTTGGACGCCGAGGCGCGCGTACTGATGACCGGCACGCCGGTGGAGAACGACCTCGACGAACTGTGGTCGCTGTTCTCCGTCGCGGTACCGCAGCTCCTGGGCACGCGCGCACGCTTCCGCACCCGCTTCGCCACCCCGATCCGGCAGCGGCAGTCGCGCACGGCGGCGGCGCGGCTCTCCACGACGATCGCACCGCACATGCTGCGTCGGACGAAGGACGGCGTCGCGCTCGAACTCCCGCCGCGCCTCGACACCACCGTGTACTGCGGCCTCACCGCCGCGCAGCGCGGCCTCTACCGCGACGCGGTCACCGCCGCCTTCAGCACCGGCTTCCACCACGGCGCAGGACGTAGCGGGCAGATCCTCGCGCTGCTGACCTCCCTGAAGCAGATCTGCAACCACCCCGACCAGTACCTCCACGCCCAGGGCACGCCTGCGCCGGGACGGTCGGGCAAGTTCGACCGGGTCGCCGAGATGCTCGCCGAGATCACCGCCGGCGGCGAGCGGGCCCTGGTGTTCACCCAGTACCGGGCGATGGGCGAACTGCTGTCCGACGGGCTCGCCGACCACCTCGGCTGCGCTGCCCTGCCCTTCCTCCACGGCGGGCTGTCCGCCGCCGACCGCGACGAGATGGTCCGACGCTTCCAGGAGGACGACGACGCGCCGCCCGTGCTCATCCTCAGCCTGCGCGCCGCCGGATTCGGCCTGAACCTGACCCGCGCCTCACACGTCATCCACTACGACCGGTGGTGGAACCCGGCGGTGGAGGAACAGGCCACCGCGCGGGCCCACCGCATCGGCCAGAAGTACCGGCTGAGCGTGCACACCATGGTCGTCGGCGGGACGTTCGAGGAGCACATCGAGAAGATGCACCGGGCGAAGAAGGGCCTGGCCGACGCCGTGACCGGCGACGACAGCGCCGAGCTGACCAGCATGTCCGACGAGGAACTGCGCGACGTGGTCGACCTGAAGGAGGAGTACTGATGGCCGGGGCCGAGTTCGGGGCGACGCTGTGGGGACGCGCCTGGCTACGCACCGTGGAACGCACCGACGGGACACCGCGCGCCCAGCTGCCCAAGGCCCGCAGCCTCTCCCGCAACCACAAGGTGGACCTGGTCCTGCCGGGCGCGGATGCGGCGGATGGGTCGCCTGCTGTGACTGCGGCGGTGCGCGACGGGTCCTCCACCCACACCGTGACGCTCGCCCCCTGCGGCTGGAGCGCCGCCGAGCAGGACGCTGCGGGGAACGTCCTGGCCGGCCTGCGTCCGGACCCCAGCGGCGACCTGCCGGACGACCTGATCGGCCGCTTCGGCGATGCCGGCGTCCCGGTCGTCCCCGCTGCACCGGACGAGACGGCGACCTGCACGTGCCGTGCCCGGTCGAGGCCGTGCGCGCACATTCTGGCGACGTTGTACACCCTGGTGTCGACCATCGACGAACGTCCGGTCACGGCACTGGAACTGCGCTGCCCCGACGGTGTCGGCAACGGTGGCGGGGCGGGTGCCGGTTCAGACGCCGACTGGATCGCGCTGGAGGACATCGACCCGGCGACCTTCTTCGACCCGCCGGTGCGCTGAGCCTGCTCCCTGCGCCCCCTGCCCCCTAACGCCAACGACGGTTCCTGTCCGGAATGACCGGCGAAGTGGAGACTTCGTCAGTCAGACCAGACAGAAACCGTCGGTTCGTCCGGGTCGGACTACGCCTCGTGCGCGACCGACTCGATGGTGAGCGCGTCGGTGGTCGGGTCGGCGACCCCGGAGGCGTCGCGCGGCAGGTCCACCTTCACGGTGTCGCCGTCGCGGACCTCGCCGGCGAGCAGCTTCTTCGCCAACGCGTCGCCGATCGCCTTCTGGATCAGGCGGCGCAGCGGCCGGGCACCGTAGGCCGGTTCGTAGCCGCGCTCGGCGAGCCATGCCTTGGCGTCCTCGGTGACCTGCAGGTCGAACCGTCGGGCGGCGAGCCGCTCGGCGAGCTGGGCGACCTGGATGTCCACGATGGAGGTCAGCTGCTCCTGCGACAGGGCATCGAAGATGACCACGTCGTCGAGCCGGTTGATGAACTCCGGCTTGAACGCCGCCTTCACCGCGTTCATCACCTGCTCGTCACTGCCACCGGCGCCCAGGTTGGAGGTCAGGATGAGGATGGTGTTGCGGAAGTCCACCGTCCTGCCCTGCCCGTCGGTCAGGCGTCCTTCGTCGAGGACCTGCAGCAGCACGTCGAAGACGTCCGGATGTGCCTTCTCGACCTCGTCGAACAGCACCACCGTGTAGGGGCGGCGCCGTACGGCCTCGGTCAGCTGGCCACCGGCGTCGTAGCCGACGTATCCGGGGGGCGCGCCGACGAGACGGGCGACGGAGTGCTTCTCGCCGTACTCCGACATGTCGATGCGCACCATGGCGTGCTCGTCGTCGAAGAGGAACTCCGCCAGCGACTTCGCCAGCTCCGTCTTGCCGACACCGGTCGGCCCGAGGAACAGGAAGGAGCCGGTCGGACGGTCCGGGTCGGCGACGCCGGCGCGGGAGCGACGCACCGCGTCGGAGACGGCGGTGACCGCCTCGTCCTGCCCGACGACACGTCCACCGATGACCTTCTCCATGGCCAGCAGCTTCTCGGTCTCGCCCTCCAGCATCTTGCCGGCGGGCACACCGGTCCACGCGGAGACGACCTCGGCGATGGTGTCCGGGGTGACCTCCTCGGTGAGCATGCGCTGCTCCTCGGCCTGGGCGGCCTCGTACTCCGCCTCGCCGACCTGCTTCTCGAGCTCCGGGATGCGGCCGTAGCGCAGCTCGGCGACGCGGGCGTAGTCACCGTCGCGCTCGGCGATCTCGGACTCGGTGCGCAGGCCGTCGAGTTCCTCCTTCAGCTCGCGCAGCCGGTCGATGGAGCCACGCTCGTTCTCCCAGCGGGCCATGAGCCCGTTGAGCTTCTCGCGCTCGTCCTCGAGTTCGGCACGCAGCTTGACCAGGCGGTCCTTGGAGGCGTCGTCGGTCTCCTGGCTCAGGGCCATCTCCTCGATCTCGAGGCGTCGGACGATGCGCTCGGCGTCGTCGATCTCCTCGGGGCGCGAGTCGATCTCCATGCGCAGACGCGACGCGGCCTCGTCGACCAGGTCGATGGCCTTGTCCGGCAGGAACCGGCTGGTGATGTAGCGGTCCGACAGGGACGCGGCACTGACCAGCGCGGAGTCCTGGATCCGTACGCCGTGGTGGACCTCGTAGCGCTCCTTGAGCCCACGCAGGATGCCGACGGTGTCCTCCACGGTCGGCTCACCGACGTAGACCTGCTGGAAACGACGCTCCAGGGCGGCGTCCTTCTCGATGTACTTGCGGTACTCGTCGAGGGTGGTGGCGCCGACGAGGCGCAGTTCACCGCGGGCGAGCAGCGGCTTGATCATGTTGCCGGCGTCCATCGCGGACTCGCCGGTGGCACCGGCGCCGACGATGGTGTGCAGCTCGTCGATGAAGGTGACGACCTCGCCGTCGGCCTCCTTGATCTCGTCGAGGACGGCCTTGAGGCGTTCCTCGAACTCGCCGCGGTACTTCGCGCCGGCGACCATGGAGCCCAGGTCGAGGCTGATCAGCTTCTTTCCGCGCAGGGACTCGGGCACGTCGCCGGCGACAATGCGCCGGGCGAGGCCCTCGACGATGGCGGTCTTGCCCACACCGGGTTCGCCGATGAGCACGGGGTTGTTCTTCGTACGCCGCGACAGCACCTGGACGACACGGCGGATCTCCTGGTCACGTCCGATGACCGGGTCGATCTTGCCTTCGCGGGCACGGGCGGTCAGGTCGGTGGAGTACTTCTCCAGCGCCTGGAACTGGCCTTCGGGCTCCTCGGTGGTGACCTTGCGGTTGCCGCGGACGGACTCGAAGGCGCCACGGATGGCGTCGAACGTGCCGCCGCGG
This sequence comes from Corynebacterium sp., assembly GCA_030450335.1. Lineage (GTDB taxonomy): Bacteria > Actinomycetota > Actinomycetes > Mycobacteriales > Mycobacteriaceae > Corynebacterium. Next base: position 7,023 of record JAKDIS010000038.1, on the reverse strand, counting down.
TCGTGCAGGGCCTTGGCCGCCTCGGAATCGCCCTTGGCGATGCCGGCGAGCAGCACCTCGGTGGAGACGTAGGTGTCGCCGAGTTCCTCGGCGAGTTCCTGTGCGGCGGTCAGGGAGTTGAGGGCGTCCCGGTTGAAGTTGGGGTTGGCCATCCCGGAGCCGGACGCCTGCGGGTAGCCGGCGACGAGGTCGCGGGCGTCGCGCAGGACGTCGTCGGCGTCGACGCCGGCGGCCTGCAGGACGGGGCGGGCGATGGAGTCCTCCTGGTCGAGGATCGCCACGAGGAGGTGCGCCGGACGGATGTCCGGGTTACCGTTGGCGCTGGCCGACTGCAGTGCAGCCTGCATGGCCTCCTGGGTTCGGGTGGTGGGGGTGAATCCGCTCATCGTCAGTCTCCTTCTCTGCGTGTGCGTGCCGGTGTCTACTTTAGCGCGTTCGTGTCAACTTTCGCTTACGGTAGTTCCAACGTCGGAAACCTTGAGTCTGTTCCACTCAACCTAGAGTTCTCACTATGATCTAGATCACATTGTTGAGCAGACGGGTCCCCTCCAGCGACCTGGCCACAGACCGCGCCACCGACCTGTTCGCGGCGAAGACCCGGGCGTCCGTGCCGGGCCTGGCGAAACCCTCCCGCACCGGGGAGGACGTCGCCGGACCGACGAGGAAGAGGTCGTCCCGCACCTGCCCGTCCCGTCCGACCGCCCGACCCTCCGCGTCGACGAGGAACACCTCCGCACCGGCCTCGCCGGTGTCCCCGTGGCCCGTGGCCACCTCGCCGGACGCCAGGAGCCCACGCAGGAGTCCGTCCGACACCTGCGAGGCCGTGACGTCCGCCAGGCGTGCGTCGAGGAGACGGGTGGCCTCCACCGCCTCACCGGGGAGCGACGGACTGGTGGCACGGAAACCTCCACCGCGGTGCCCGGGCAGCTCCACCACCCGGGCGTCGGCGCCGAGGAAACGCACGAGACCGGCGCGGTGCAGGGCCAGGAGGTTGCCGAGCCGCTCCGGCGGCGGCCCGGAGCACACGTAGGAGAACGAGGCGCAGACCTGCCGGACGAACGCCTCGTCCTGCGCGGAAAGACGTGCCCCGTCTGCGGCGCGCAGTAGCCCCCGCAGCACCGGGAGCACCCCCACCAGCGTGGCGTACAGCGCGGCGTCCTGCGGGTGGCGTCCCCCCGTGGCGCGGTGAAGGTTGGTCAGGGTGTTGCCGACCACCGCATCCTCGAGGGCCTCCCGGTCGGCGAACACGCGTCCGGCGAGCGGGCGGTCCAACCGGTCGGGCCGTAGCCGGTCGGCCGGGTCGGGGACGGCGTGCCCGAGTGACGCGGAGACCGTTCGTGCCGTGACACCGGCAGTGCCCGCTGCCCAGGCGTCGGTGAGTTCGTGGACGCCTCCGGCATCCACCGCACACCTGCCGCGGTCGCCCAGGTCGGCCAGTGCCGTGTAGTGGGCGGCGGTGACCTCCGCAGACAGCAGCGTGCGCACCGCACCGTCGGCGAGCGCACCGTCCGGCGTCCGTGGCAGGCGTGCCACCGCGTCGGTGGTGAGGTAGCGGGGACTGCGCGGCGTCACACCCCCGGCGATCTTCGACCGGTACGGCACACCACGGCGGGACCCGACCCACAGCACCGGCTCCTCCCCGGAGGGCCGGTAGGTGGGCACCGGGCCGCCGTCGCGACGGTCGAACCGGCCACTGCGCCCTTCACTGAGCAGCATCATCAGGTCGATGAACGCCAGACCGAAACCACGCACCAGGACGTCCGCACCCGCCGGAACCCCGGTGAGGTCCTGGTCGGCGGTGTAGCCCGGCGGTGTGTAGCCCTGCGGTGTGTGGCCCTGCGGTGTGTGGCCTTGACCGGGAACCGCACCGGACCGGACGTCCAGATGCCCCTGGGCCAGGACGACGACGTCGGCGCGCAGCACCGTCCCGTCCTGCAGGGTGACCTGCCGGCCCGCGCCGGGACCGGGTACCGACACCTGCACCGCACGCGTGCGCCAGGTGCACACGGTGACGCACTCCGGCAACGCGTCGACCGCACGGGCGAAGGCGTCGCGCAGGTAGGACGCCACCTCCCGGCGCGGCAGGAACGCCCCCGGCGACCCGGACCAGTCGGCGAGCGTGGGGCCGGTCCCGTCCGGGTGCACGGTGATCTCGTCGGCGGTGTTGTTCATCCAGAGTTGACCGGGCTGGTCCGCCCGCCAGATCCGTCCGGCACCGCAGGGGTACGGGTCGACGACGTGCACGGTCAGCCGTCGGGAGCCGTCGAGTTCACCGGCCAGGGCCTGCAGCACCCCGGTGGCGCGCGGCCCCGCTCCGACCAGTACGACGGAGTCGACCGGGGGTCCGAGGTCCCTCACCGTGTTGCCCGGGAGTACCGGGAGGCCGCGGCGAGGACGTCGGCGGTGTCGGCGAGCCGCAGGACCTCGCCGGTGCCACCGTCGCCGGTGACGAACCGGTCACCGACGATCAGGACGCCGGACGCCTCCCCCGCCACCTCCCCGGCCGCCGTCACCGACGCCGGCTCGGCGACCGTCACCACCGTGGGCAGTTCGCCCTGTGGCGGGCGGGGCACGATCGACGGGCCCTTCACCGTGAACACCTCCCCCACCGAGTCCGTGACCTCGACGTCGACGTAGTGGACCTTGTCACGGTCGATGAAACGCGCGGTCGCCGCGTCACGGATCTCGGCGTCCGGTTCCCAGGACGTCCACAATCTGCGCACGGCGGAGACGATGTCCCCGAACTCACGCCACACACCGTCGGGCGAGGCGGGACGCCGGCCCACCAGCGCGGCGGACGTGGTGTCGGTCTGCACCGTCGGCGACCAGCCGGCGCGTCCCCTGCTGACGTGGTCGAGCGTGGCGGTGGACGTGGCGACGTGGAAGGGTTCGGTGTGGGTCAGCGGCACCTCCGGCACGATCCTCAGGTCCGTGGTCTGCCCGGCCAGCCAGGCGGCGACGGTGACCGCGTTCTGCCCGGAGGAGAAGTCGTCCTCGAGCAGCAGGATGTCGGTGGGACCTGCACCGTCTGCACCGCCTGCACCGTCGAGCGCGAGCGCCAGCGCGCGCAGCGCCGGGAGGTCGAGGGCGGCCTGCGGGGCCACCCGGATCACCACGGTCATGCCGGCACCTCCGCGTACTGGTGGTCGTAGGCGGGCAGGCCGAGGTTGCCGCGCAGGGTGTTGTCCGGGAACGTGTCCGGGTAGGACTCCCGGTACACGCCACGGTCCTGGAGTTCAGGGACCACACGGTCCACCACCCCGTCCAACCCGCCCGGCGAGAGGTGCGGAACCAGGATGAAGCCGTCCGCCGCTCGTGCCTGGGTCAGCTCGTCGAACTGCTCGGCGACCTGGTGTGGCGTCCCCACCAGCGTGCCGCCACGTCCGGACACCTCGGTGACGAGGTCGCGGATCGACAGGTCGCGCTCCCGTGCCAGCTCGCGCCACCGGTCGGCGACCGCGCGGGGGTCCTTGTCGTGGCGCACCCGACCGCGGGTGATGTCGGCGTTGCCGGTGTCGGGGTCCTGCTCCGGCAGGGGCCCGTCCGGGTCGAGGTGGGTGAGGTCGGTGCCCCAGACCTGTTCGAGGAAGGCGATCGCACCGGGCCCGGTGACCTGGCGACGCCGGACGTCCTCGTGGAGCTCCTGCGCCTCGGCGGCGGTGTCACCGAGGATGACGGAGATCCCGGGGTAGATCTTCAGGTCCCCGGCATCGCGTCCGACGGCGGCGAGACGCCGGTCGATGTCCTTCCGGAACTCCCGTCCCGCCTCTGCCTCGGAGTGTCGGGAGAAGATCACCTCCGCGTTGCGTGCGGCGAAGTCCCGCCCTTCAGGGGAGTCGCCCGCCTGGAAGATGACCGGGCTGACCTGGGGCGTCGTGGGCACCGGGAAGTGCCCGCGGACGTCGAAGAACTCCGAGGTGTGCGCGAAGGAGCCGTCGGCGCCGTGGTCGTGGGAGTGCCAGAGCGTCCTGGCCAGGGCGAGGAAGTCCTCGGCCCGACGGTAGCGGTCGGCGCCGTCGAGGAAGCCGCCGCGCCGGAAGTTCGCCCCGGTGAAGGCGTTGTGGGTGGTCACCAGGTTCCACGCCGCCCGTCCCCCGGACACCCGGTCCAGGGTGGCCAGTGTGCGGGCCAGGTCATAGGGCTCGTTGAAGGTGGAGGAGAAGGTCCCGGTCAACCCGATGTGCCCGGTGACCGCGGCGAGCCCGGCGAGCACCGTGGCGGTCTCGGGGCGTCCAACCACGTCCTGGTCGAAGATCCTGCCCTTGTGCTCCCGCAGCCTGAGTCCCTCGGCGAGGAAGAGGAAGTCGAAGAGGCCGCGTTCGGCGCTGCGGGCGAAGTGCTCGAAACTGTCGAAGTCGATGTGGGAGCCGGACTCGGGGTCGGACCAGACGGAGTGGTTGTTGACGCCCGGGAAGTGGGCGGCCAGGTGAACCTGGCGTTTCGTGGTGTTCGTGCTGTCAGACATGGTGGGGCTCCTTCCGGGGGATGCTGGGGGCCGCCGCGAGCAGCGCCCGGGTGACCTCGTCGGTCGGGTCGTCGAAGACCTGCGCCGTGGTTCCGTACTCGACCACCCGACCCGCCGCCATGACGGCGACCTCGTCGGCGATGGAGCGGACGACGGCGAGGTCGTGGCTGATGAACAGGTAGGTCAACCCCAGTTCGTCGCGCAGGTCCACCAGCAGGTCCAGGATGCGGGCCTGCACGGAGACGTCGAGGGCGGAGACCGGTTCGTCGAGGACGAGGAGTTCGGGGTCGACCGCCAGACCGCGGGCGAGGGCGACGCGTTGGCGCTGTCCACCGGACAGTTCGGACGGACGCCGGTCCACGGTGTCCCGTGGCAGGGCGACGAGGTCCAGCAGCTCCGCGACCCGCCGTCGACGCCAGGCGCGGTCGCCGATGCCGAATCCGTCGAGGGGCTCGGCGACGGACCGTCCGACGGTGAACCTGGGGTCGAGCGCCCCGGTGGGGTCCTGGTGGATCAGCCGTGCGCGTCGCGACAGGGCGACGGCGTCCCCGCCTTTCCGACCCCGGCTCCCCCTGCCGTCGAGCCTGCGGCCGAGCACCTCCGCGGCGCCGCCGTCGAACGGCTCGAGCCCGAGCAGGATCCGCGCGGTCGTTGACTTGCCCGACCCGGATTCACCGACGATACCCAGCGTGCTGCCGGAACGGACCGTGAGGTCGACGGCGTCGACCGCCGGGGCGGCTCCGGGGACGAACACCCTGGTAAGACCACTCGCCCTGATCACCGCCGGGGCGTCCGGACGTCGCAGCGGCGCCTCGGGGCGGGCCTCGGGTCGGGCCTCGGGGACGGCGGCGACGAGCTCCCGGGTGTAGGCGTGCCGCGGGGAGCTCAGCACGGTGGCCGTCTCCCCCTCCTCGACCACGCGGCCGTCCTTGAGGACCACGACGCGGTCCGCCCGGCCGTGGGCCACACCCAGGTCGTGGGTGATCAGCAGCAGGGCGGCGCCGGAATCCCGTACGCGGGCCTCCAGCAGGTCGAGGACCTTCTTCTGGACGGTGACGTCGAGGGCGGAGGTGGGTTCGTCGGCGACGACGAGCGCCGGGTCGCCGATCAGCGCCAGGGCGATGAGTACGCGTTGGCGTTGTCCACCGGAGAGCTGGTGCGGGTGGCGGCGCGCGTGCACCGCCGCGTCCAGGCCGACGTCGCGCAGGGCTTCGGCGGTCCGACGGACCGCGTCCCTGCGTCCCCCGCCGTGCAGGCGGAACGCCTCGGCGAGTTGGCTGCCGACCGTGCGCACGGGGTTGAGCCCCTCGCCGGCGTCCTGCGGGACGTAGCCGACGTGCGAACGGTGGAGCCTGTTCCACGCCGCCGGCCCTGCGGTGGAGACGTCGCGACCCAGGATGCGGTGGTGTGAGATCGTCACGGCGAGTCCGTCGGGACCGCCGGGGCCGTCCTGTGCCAGGCCCGCCGCAACGCGCGCGGTGGTGGACTTGCCGGACCCGGACTCGCCGATGAGGGCCACCGTCTCCCCCACCCCGACGGCCAGGTCGACGTCCGCGACGGCCGGGGAGTACCCGGCACGGGTGCGGTAGGTGGCGGTCAGGCCCGCCAGGTCGAGGGCCGGTGGCCGGGCCGTCTCAGGCGGGACGTGCCGGTTCTGATTCTGTTTGCTTGTCTCCGCCGGTCGGACGGACTCTTCGGGGTGTGCTTCGGGATGTAGTACGACGGTCATGGTGACCTCCTTGTGGTGGGGACGCCGCGCGGCGTGTCACCGCGTTGGCGAGGATGTTGACGGAGAGGACGGCGGCCGCGACGACGAGCCCCGGGAGCGTCGTCAGCCACCAGGCGCTGGAGAGGTAGCTGCGTCCGTCGGCGACGAGCAGCCCCCACTCCGGTGCCGGTGGTGATGCTCCCAGCCCGAGGAAGCTCAGTGCCGCCACGGCGAGCAGGGCGGAACCGAACTGGAGGATCGCCAGGCCCGCCAGGGGACCCAGGGCGTGCGGTGCCACGTGCCGGGAGAGGATCCGGGCGGACCCCACACCGTTGAGGCGGGCGGCCTCGACGAAGGCGCTCGTCCGCCACCGCAGCACCTCGCCGCGGGCGACGCGGGCGAACGTCGGCAGCGCCGCGACACCGACGGCCACGGCAACCTTTCCTTTTTTTTTTAATTTTACGGCGACCACCGAGATCTACAACAGCAGCCCGGGGACCGACTGCAGGACGTCGGTGCCGCGGGACAGGACGGTGTCGACGGCACCACCGGCGTATCCGGCGACCGCCCCCACCAGGCTTCCTGCGACGGCGCCGACCGCCACGGCGAGGGCTGCGGTGCCCAGCGAGCCGCGTGCGCCGTGGACGACCCGCCCCCACACGTCACGACCCAGGTGGTCGGTGCCGAAGGGGTGTTCGGTCCCCGGCGCCTGCAGCCGGTCGAGCGGCTGCCCGGTCAACGGGTCGGCGGAGGTGAACAGGCCCGGCACGAGGACCCAGGCGATCAGCACCAGCACGACCCCGGAAGCCGCAACAGAGGCCACCACTGGAGCCACCGCGGTGGCCGGGCG
>JAKDIS010000037.1 GCA_030450335.1 Corynebacterium sp. | reverse complement strand
TCGAGGGCGTCGTAGTCGTAGGGCAGGTCGGGAAGCTCGTAGACAGCCATGGTTGGTGCTCCTTCTCGTCGGTGTCGATCTGCGGACCACGCTATTACCTCAAGTGCACTTGAGGTCAAGCCGGACGCGGCGCGCCGTCAGGAGAGGCGGCGCGCGCCCTGCCCGGTGGCGCCCAGAGCGTCCTGCGGGTTGAGCAGTGTGCAGGCCTTCAGTGAGAGGCAACCGCAGCCGATGCAGCTGGTGAGCTCGCTCTCGAGGCGTTCGAGGCCGCGGCGCCGTTCCTCCAGCTCCTTCTTCCACCTGCGCGAGGCCACCTGCCATTCCTTGTGCGTGGGTGCCCGGTCCAACGGCACGCTGCTGAATGCGTCCTGCACGCTTTTCAGCGGGATGCCGAGGTTCTTCGCGACGCTGATCAGGGAGATCCGACGCAGCATGTGACGTGCGTAGAGGCGGTGGTTGCCGCCGGTGCGGACCGAGGCGATCAGCCCGAGGTCCTCGTAGTAGCGCAGCGCCGAGACCGCGGTGCCGGTGCGTCGGCTCGTCTCTCCGATGCTCAGGAGCTCGTCGGCGTTCGAGGTGTGGGTGTTCATGTCAGGGCCGCCTTTCGTCTCCGGAAACCTCGAGTGAGGATGAGGTTTCCCGTGCGTCCCGATGCTACGCGCGGCTGTTATGCTGCACTAATGACGTGGTTGCTGATCTTCGCCGCCCTGATGGTCCTGCTCGTCGGCGGTGCCATCCTCCCGCGGCGCGCCGCCTACCGCGGCCAGGAACCGGAGGAGCAGAAGCGTCCCGGATTTCCGTGGTTCTGGATCCTGTTCCCCTGACGGTGTTCGCGATCGCCCTGGGGTTCGCGGCCTGGTTACCGGGGACTGCCGCCACCGTGGCTGATTTCGGGTGGACGATGTACATGCCGCTGGCAGATGCCGACGACGGCTTCGACAGTTCCTTGCTGTCGGATGCCGCTGCCGCGAACCTGCTCAGGATGCCGTGGGCGCGAATCGCCTACCCGCTGATCGCGGCGGCAGGTCTTGCGTTGTCGGTGTGGGCCTGGCGGAAGAGGCGCATATGAGTTGGGTCTTCCTGGGCAGCATCCTGGTGGTCGCGATGACCGGGGCGGTGATTCTGCCGCGGCGGGCGCGGCAGAAGAACCAGAGGAATCTGGCTTTTCCCTGGTTCTGGGTGTGCTACCCCGTGGCGGTGTTCGGGGTTGTCTCCACGATCGGGATGGTCCTGGACGCGCAGTTTTCGACGATCTACAACTCGCATGAGGATCCGATCGGCCTGTCGATGCCCTATCCGGGCGGCCGCGGATTCCCCGGCCTGCAGTTTCTGTCAAACGAACAGTTCAGCGAATTATTCGGGCCACTTCCCGTTGAAATATATTTCGCCTTCTTCCCACTCCTCGCCGTGGTGGGCGTGCTGACCGCGGTCATCGCCTGGCGAAAGGACAGGGTGTAGGCGAACGGTGTGATTGCTTACCGACCCTCCTTGTTGCGCTGAGGCGATTCGACCGTGGGCCGGCGAAGATCCGCACGCTCGCGGCGGAGCAGCAGCGTCAACGGGACCACGTACAGTGCGGCCACGCAGGCACCCACGGCCACCGGTCCGCTCGCGCCCATGGACGTCGCTAGCGTCATGCCGGCGATCCAGGAGCCGATGGCCGTACCGAAGTTGAAGGCCGCGGTCGCCATCGCCGACGCCAAGGTCGGTGCCTTGTCCGCGTATCGCACGGCCATGCCGATCAACACCGGGTTGGTGGACATGCCGAACAGGCCGAGCAGGGCGACGAGAATGACCGTCACCACTGCGTTATGGGAGAACAGCAGCAGGGCGACGAGCACCAGGAACGTCGCTGCCGCGGAGAAGAACAGCAAGGCGAACGGACGACGCGCGCCGATGCTGCCACCCACGTTCGAGCCGATGAACGCCCCGACCCCGTAGCCGACGAGCACGAGTGGCACGGCGCTGGCAGGCAGCCCGCTGTTGTCGGTCAACAACGGGGCGATGAAGCTGTAGACGGCCAGCGAGGACCCGCAGACCACAGCGCAACCTGCGAGCACCAGCCACACGCGCCCGTCGCGCAGGGCGCGCAGTTCCGCGCGCAACGACGGCGCCGGTGCGTCCAGCGGATCGGGAGGGACCTGACGGAAGATGACCAGTGCACCGACGACCGCGAGCACGGCCAAGGCCCAGAACGGGCCGCGCCAGCCGACGGTCTGGCCGGCGAAGGAACCCAACGGGACGCCGACGACGTTGGCGAGCATCCCGCCGCCGAGCACGATGCCCAGCGCCTTCGACGACAGGGACGGGCCCGCAGCCTGCGCACCGACCACCGCGGCGACGGCCCAGAAGGCTCCGGTCGCCAGGGCGGTCAGGAAGCGGGCGGCGAGGATCAACGGCAGCAACGACGACAACGCCACGATGACGTGGCCCACCGCGAACACCAGGAGCGCGAGGGTGAGGGTCATGCGCCGCGGGAGCCGGAGCGTGAGCACCGCCATGGCCGGGGTGCCGACGATCATGCCGATGGCGAAGACGGTGATCATCAGTCCGGCGTCGGACACGGACACCGACAGGTCTTCGGCGATGTCCGGCAGGATCCCGGCGACGATGAACTCCGTGGTGCCCATGAGGAAGACACCGGCCGCCAGGACGTAGGTGACGAACGGGAGGCGGGATTCGGTACCACTCACAGCGTCAGCATCACCTTGGTCGCGCGACGCTCGGACATCGCGGCGTAGCCCTCGGCGGCGTCCTCCATCGGCAGCGAGAGGTCGAAGACCTTGCCCGGGTTGATCTCACGGGCCCAGATCTTGGCGGTGAGCTCCGGGAGGTAGCGCCGCACCGGGGCAGGGCCGCCGTGCAGGTGGACCTCGGCGAAGAAGACCTCGTCCATCGGCAGGTCCACGCCCTCGTGTGCAACACCCACGAAACCGACGTGCCCGCCACCGCGGGCCGAGTGGATGGCCTGCATGAAGGACTCGCGGGTACCGACCGCCTCGATCACGCTGTGCGCGCCCAGGCCGCCGGTCAGCTCGCGGACCTTCGCGACCCCGGCGTCCCCACGCTCCTCGACGATGTCGGTGGCACCGAACTCGCGCGCCAGCGCCTGGCGCTCAGCGTGCCGCGACATCGCGATGATCCTCTCGGCACCCATCTCCTTCGCCGCCAGCACACCCATCAGGCCGACCGCGCCGTCGCCGACCACGGCGACGGTCTTGCTGGGGCCGACGGCCGCGGCGTCCGCGGCGAACCACCCGGTACCCAGGACGTCCGACGCCGCCAGCAGGGACGGAACGAGGTCGGCGTCCGGCTCGCCGGGAGTGGCCACCAGCGTGCCGTCGGCGTGGGGGATCCGCGCGCGCTCGGCCTGGGTGCCGATGCCGGCGTGCACGAATTCGGCGTGGACGCACTTCGACGGGTAGCCGGACCGGCAGATCTCGCACTCGCCGCAGGAGATCACGAACGAGCCGACCACGTGGTCACCGGGTGCCACGGTGGTCACCGCGTCGCCGACCTCCTCGACCACGCCGACGTACTCGTGGCCCATGTGCAGGTGGTCGGCCGGCTCCACGCCCCGGTAGGGCCACAGGTCCGAGCCGCAGATGCAGGTCGCGGTGATGCGGATGACGGCGTCCGTCGGGTCGATGATCCGGGGGTCGTCGCGCTCGCCGACGCGGATCTGGCCGGGGGCGTCCATGATGACTGCACGCAAGGTGGTCTCCAATCTCGAAGGTTCATGTCTCTACCTCGGTGAGTCAACCAGTCCCGGCGGGGCTGTGGGAGAGCCTGTCGGGCGGGGTACCGGCAGTACCTCCCTCAGCGGGGAGGAGGGCCCTATGCTCGGGGTATGGGCAACGGCATGGACAATAAGGCGGAGGTCAAGGAGTTCCTCACCACCCGGCGAGCCAAGGTCACCCCTGGCGAGGTGGGGCTTCCGGCGGGGACGAACCGGCGCGTACCGGGGCTGCGACGCAGCGAGGTCGCCACGCTGGCCGGCGTCAGCGTGGAGTACTACACGAAACTGGAACGCGGCGCGGTCGCCGGTGCGTCCCCCGAGGTCCTCGAGAGCCTGGCGCGCGCGCTGCGCCTCGACGACGCCGAACGTGCCCACCTCTTCGACCTCGCCCACGCCGCCTCACCGACGGCGCGTCCCCCGAAGAGGCGCGACGGGCGCACCTGGACCCCGGGGCCCGGCCTGCAGTGGGCGCTGGACGCCGTCACCGCCGGCCCCGCCTTCGTACGCAACGGCCGGATGGACCTGCTGGCCACGAACACCCTGGCCGAAGCCTTCTACACGCAGCTCTACGACATGCCGGGGCGTCCCGCCGGCCCGCCGAACATCGCCCGCCAGGCCTTCCTCGACGACCGGGCCCGCGACTTCTACCCGGACTGGGAGGGCATGGCCGACATCACCGTGGCGATCCTGCGCACCGAGGCCGCCCGCGACCCCCACAACAAGGCGCTGCACGACCTCGTCGGGGAACTGTCTACCCGCAGCGACGAGTTCCGCACCCGGTGGGGAGCCCACGACGTGCGTCACCACGGCAGCGGCTTCAAGCATTTCCACCACCCGGAAGTCGGGGAGATGACCCTGGCCTACGAGGGACTGCGCATGGAGGGCGAGCGCGGACTGACCTGGACGATCTACGCCCCCGAACCCGGCTCACCGTCCGAGGACGCCATGAAGCTGCTCGCGTCGTGGGCAGCTACCGGGGCAGCTACCGGGGCAGCTACGGGGGCAGCTACTGGTGCAACCGGCGCCGAACTCGGGGACGTCACCCGTCCGCGGCACCTGAGTTGATCTCGTCGAGGGGCACGTGCGCCCGGTCCCGGAAGAGCAGCAGCATCGGGATCCCGGCGAACACGATGATCGCCACGGCGTACCACGCCGGGGCGTAAGGCGAACCGGTGACCGTCATCAGCCACGTCGCCACGAAGGGCGACAACCCGCCGAACAGAACCGTGGCCGTGTTGTAGCCGATCGCCATGCCCGAGAAACGTCCCACCGCGGTGAACTGCTCGGGGACGGCGGAGGCGGCGACCGCGCTCCAGCCCGCCGCCGGCACGGCGAGCAGCGCACCGCCCAGCAGCGCCGTCGACCCCGTCCCACCGCCGAGCATCATGTACGCCGGGATCGTCGTGGCCAGGATGACCACGCCGACGAAGATGAACACCGGGCGTCGTCCGAAACGGTCGGACGCCACACCGGCCAGCGGCGTCACCAGGATCGCCACCACCGCGGCGACCGTCCCCAGCCACAGGGACGTGGAACTGTCGATCGAGGCGGTGGTCTCCAGGTACGTCGGCACGTTGGTGATGTTGAGGAAGTACGCCGCCGAGCCCACCGACGACACCAGGAACGCCACCAGCACGGCACGCGGATGGGTCCTCAGCACCGTCACCAGCGGGGAGCGGGCGGTGTTCTCCGCGGTGTCCTTGACCTCGGTGAAGGTCTCCGTCTCGTCCATCAGCCGGCGCATCGGCACCATCACCGCGGCGAGCAGTGCGCCCACGAGGAACAGCACGCGCCACCCCCAGGCATCCAGGTCCTCGGCGCTCAGGAACCGCGCCATCAGGTAGCCGCCGCCGACCGCCAGCAGCGAGCCGACCTCCGAGTTCGCCGCCGCCCAGCTCGCCGCCAACCCGCGGCGGCCGTCTCTGGCCGACTCCACCAGGTAGACCATGATGCCGGTGTACTCCGCGCCCACGGCGAACCCGGCCACGCACCGCAGCACCAGCACCCCGACACCGCCCCAGATCCCGATGGTGTCGAACCCGGGCATCACCGCGATGCCCGCCAACGCCACCGCCATCAGCGACGCCGAGACGATCAACGACGACTTGCGTCCGATGCGGTCACCCAGGTGCCCGAAGACCATCGCGCCGAGGGGACGGAACACGAAGCCGGCCGCGCCGAGCGCGAGGGTGAGCAGCAGTGAACCGTCGTTGCCGTTGAAGAAGGTGTTCGCCAGACTCGCCGAGACGTAGAAGAAGATCGAGAAGTCGTACCACTCGACGATGGTGCCGAAGGCGGCGACGAACATCGACTGGCGGCGTCGGGTGGTGGGCACGCAGGGAGCCCTTTCGGTCGGGGAAAATGTCGTGCCGACAGTACGCCCCGTGCTCATACCTGGGTATGAGGTGTGGGACCCCAAACCGTCCCCGGAGATCCCCCCGCAGGTCGATGTGCCGGCACGGGGCCGGGGAGAAGACTTGGGAACCATGATCACAGTAGAGAAGATGTCGAAGAGGTACGGCCGTTCCGGTACACCGGCCGTCGAGGAGCTCTCGTTCACCGTGCCGGACGCCGCCGTCACCGGCTTCCTGGGCCCCAACGGCGCCGGCAAGTCCACCACGATGCGCTGCATGCTCGGACTCGACCGTCCCACCGCCGGGCACACCGAGTTCGACGGGCAGGAGTTCCGGAACGTCGCCGACAAGCCCGCCACCGCAGGCGCCCTGCTGGAGGCCACCTGGTTCACCCCCGGACGCAGCGGACGCTCACACCTGAAGGTACTGGCGCGCGGCGCGGGCATCTCCGACTCCCGCGTGGACAAGTGTCTGCAGCTGGTGGGGCTGGCCTCCGCCGGGGACAAGAAGGTCGGCGGCTACTCGCTGGGCATGAAGCAGCGTCTCGGCCTCGCCGGTGCGCTGCTGGGCGACCCGGCGCACCTGGTCCTCGACGAGCCGGTCAACGGGCTCGACCCCGAGGGCGTCAGCTGGATGCGGCACACCATCCGCGCCCTGGCGGGGGAGGGGCGGGCCGTGCTGGTGTCCTCCCACCTGCTCTCCGAGATGCAGCAGACCGCCGACCGGCTGGTCGTGATCGGCAAGGGACGCATGATCGGCGAGTACTCGATGGACGAGTTCCTCGCCGGCGGCGCCCACGTGCTCGTCGAGACGACCGACGCCCGCGCCGGGAGGACGTTGTGCTCCGCGCTGGGTACCGCCGGTTTCACCGCCGGCTACGCCGTGGGGAAGGACGCCGACAGGGCGTCCGGCTCCCAGATCACCGTGGACGTCCCCGACGGGGTCGGCGACGTGGTGGTGCGACGCGCCGTCGCCGAGACCGCCCTCACCGCGGGCGTCCTGGTCACCGGGCTGTACGCGCAGAGCGAGGACCTGGAGTCGCGCTTCCTGGCCGCCACCGCCGACGCCCAGGAGTACCGGACCGACAGCGCCGACGGTACCGAGAGCACCGAAACCACCGTCCTGACCACCGGAAAGTAGAACCACCCATGAATACACTGCTCACGTCCCTGCGCTCCGAGACCACCAAACTGTTCAGCGTCCGTGCCACGCTGGTGTACGCCGTCCTGCTGGCGGGTTCCCTGTTCGGACCCGTCGTCCTGATGGGCGTCTTCGGCGACCGCCCCGGTTTCGACTGGGCGACGATCACCTTCGGCTACCAGATCTTCCTGCTCATCGCGGTGATCTTCGCCGCATCCTCCACCGCCGGCGACATCCGCAACCACATGCACGCCCAGGCGTTCCTGACCCAGGCCGGACGCTGGCAGTGGGTGGTGGCGAAGATGCTGGTCACCGCCGTCTTCGTCGCGGTTCTCTACGTGGTGGGCATCGCCCTGTCCCTCGGCGTCGCCGCGGTGCTGGGCTCCGGGCTTCAGCTCGGTGCCGGCGCGAGTGCGGCCTATGTGCCGCTGATCAGCTCGGTGCTGTTCGCGGCGGCGAGCGTGGGCCTGGCCTGCGTGATCCGCAGCCAGGTCGGCGCGGTCGCCGTGCCCGTCGCCTGGATCCTGCTGATCGACAGCATGGTGGGCTACGCCGCCCAACAGTTCGACGCCTTCCGCCCGCTCGCCGCGATCGCCCCGGTCCAGCGCCAGGACCAGCTGATCAGCGGGGTCGACCCGCTGAGCCTCGGGATCGCCCCGGCGGTCTGCTACCTGGTCATCATCGGCTGGTTCGTGGTCCTCGGCGGGGTCGGCCTGTGGCGGAACGCGACGGCGGACGTCCGGTAGTTTTCCCGAAGTATGCGGAACGCCCGCGCGGGGGAGGTGTGGCGTTCTATCATCGTCGGGATCCCGCACTGTACCGACCACTCCACGGAGGGCCCATGCTGAAGCCGAGTCCGCGCCAACTGAAGACTCTCCTGGGGGTCTTCCCGCCCTACCTCGGTTCGGGTATCCGCATCAACTACATCGCCAACGACGGCTCCCGGGTGATCACCTCGCACCGTCCACGCCGCGTCAATGCCAACCTGGTCGGCACCGCGTTCGGCGGCACGATCCAGACCATGACGGACGGCTTCTACCTGTTCATGGGGCTGACCCGCCTGGGTGGGGCCTACAACGTGTGGGACGCGGAGTCCCACGTGGTCTACCGCAAGCCCGGCCGCGGCCGGATCGTCGCCGACATGCGGACCGACGACGAGACCTTCGAACTGATCCGGGAGAAGACCGCCGACGGGTCGAAGTACCTCCACTGGTTCGACACCGACATCACCGACGAGAAGGGCGACGTGGTCGCCAGCGTGCGCAGCCGGGTGTACTTCCGGAGGAAGCAGGCGCGTAGCTGAGAGCAGAGTAGGCCATGGATGTCATATAATGCGTGGTCATGGACACATCTCCGGCGGACCGTGCTGGCGCAAAAGGTATCCGTGACGAACTGGGCCTGCTCGCCGACCTGGGCTGCGGCTTCCTGGAGTCCGGGCAGCCCGGCTGGCGGGTCGGGGAGACCCTGAAGCAGTGCGCGGACACCCGGGGCCTGATGGGGTTCCACTTCACCACCGTCGGGCGCCTCGTCATCGTCGAGGCGTCACTGCCCGACAGTGGCACGGTGACGGTCACCACCTCGGCCAAGGCACTGGACCTCATCGACTGCACCCGCTCCTGGCAGCTGCACCGGCTGGCCGAGGAGATCACCGGGGAGGGGGAGGACACCTCCGGGCCCACCGAACGCAGCATCAACTCGCTGCACGAGCAGGTCACCCGGCTGCGGGCGATCAGCACCCCGTGGTGGGCGGTGGCCGGCGGCACCACGATGCTCGCCTTCGTGATCTCGATGCAGCTCGGGGTGGGGTGGCAGGCGTGGCTGGCAGCGGCCGGGGTGCAGCTGGTCACGGCCTTCTGCGGGCAGGCGTTGGGGAAGTTCCGGATGCCGGAGCTGTTCTCCACGGTGATCAAGAGCGCGATCGCCGGCACACTGGCGACCGTGCTGGTTCTGGTCGACGTGCTCGACCCGGTGGCAGCGGCCGCGGCGATCGCGGTGAACTGGCTGTTGATCATCCCGTTACCCCAGGTCATCGGGGCGATGACCGATGTCATCGACGGTGACTACCTCTCGGCGGTGACCCGCGCGGGAAGTGTGGTGGTCACCGCGTTCGGGCTGGCGATCAGCGGCGTCTACGTCTTCACCCTCGGGGAGGTGCTGGACATGGACCACCCGCTGATCAGCGACGTGCCGGGGTTGCCGTGGTACCTGGCGTTGGTGTTCTCCGGGCTCGGGGCCCTGGCCAACGCCTTCGCCAACGGCGGGTGGCTGCGGTTGGCGCTGCCGGCGGTGACCATCGGTGTGGCCACCGGCGTGGTCAACCAGTTCCTCCTGGTCGTGGCCGGGGCGTCCACGGTGTGGGCGGCGGCCGGTGCGGCCACGGTACTGGGCGCGGTGTCGGTGATGATGGCGGTGCGTACCGGCTACCCGGACCACGTCTTCGCGCTGATGGGTGTCACGGGCGCGGTCCTGCCCGGGATCGCCGTGGTCTCCGGGATCCTCGAGGTGATGGGAGGGGAGTCCGGGGCGGAGCACTTCGTGTCCGCGGTGACGGTGTGCGTGGCGATCGGCACCGGGACGGCACTCGGTGCCTTCGTGGCCAACCGGACGCGGGAGTTCCTGAGGGCACGGCGGACACCTCAGCCCCGGTGACCGCGTGATTCTCAGGCGCTGGGCTTGGACTTCTTGTTCTGCAGCTGCTTGATGCCGAGCCAGCCGACGAGCACGATCAGCACGATCGGGAGCAGCTTGACGATGACCGCCACGGCA
This sequence comes from Corynebacterium sp., assembly GCA_030450335.1. GTDB lineage: Bacteria > Actinomycetota > Actinomycetes > Mycobacteriales > Mycobacteriaceae > Corynebacterium. The sequence continues at coordinate 11,598 of JAKDIS010000037.1, read as the reverse complement.
CCGGCGAACGCGGTGGAGATGGCGATCACCGCGAGGATGAGCGTGAGGATGGTCAGCGCCACCGACAGGCTCTTGCGGTCCTGGTCCCAGGCGAACCAGGCGCCTGCGCCGGACAGCGCGCCGAGGATCAGGGTGGTGATTGCGGTACCGAACATGACGGTGTCCTTTCACGGTGCGTGAACTTGAAACTTCGAGCCCCGTGGGACGGTGTGCCCAGGGGTATCCACGAGCATACGTAACGCCCGTTACTCTCGTAGGACATGGACACCACGACAGGAACTGAACACAACAGACCACTGGCACTCGTCACCGGCGGCTCGCGGGGGATCGGGGCGGCCATCGTCGAGGACCTTTCGCGCACGCACCGGGTGATCTCCTGGTCCAGCGCGGACGTCGATCTCAGCGACCCGGCGTCGATCGCGCAGGCGGTGGAGCGTCTGCAGGACGGTGAGCAGGACGGGCTGGGGCGGTTGGACGTGCTCGTCCACTCCGCGGGGCTGGCCGGCGAGTCCACGGTGGGGGAGACGGGCTGGGAGCGGTGGCAGGAGATGTTCGCGGTCAACGTCTTCGGCGTGGCCGAACTCACCCGACTGCTGCTCCCCGCCCTGCGGGCGGCCGGCGGCACGGTGGTCGCGATCAACTCGGGCTCCGGTTTCCGCTCCGGGGCGGCCCAGGGTCCCTACTCCGGGACGAAGTTCGCGCTGCGGGCCGTCACGGACGCCCTACGGGAGGAGGAGCGGGGCCGGGTGCGGGTCAGCTCCGTGCACCCGGGCCGCGTCGACACCGACATGCAGGTCTCCCTGCAACAGGGGCGGGGCAACACCGACTACGACGGGACGCGCTACGTCGCCCCGGCGTCGGTGGCGGCGGCCGTCCGGCTGGCGGTGGACACCACCGACGAGGCGATCATCGAGGAGGTGTCCGTCCGCCCGGTCCGCGGCTGAGTGTTGCTGCTGAACGCTACTTCAGGATCTTGAAGGTCTTGCCGGCGAGCAGCAGGACGGTCATCACCGCGGCGTAGGCGCGCGGCTTGAGGAACTCCGGGCCGCGGATCGGCAGGACGCGCTCGTCGGTGACGTTCTGGGTCTCGGTGTACTTCAGCAGACCGTGGGCGCCCTGGCGACGTCCCTGCCCGGACTCGCCGGTGCCACCCATCTCGTTGTCCACGGAGGCGAAGGCGGCGGCGTAGCCGTCGTTGATGTTCACCGTGCCGGAGAACAGTCGCTCGGCGATGCCGGTGGCGGTCTTCGAGGGGCCGAAGACCGCGGAGTTCAGGCCGTAGTTGGTGTCGTTGGCCTTCTCCACGGCCTCGTCGTGGGAGTCGACCTTCTCGACGTACACGACCGGACCGAAGACCTCGCCGCGCTTGATCTCCGCCTCCTCGGTGACGTCGGTGAACACGGTCGGCTCGTAGAAGTAGGGGCCCAGGTCGGCACGCGCCTTGCCGCCGGCGACGAGGGTGGCACCCTTGTCGACCGCGTCGTCCACCATCTTCTCGACCGTGGACATCTGGCTGGCGCCGCTCAGCGAACCCATCTGGATGTTCCAGTCGAACCCGGCGCCGAGCCGCAGGTCCTTGGTGGCCTGGGCGAACTTCGGGACGAAGGCGTCGTAACGGTCCTTGTGCACGTAGATGCGCTCGATGGACACGCACAGCTGACCCGAGTTCGAGAAGCAGCCGGTCAGCACGGTGGGCATGATCTTGTCCAGGTCGGCGTCGCCGGTGATGATCATCGGGTTCTTGCCGCCGAGCTCGGCGGAGTAGTCGATGAGGCGACGGCCGGCGATCTCGCCGAGCTTCTTGCCGGTCTCCGTGGAGCCGGTGAACATGAGGTGGTCGCACTGCTCGGCGATGGAGTTGCCCACCACGCGTCCCGGGCCGGTCACCAGCTGCACGAGCCCGCGGGGCATGCCGGACTCGAAGAGCAGCTTGAAGGCGTACAGCGCGGAGAACGGGGTGGAGGAGTCCGGCTTGGCGACGAGCCCGTTTCCGGCGGCGAGGGCGGGCAGCGCGTCCGACAGGGCCAGCGTCAGCGGGTAGTTCCAGGGGCTGATCTGGCCGATGACGCCCTTGGGCAGGTGGCGTTCGGTGGTCTTGGTGAGCACGGGCATCACGCCGGCACGGTGCTTCGGCTTGAGGAGCTTGTGCACCTGGTTGCCGTAGTAGCGGGCGGTGATCGCGCAGTGGATCACCTCCTCGTAGGCGGAGTCGCGCGACTTGCCGGTCTCCAGCTGGATGATGTCCATCATCGTCTTCTGGTTCTTGAGCAGGGTGTCGTGGAACTTGAGCAGGATCTTCCCGCGCTTCTTCGGGTCGACCTCCGCCCACCGCGTCTGGGCCGCGCGGGCGCGACGGAACGCCTCGTCGACGTCGTCCTCCGTGCCGCGGCCGACCCAGCCGATGGTCTCGCCGGTGAACGGGCCCTCGATCTCGAGGCGGTCGCCGTTGTCGATGCTTCCGGTCGCTGCGTTTACGGTGAGGACCCGGAGCTCGGACGCCAGGGCGTCGGGGAGGGAGCCGGTTGCCAGGGTCTTTTTCGTCATGTGAAGCACAGTATCGAAGAATCGGGACGCACGTCGCGGAATTGTGTAATCACGCCTACGGGAACACGGGGCGGGGTCTGTACGTTGTTATGGTGTACAGCAGTAACCGCGTTCACTCGGGACGTCGGCGTCGGCGACGGCGACCGGCCCAGGTGGGGCCGCGGGGGACACAGACTAGAGAATGTGACGGAAGGACAAAGACGTCGTGAGAAGTTCGAACCCCTTTATGAGTTCGCTGGCCCAGTCGGAGGGCTCCGCCCAGGGCCGGCAGGGGCAGTCCGCCGCATACCAGCAGGGCTACCAGTCCGCGGGGGAGCAGTGGGGCCAGCAGGGTCAGCAGACCCAGCAGCAGCCCGGGTACCAGCAGTCCCCGAATTACGGTGCCCAGACCGGTAGCTCCGACCGCCCGATGACCATCGACGACGTGGTCACCAAGACCGGCATCACACTGGCGGTCATCGTGGTCATGGCCGCGGTGAACTTCATGATCGGCATGAGCAACGAGAGCCTGGCGATGACGCTGACCTTCGTCGGTGCCATCGGTGGCCTCGTGGCCGTGCTGGTCTCCGCGTTCGGCAAGAAGTACGGCTCCCCGGTCGTCACCCTGGTCTACGCGGCCTTCGAGGGCCTGTTCGTCGGTGGCTTCTCCTTCATGTTCACCAGCGTGGAGTTCAGCGGCGGTGCCAACGCCGGCGCGATGATCTTCCAGGCCGTGCTCGGCACCATCGGCGTGTTCGCCGGCATGCTGATCGTCTACAAGACCGGCGCGATCCGCGTGACCCCGAAGTTCACCAAGATGCTGCTCGGCGCCATGGTCGGTGTCCTGGTGCTGGTGCTCGGTAACTTCGTCTACGCCATGATCACCGGCGAGAACAGCATGCTGCGCGACGGCGGCCCGCTCGCCATCATCTTCTCGCTCGTCTGCATCGGTCTGGCCGCCATGAGCTTCCTGGCCGACTTCGACCAGGCGGACAAGATGATCCGCGCCGGTGCACCGTCCCGCTACTCCTGGGGCGTCGCCCTCGGCCTTGCCGTCACCCTGGTCTGGCTCTACACCGAGATCCTGCGACTGCTGTCCTACTTCAACAGGGACTAGCAGCCCACGGCACCATGAGAACCGCCCCACCGGAGAGGATTCCGGTGGGGCGGTTCTTTTGTCTTACCCGTGGGCCGTTGCCGGCCCGTCGCGTCCTACTGCTCGGCGCGGGGGACGTCGCGGTCCGGGTCGTAGGGCTCCGCCTTGACCAGGGTCACGGTGATCGTGTCGCCCGTCGGGCTCTTGTACTCGCGGGACTCACCCTCCTTGGCACCGATCAGCGCGGCGCCCAGCGGGGCGTCGGTGGAGTAGGTCTCCAGGTCGGGGTTGGAGGACTCCAGACCGCGGGTACCGATCAGGAAGGTCTCCTTGTCGTCCTCGTCGCCGTCGTAGTAGATGTGCACCACGGAACCGACGAGAGCCACACCGGACTCCTGCGGGGCCTCGCCGATGGTGGCGCTGTCCAGCAGCTCCTCGAGGTAGGCGATGCGGGCCTCCTCCTGGCCCTGCTGCTCGCGGGCGGCGTGGTAGCCGCCGTTCTCCTTGAGGTCACCCTCTTCACGGCGCTCGTTGATCTCGGCGGCCAGAGCGGGACGATTCGCCTTCAGCGCGTTGAGCTCGTCGTTGAGCCGGTCGAAGGATTCCTGGGTGAGCCAGGTCGTCTGATTGTCTGCCATGAGCGTTCGCGTCCTCCTGCAGGTAGACCACAGTGTTCAGCCTGTTTTGCCGGACAGGGTCTGAGGTCGTTCGGGAAAAGCCGCGGGGCGGTCCCCACGGCACAGTTGTCGGGGCACAGTGTACCACCAGGGGGATTCGGGTGATTCCCCCGTGTCGTCAGGTGGCCGTCAGTCTTCGTCGATGCCGGAGGTGTGTTCGGAGTCGAGGTAGTCGGGGAAGACCGTGGAGCAGCCGTACACGTCGGGGGCGACAGGACGTCCCGTCGTCGGGATGTCGATGACCAGGCGCGTGCTGGACGTGCCGCCGGCGGCGACGACCGCCTCGCGGCGTCCGATCTCCGCCCGCGACTGGTCGAGGGCGGTGACGATGCAGTAGGCGGGCTTGTCGGTGTCGTCCCGCGTGATGTCGACGGTCATCCGCAGGGTGTCGTCGCCGACGAGTTCGTGGCCCGCGGCGTCGCCGGTGGCGTCGGCACTGGTGCTGTTGCGGAACTGCGAGAACACGTAGACACCGACCGCGATCAACAGGATCACGATGCCGATGACGATGAACTTGCCGCTCACACCCTGTTGACGGGAGGAACCGTAGGTCGCCTTGCTCATTCCACAAATCGTAGGCCCTGCCACCATGGAATAGCCAGTCGAACGGATTGGACGCGCCCCGGCCGGAAGCGTTGAATGGGTGAGTTGACCGAAACAGACCACGAAGACGACGACTGAAGGGGTGCGATCCGTGAGCGAAGGAGCTCCCGACCACAGCACAGAAAGCTCGACCGCAGAGAGCCGGCCCGGTCAGGGTCTGCGGCTCCTGGCCGTCCACGCCCATCCGGACGACGAGTCCAGCAAGGGGGCGGCGGCGATGGCACGCTACGCCGACGAGGGCGCCGAGGTCATGGTGCTCACCTGCACCGGTGGCGAACGCGGCAGCATCCTGAACCCGAAGATGGACGTCCCCGGCGTCGTGGACAACATGAACGACGTCCGCCGCCAGGAGATGGCCCGGGCCGCCGACATCCTCGGCGTCACCCACCGCTGGCTCGGCTACGTCGACTCCGGACTCCCCGAGGGGGACCCGCTGCCGCCGCTGCCGGAGGGGTGCTTCGCGCTCGCGGACACGGAGGCGGTCACCCTGGAACTCACCCGGGTGATCCGGGACTTCCGCCCGCACGTGGTCATCACCTACGACGAGAACGGCGGCTACCCGCACCCCGACCACATCAAGACGCACGCGGTGAGCATGCGCGCCTACGACGCTGCCGCGGACCCGGACTACCACCCGGAGGTCGGACGCCCGTGGGAGGTGCAGAAGGTGTACTACACGCACGGTTTCATCAAGCGTCGTTTCGAGCTGCTCGCCCAGGCCAGCCTCGAGTCCGGCGACGACAACGCCACGGTGGCGCTGGACCGGTGGAAGGACATGCCCGACATCATGCCGCGGGTGACCACCCGTGTGGAGTGCGCGCCGTGGTTCGAGCGTCGGGACGACGCCCTGCGGGCCCACGCCACCCAGATCGACCCCGAGGGCCCGTTCTTCGCTGTGCCCACCGCCCTGCAGCAGCAGGTCTGGACCACCGAGGAATTCGAGCTCGCCAAGTCCCGGGTGGAGACCAGCCTGCCCGAGGACGACCTTTTCGCCGGCGTCGTGCCCGAATGAGGCTGACTGCCGCTACCTTCGATAGGCTCTGAAGACATGATCACGGTTTCCCCGTCCCTAACCTCCACCGTCTCCCTGGTTGCCCAGGAACAGGTCAACCGCGGCCCGCAGGGGCCGGAGTTCGGTAAGGCGGCACCCGTCGGTCTGCTGGTGATCGTGGGCCTGCTCGTCGTCATCCTGGCCCTGGGCTACCTGTTCAACCGGCGTATGCGCAAGATGCACAAGCGGCGCGACTTCGCCGAGGCCAACGGCATCGACCCGTTCGACATCGACACCATCGACCGGCGGATGGCGCAGGAGGAGGCCGCGGACGTGGAGAACACCCGCCGCAACGCCGCCGAACGGGCCGGGATCGACGCGCACGACGGGGACGACGTGCGCAGCACCGACGGAGAAGATGCAGGTGGCGACCAGCGGTGATTCTCTACTCGCTCTACGAGCGACGACTGCAGCGTGAGCTGAAGGGCCGTCGGCGGCCCAAGCACGTCGCCATCATGTGCGACGGCAACCGCCGATGGGCCCGCGAGAACGGCTTCACCGACGTCTCCCACGGCCACCGTGTGGGGGCGAAGAAGATCGTCGAGGTCGTCGACTGGTGCGACGAGCAGGACATCGAGTCGGTGACCGTCTACCTGCTCAGCACCGAGAACCTGCGCCGCAGCGCCGAGGAGCTCGGCCTGCTGATGCGGATCATCGGCGACGTCTCCGACGAGCTCGCCGCCGCCAAGGGGCGTTTCCGGCTGCACGTCATGGGACGGCTCGACCTCATCCCCGACGAGCTGCGTGAGCGTATGCGTCATGCTGAGGCGCGGACGGCCGACCACACCGGGGTGCACGTCAACATCGCCGTCGGCTACGGCGGACGGCAGGAGATCGTCGACGGCGTCCAGAAGCTCGTCGACGAGCTCGCAGGCAAGGGGATCGCACCGGAGGAGATGAGCGCGCACATCACCGACGGCGCCATCGGCGACCACCTCTACACCTCCGGGCAACCGGACCCGGACCTGGTGATCAGGACGTCCGGCGAACAGCGTCTGTCCGGCTTCCTGCTGTGGCAGTCGGCGTACTCGGAGATCTGGTTCACCGACACCTACTGGCCGGCGTTCCGCCGCCTGGACTTCCTGCGCGCCCTGCGCGACTTCTCCGTGCGCGAACGCCGCTACGGCAAGTAGGCACACAGGTCGTCCCGGGGGAGGACGCTCCTAGATCTTGCGCATCCGTACCGCCTCCACCAGGTGGTCGGGGCCCTTGCGCAGGACCAGGGAGGCCCGCACCCGGGTGGGCAGGATGTTCTCCACCAGGTTCGGCAGGTTCACCGTCTGCCAGATCTCGCGGGCGACGACCAGCGCGTCCTCGTCGCTCAACGCCGCGTAGTAGCGGAAGTGGGCGTCCGGCTTGCGGAAGGCGGTGTTCTTCAGCTTCAGGAAGCGCTCCACGTACCAGCGTTCGATGTCCCTGCGGTCGGCGTCCACGTAGACCGAGAAGTCGAAGAGGTCGGAGACCATCAACGTGGGCCCCGTCTGCAGCACGTTGAGCCCCTCGACGATGAGGATGTCCGGACGGTCCACGACGTGGACCTCGTCGAGGCGGTCGTACTTCTCGTGCGAGTACACCGGCGCGGGCACCCGCGGCACCCCCGACTTCACCGCGGTGACGAAGTTGAGCAGGGCCTTCTGGTCGTAGCTCTCCGGGTACCCCTTGCGCCCCATCATGTGCCGCTTGTTGAGTTCGTCGGCCGGGTAGAGGAAACCGTCGGTGGTGATCAGGTCCACCCGAGGCCGGGACTCCCAGCGCTGCAGCAGGACCTGCAGCAGGCGGGCGGTGGTCGACTTGCCCACCGCCACGGAGCCCGAGACGCCGATGATGAACGGGACGTGGGGCATGTCCTCGCCCAGGAAGGTCTGCGTGGCACGGTTGAGCTGCCGGATCGCCTCGAAACGCAGGTCGATCATCCGCGACAGGGGGAGGTAGACTTCGCTGACCTCGTCCATGTCGATGTCCTCACCGATACCGCGCAGCTCCTCGAGTTCCCCGGAACTCAGGACCTGGGGCATGGAACTCCGTAAGGAGCGCCACTGCGACCGGTCGAGCTCGATGTAGGGGGAGTACTCGTCGGGGTTACGGGCTGGCATGGAGGCTATTGTGCTACCCCGGCACCATGTGGGGCCAATCACCCGCCAGCAGTGCCCGCAGGTGTGTCAGGTTATGATGTTTCGTGATTGATCTGATCCAGTGCGGCCGACGTGAAAGGCGATCCACCCCATGAGCCAGACGAACCACCCAGACCAGTCCCAGCACAACGCTGAACTGGCGGACTTCGACCCGGAGGTGGCCGCGGCCATCGCCGGCGAACTCTCCCGCCAGCGGGACACCCTGGAGATGATCGCGAGCGAGAACTTCGTTCCGCGCGCGGTCCTCCAGGCGCAGGGCTCCGTTCTGACGAACAAGTACGCCGAGGGCTACCCCGGACGCCGCTACTACGGCGGTTGTGAGCACGTCGACGTCATCGAGGACCTGGCCCGCGAGCGCGCCAAGGCCGTCTTCGGCGCCGAGTTCGCCAATGTGCAGCCGCACTCCGGCGCACAGGCCAACGCCGCGGTCCTGATGGCCCTGGCCAACCCCGGCGACAAGATCATGGGTCTCTCGCTGGCCCACGGTGGTCACCTGACCCACGGCATGAAGCTGAACTTCTCCGGCAAGCTCTACGAGGTCGCCGCCTACGAGGTCGACCCGGAGACCTTCCGCCTGGACATGGACAAGGTCCGTGAGCAGGCCATCAAGGAGAAGCCGGCCGTGATCATCGGCGGCTGGTCGGCCTACCCGCGTCACCAGGACTTCGCCGCCTTCCGTGAGATCGCCGACGAGGTCGGGGCGAAGCTGTGGGTGGACATGGCCCACTTCGCCGGCCTCGTCGCCGCCGACCTGCACCCGTCGCCCGTGCCCTACGCCGACGTGGTCTCCACCACCGTGCACAAGACCCTCGGCGGCCCGCGTTCCGGCATGATCCTGGCGAAGCAGGAGTGGGCCAAGAAGCTCAACTCCGCGGTCTTCCCGGGCCAGCAGGGCGGCCCGCTGATGCACGTCGTCGCCGCGAAGGCAGTGTCGATGAAGGTCGCCCAGACCGACGACTTCCGCGACCGCCAGGCACGCACCCTCGAGGGCGCGAAGATCCTCGCCGAGCGGCTCACCGCCCAGGACACCACCGACGCCGGCGTGCAGGTGCTCACCGGCGGCACGGACGTCCACCTCGTCCTGGCGGACCTGCGCAACTCCGAGCTCAACGGCCAGGAGGCCGAAGACCTGCTCCACGAGGTCGGCATCACCGTCAACCGCAACGCGGTGCCCTTCGACCCGCGCCCGCCGATGGTCACCTCGGGCCTGCGTATCGGCACGTCCGCCCTGGCGTCCCGCGGTCTGGACGCCGAGGCGTTCACCGAGGTCGCCGATGTCATCGGCACCGCCCTGGCCAAGGGCAAGGCGGCCGACACCGAGGCGCTGCGTGCCCGCGTCGACAAGGTCGCCGCGGACTTCCCCCTGTACCCGGGGCTGGAGGACTGGAAGATCAACTGACCCGGACCTAGTGTTGGCGTCATGAACGCTGCACACCGGGCACTGATCGTCGTCGACGTCCAGAACGACTTCTGCCCAGGGGGTTCCCTGGGAACGGAGAAGGGGGCGGACGTCGCGGCGGCGATCACGCAACACCTGCGTGCCCACGGCGAGCGCTACGGCGTCGTCGTGGGGACGAAGGACTGGCACATCGACCCCGCCGGGCACTTCGCGCCCGACGGGGTCGAACCCGACTTCGAGGAGACCTGGCCGGTGCACTGCGTGGCCGGGACCCACGGCGCGCAGCTGCACCCGGCGCTGGACGCGTCGCTCGTGAACGCGTGGTTCCTGAAGGGGGAGTACACCGCGGCCTACTCCGGCTTCGAGGGGCACCTGGAGGACGGTGCGGGGGAGGACGGCGCGGGCGCCGCCGGTGCTGCGGAGGGCGGCACCCTGGCGGCGTGGCTGCGCTCACGCGGCGTCACCGAGGTGACGGTGTGCGGCATCGCCACGGACTTCTGCGTGCGTGCCACGGCCCTCGACGCGGTGGCGGAGGGCTTCACGGTGGAGCTGCTCAGTGAGTTGTGCTCGCCGGTGACCGTGACCGGAGGGGCGGTGGCCGTGGAGCAGATGGCCTACGTGGGGGTCACCGTGGCGTGAGCCCGGCACACGGCAACCCGGGAGGCTGGTCGGACCAGCCTCCCGGGTTGCCGAGTCATGCAGGAGAGGTGAGGGGGAGGGGTGGGTGCTACTTCTCGCCCTTGGCCAGCTTGCGGCTGATGATCTCGAGCATGATCTCGTTGGGGCCGCCGTAGATCGGCTGGACGCGGGAGTCCAGGTAGTGCGTGGCGATGGGGTACTCCAGCATGAAGCCGTAGCCACCGTGCAGCTGGACGGCCGTGTTGACGACCTTGATCTGCAGCTCGGTGGTCAGGTACTTGGCCATCGACGCGGTGGTCTCGTCGAGCTCACCCTTGACCTTGGCGGCCACGGCGGCGTCCACGAAGGACTGCGCGGACTGGATCTCGGTGGCCATCTTGGCCAGCTCCCAGCGGTAGGCCTGGTGGTCCACCAGACGGTTGCCGAAGGTCTTGCGCTCCTGGGAGTGCTTGTACACCAGGTCGAAGGCGCGGCGGGACGTCGCGATGGAACCCACGGCGATGGAGACGCGCTCCTGGGCCAGGTTCGTGCGCAGGTAGCCGAAGCCGGCGCCCTCCTCGCCGAGGAGGTTCTCGGCGGGGACCTTGACGTTCTCGAAGGACAGCTCGGCGGTGTCCTGTGCCTTCAGGCCGACCTTCTTCAGCGGTGCGGCCTTGGTGTAGCCCTCCATGCCGTCCTCGACGATCAGCAGGGAGACACCGGCACGACCCTTGGAGGGGTCGGTGATTGCGACGACGATGGTGAAGTCGGCCTGGATGCCGTTGGAGATGAAGGTCTTGGAACCGTTGAGGACGAAGTTGCCGTCCTCGTCGCGCGGGGCGGTGGTGCGGATGCCTGCGAGGTCCGCGCCGGCACCGGGCTCGGTCATGGCGATCGCGGCGATCTTGTCACCGGCGCACAGCGGGCGGAGGAACTTCTCCTTCTGCTCGTCGTTGGCGAAACGCTCGAGGTAGGGGATCACCAGGTCGTTGATGACCTGGAGGGAGACGATGACCGAACCGCAGTCGGCCTCGGCGAGTTCCTCGGAGAGGATGGCGTTGAAACGGTAGTCCTGCATTCCGCCGCCGCCGAACTCCTCGGGGGAGGTGATACCCAGCAGTCCGAGGTTACCGGCGGCCTTGAACATGGCGCGGTCGCTGAAACCCTGCTCGTGCCACTTGTCGACGTGCGGACGGACCTCGGCGTTCACGAAGTCCTTGCAGGTCTCCCGGAACATGTCGTGTTCCTCGTCGAAGATGGTGCGGGGGAGGTAGTTCTTCATTGCGTCCTTCCGGATCGGTGCCGAGTGCCGTGGAGGGGGCAAGAACCTTGTCCATGTGATCCACGTCTCTTAGATGTTACAAATTCATATTAACCATCGTGTGCGCAAAGGGGTAATGGCAGCCCAACCTGGGGGAGGATTGTGGGGTGGGAAACAATATCGGCGGCAGTGAGTACCGGATCACAGTTGGCTCGGACGGGGAGGGTCGTGAGGGGGT
>JAKDIS010000036.1 GCA_030450335.1 Corynebacterium sp. | reverse complement strand
AGCTCCACCCGGGGCTCCTCCCCGCCCACGGCCCCTGCCGAGCCGCCGTCCGCCTGAGGATCCGCCGCCCCCGCATCCGGAGCACCCACGGCGGGGTCTGCAGCGGGCTCTGCGGGAACCTCCGTGGGACGCGGCGGGTTCTTCGGGGCCTGCCCCGAGATCCGCGACCCGGTCCCCCGGAAAGCGCCGGTGACGTCCTTCGCCGAGGACTCCAGGTCCGTGAGGAAGCTGTCGTCGTCGTCCAGCAGCGTCTTGGTGATGAATCCCCGGGCGCCCATCTGCCGCACGCTGTTGAGCTGCGACAGCGGCTTGCGGAACTCCTCGAAGTCCTCCCCGAAGTCCTGGTCGAGTTCCTTGCGCGCGTCGGCGATGGCGTTGCGAGCGGCGAGCAGCAGGGCGCGGACGTCCGTGATCAGTCGCGGCAGGCGCTCGGGCCCGACGACGATAATGCCCACGACGACAATGATGAGGATCTCAACCCACCCGACGCTGGAGAACACCTGCCACGCCTCTCTCTCGGATCACTCGGTACTGACAACATCTCGATCCTAGCCCTCCCCCTGCTGACGCGGCGACTTCGAGCGGCCATTGGCCGTCCATCCCGTCGTGCGGCGCTGCACCTTGCGCGCGGCGGCCGCCATCCGGCCGGTCAGGCTGTCCGGCCGGCGGCACCCGTCGATGCCCACCGGGTCATGCTCCGCCGCCGCGTCCTGCTCCCCGGGGCCGGTGCCGTCGCAGTCGTCGGGGATGCGCGCCAGACGGCTCATCAGGCTGCCCGAGACGTGGATCTCGTCCATCGGGATGCTGCCCCGCAGTCGCTCGGCGGCCTGGCGTTGAGCCCTGACCTCCTCACGGCATTCCCCGCAGTGCACCAGGTGAATCCGGGCCCGGTGTTCGGCGCCGCGGGTCAATTCCCCGTCGACCAGCGCCGCAACGACCTCTGGGGTCAGATGACCGACATCTGACAGTCGCCCGACTTCCGACATGACTGGGACCTCCTCGTCGGCCTCGCACCTACCGTGCGCCGTCCGGCATCAACGGACTCAATGGCTTCGTTGCCATCGATGATAGCGCTAAGACTGCGGCACGTAGCTGAGTTCGCCGGCGGAGCGCTCCAGACTGGCCCTCAGCTGGGTCCGCGCCCGGTGGATGCGTGAGCGGACCGTGCCCATCTTCAACCCGAGGGTGTCGGCGATCTCCTCGTAGGTCATGTCGAGACCGTCACACAGGATCACCGCGACGCGGAACTCCGCGCTGAGATCGTCCAACGCCCGCTCCAGGGCCGGGTCGAGGTTGCTCATCTCGAAGGCCCGCTCCGGCCCGAGCCGGGTGCCCTCCACGCGGTCGTAGTCGTCCGGCAGGGCCTCCATCCGGATCGTGCCGCGGTGGCGGACCATGTCCAGGAAGAGGTTCGTGGTGATCCGGTGCAGCCACCCGGAGAACGTGCCTGGACGGTAGGACTTCAGCGACCGGAACGCCCTCATGAAGGTGTCCTGCGTGAGATCCTCGGCGTCCTGCCGGTCACCGCTGAGCCGGTAGGCCAACCGGTAGACGCTGTCCGCGTGCTCCTGCACCAGCTCGCTCCAGCTCGGCATGTCGCCCTCACCGCGGTCGAAGGCGTCGGTCGCCCCGGTGGTGCCGGGGTCTGCTGCGGTGTTCATGATATCCATCCTCACGCACGTGCATTGCCACGGAGTACCTGGTCGCTTCGGTTTTCCTGTGAGGTTAAGGCGGACTCACCAAGAGGACCAGGCAGCAATTGACTTCGTCGTTAAATATATCGGTTACCTACCCTCGGTGGCAATACCGCTGCGGCACCCCTCCAGGCACAATGTTCACACTGGTATCCACGGTTCCCACGTTGTCCGCGAGCTGTGGCGACTCGCCGGGGGCGGTCACCGCCAGGACTCCCCGACACACCTACAGTTACAGCCGTGAACGCAGAATCCAGCTCCGCCCTCGACGCCGTCCGCGACTACGTCAACAGCACGGCCGCCACCGACGAGACACTCGACGCCGCCCGCGATTCGGCGAACGAGTACGGGCTGCTCAAGCCGGACGCCATGACCGGCGAGTTCCTCACGTTCCTGGCGGCGCAGGTCACCAGCACCTCCCCCACGGCCGTGGTCATGTCCCCCGCCTACGGGGTGATCGGCCTGCACCTGTTCGCCGGGCTGCCCGGCGGGGGCCACGTCACCTGCATCGACCCCGAGGTCCAACACCAGGCGTTGGCACGCTCGGCGTTCAACGCCGCCGGGGTGCGCTCCAACGCGTACCGGTTCCTGCCCTCCGCCCCCCTGGTGGGCGTGTCGCGGCTGGCGACCTCCTCCTACGACATCATCGTCTCACAGTCGGCCGTGGAGCACCTCACGGCGACGGTGGACGCCGCGCTGCCGGTCCTGCGCCCCGGCGGCATCCTGGTCCTGCTGGACTCCCTGCTGGACGGTTCCCTGGGCGACCCGGAGAACTCGGACCGGCAGACCCGCGCCGCCGCCGACGCCGAGGAACACCTGCGTTCCCTCGACGACGTCACCGTGGCCCGTCTGCCCCTGGGCGCCGGGTGCACCGTGATCACCACACACGCCGCACGGTAGTCCGGACGGCGGCGACGGTGGAGACGATTCCACGGCCCCGACTTTGCTAACGGTGGTATACAGGGATGCCGTGAACCGCTACAGACCTGAACTACACGTCACCGCGGAAGTCGGCGTTCTCGAGGCCCCAGCCGGAGCCCTGAGCCGGGGAGAGTCCCTCCATGTCTTCCACCAGTTCCGGCCACGACCTGACGCCGGTGCCCGGTGGGCCCACCAGGTCGCCTCCGGGATCCCCTACGGCTGGGACGTGTGCGACGACGTCCTCATCCCCCGCGACGACGAGATCGACTGCCTCGCCGGGTCCGCCGTACCGGTGGACGACGGGGTGGAGCTCTTCTTCGTGACCACCACCGCCGCTGCCGACGCCGCAGATGCCGCGCCGTCGTCCCTGCAGTCCAACGTCGTCGCCCACGGCCGCCGTGGGGCACGGGATTTCACCCTCCAGCGCGCACGCATCGCCGACTTGGCGTCCGCCACGACCGAGGTGTCGGACGACCCCAGCGTGGTCTCCCCCTTCGTCGAGCGCCTCGGCGCCGTCGACGTCGACGACTCCGCGTTCCCCGTCCACAACCTCGCCACCCCGTCGGTGGTGCGCCGGGGCGAGGGGTGGACGATGCTCGCCCTCGACCTCGTCGACGACGAAGACGCCCGCATCGTGGTGCTGGACTCCCCCGACCGCCAGTCCTGGACGGTACGCGGCGAGCTCACCTTCGTCGGCGAGTCCGTCCCCGAGGGACGCCCCTCCGCTCCGCGCATCACGCTGATGACGGACCTGGGCACGGGCCAGGACCGGGTGGTCCTGTTCATCACCTACCCGGACGACAGCCTGGCCGTGGGCACGGACGGAGCGGCCGGCACGAAGTCCGGCGAGACGACCGGCTACATCGTCGGGGACCTCGACGGGACCACGTTCCGCACCGCCACGGACTTCCAGGTCCTCGACCACGGCCACGACTTCACCCGGCCCCGCCTGGTGCACGGCACCCGACCGGTGCTCTCCGGGCTCGTGGGCGCCTTCCCGCACAGCGAGGACGGCGATGAGCCGGCGACGTGGGCGAACTGCCTGTCGGTGCCGCGCTTCCTCAGCCTGCGTGACGGACACCTCTACCAGGACGTGATCGGACTCCCCACCGCGGTCCGCTCCTACACCGACCGTGCGGCGGTCTACACCGCCCAGCTGTCGGTGGAGAGCGGTTCGGCCACCGTCGACGTGCTGGACACCGAGGGCAACGTCCTGCTCGGCATCACCCACTCCGGTGAGGAGGTCTCGGTCACCCGCGACGGTGACACCCGGTCGGCCCCGCTCGCCGACGCCGACAGCGACACACTGACCATCTTCGTCGACGGCCCGGTCTGTGAGGTCTTCGCCGACGGCGGGCTGGTCTCACTGACCACCGCGCTGACCGGTCCCGGTTCCTTCGACCGGTTCGCCGTACGTGCCACCGGTGGCGCCAGGGTGCTGTCGGCGATGGAGTCGTTGGGACGCCAGCTGCAGCGTCAGCTCGCCCACCTGGACGACCCGGAGGAGCAGGAGAAGCTCATCCGCGAGGCCGTGCTGGCCGACCGTGACCTCGCCGCAGGGGTCGACCCCGGCGAATAGGCCCCGGAGCCGACCCCCTCGACTCAGCCGAGTTGCGGGTCGCGCTTCAGACGGGTGATCGCCGCGCGGGCAGTCACCGTCATCGTCTCGGGCAACCCGGCGATCCGCTCGGCGAGCACCTTGGGGTGGATGTGGCGGGCGGACGGGCTCATGCCGATCTGCGCGGCGATGGACGCCTGGTCGAGGTTCATCTCGAACTCCACGTTCTGCGGCTCCCCCACCGGCACCAGGTGCCCGGACGCCTGGGTGATCATCCGCTCGACCTTCCCCTCCTCGACATCGATGATGCCCAGTGGTTCACGCAGTTCGGCGAGGTGCCCGGCGTCCGCGGTCAACACCACCACCTGCCCCTCCGGGGACAGGACGCGGGCGAACTCGGCGGCGTTACGCGGGGCGAAGATCACCGTCACCGCGTCGACGACGCCGTCGCGCAACGGCAGACGTGACCAGGCGTCGGCCACGACGGCACCGATGCGCGGGTGGCAGGACGCCAGCCGCTTGGCTGCCGGCACGGACACGTCGATGCCCACACCCCGGGAGTTCACGATGGAGTCCAGCGTGTGCGACAGGTAGTAGCCGGTGCCCGCACCGATCTCCACGACGGAGGGGTGCGCGTCGTCGGCGACCCCGGCGTCGTCGAGGGCGTGACCGACGTTGTCGGTGATCGCCTCGACGAAGGGGGCGAAGTGTCCGCCGGACAGGAAGGTCTCGCGTGCCTGGATCATCTCGGCGTCGTCGCCGGAGTAACGCAGGCCCGCGCCACCGGCGAGGGTGACGTACCCCTGGCGGGCCACGTCGTAGTTGTGGCCGGAGTCGGACACCAGGGTCTTCCACGCGTCGTCACCGGCGCGCAACAGGGTGCCGTCCACCGGGTCGGCGAGCAGGTCGATGACATCAGAGAGCACGGGTGCGAGGTCTCCCCTCGGTTGCGGGACTAGTCAGAAACGGGACTGGGAAGCACCGGGTCGGCTACTTCCGGAACCACTCTACAAGAGTCCTGGCCGCGAACCCGGAGCTACCCCGGTCCACCTCGCCACGGACAGACTCGGACCACGACGGGCCCGTGGTGTCGAGCACCGTGCAGGGCACACCGGCGGCGAAACGTCGCAGGAACAGCGGCGCCACCAGGGCCTCCGGCCCGTCGGAGGCCACCGTGACGTCGGCCTCGCGGGTGCTGACCTTCTTCTCCAGGTGCGTCGGCGACGGCAGCGGCCACCACCGTTCACCGACACGGGCGCCACGCAGCGTGACGCGCCGGACGGCCTGGGCGTCGCGCGGGTCACCGCTGACGGCACCGGTGAGCTCCCCGAGCGCCGACTTCGACGCCGTGGTGAGCGCGCCGACGACGACCACGCGGCGCGGCCGGTAGCGCTGGACGCCGTAGGCCACCGCGTCGGCGGCGGCCAGCCGCCGGCACACCTCCGCGCGTTCCGCGGCCCCGCTGAACCCGGGGATCTGCGTGGTCGTGCCGTTGACGTGCTCGATGACGGCCTTCGCCCGCCCGGGGACGGACGCCGGCGGACTGTAGCCGTGCACGGGGACCAGGCCGACGACCTTCTTCGGCCCCTTGAGCTCGGCGAGGGCACGGATCACCGCGGGCACGGTGGCCCCGCCGACGAGCAGGACGTCCGGACGCTCGTCGGTGAGGTCGCCCTCGGCGGCCGCCGGGTCCCAGAACATCTCGACCAGCCCGACCTCGTCCTCACCGTCCGGGTCGTTGACGCTGGTCCCTGCCGAGGCGGTGGCCAGCAGGCCGCCGAACCCCTTGCGCTGCAGCCAACCGCGCCCGTGGGTCTTCACCCGGGTGCCCGGCACGTCGCCGAGCACGGCCTTGGCCTTGCGTCGCCACCACACCGAGGTCGCGGTCGGCGAGGGCACCGCGTCGATGTCACGGGCCATCATGGTCGCCGCTCCGAGCACCCGACCGCGGTGCACCGCGTCCTCCACCCGCTTGACCATGGCGACATCGCCACCGTCGGAACCGTTACCGTCGGAACCGCTGACATCGCTGACGTCGAGGTGCACGGAACGCACCTCCGCCGCGGCGTCCTTCCTGGTCACGACCATGGACCGGCCGCCCAACACGATGCCCATGGCGAGGTTGCGCAGGTTCTGGACCGTGGCGGTCCGGGGCACCCGGATCTGGACGGTGTGGCGCTTGGCGCGCACCGGGTGGGCGTCGATCAGCGTGCTGAGCCGGCGGCTGAGCACGGCTCCGGCGGCCCGCCAGCCGTCGTCGCCGAGGCGTGGCTCATCGGCCAGTTCGGCGAGGTCGGTCAACGCGGTGGGTTCAGCGGGCACACGGACCTCCCAGACCCCGTCCGCGGCAAGGTCCGCGGCGAGGTCCGCTGTGGACTTCTCGTCGACCAGCACCCGGCAGTCGACCACGTCGCTGCCGGTCACCGTGGTACCGACGGTGATCTCCGGGGTGGGACGAGGTAGGTTCGGGATCCTCTTCACAGGAGCTTCTCCTCGGTTTCGTGGTCGGTGGCCTGGGTATCACCCGGGGCGGTCCCCAGGTCGGACCGGAGGTCGGCGATCGTGGCGTCCCGCTCGGCGAGCTGGGCGGTGAGCCCCTCGATCCGCAGGGCGGCGTCCCGCTTGCCTGCCAGTCGCTCGGCCCGGGTGCTTCCCGGTGCCGCCGGTTCACGGTCGAAGACCACGAGCACGAGGTAGACCAGCACCAGGCCCGCGAGCAGGGCGGCGATGACGGTGATGAGCAGGTACATGGCAGCCGAGGTTACCCGAGATCCCCGGTGGCCCCGGCCTGCTTCTCCAGGTCCTGGAGCTCCCGGAGCAACCGGGCACGCTTCTCCTCCAGTTCCTCGACCTGCCCCTGGTGGGCGGCCACGCAGTACGCCACGGCCTCCTCCGGGGAGTCGGTGACCAGGAACAGGTCCGGATCACCTTCCGAGATCATGCCCTCGTCGACCAGCCGTGAGGTGATCCAGTCGACCAGGCCGCTCCAGAAGTCGCAGCCGAGCAACACGATCGGGAACTGGCGGACCTTGCCGGTCTGCACCATCACCAGGGCCTCGAAGAGTTCGTCGAGGGTGCCGAATCCGCCCGGCAGGCAGATGAAGGCCTGGGCGTACTTCAGGAACATCATCTTGCGCACGAAGAAGTAGCGGAAGTTCAGGCCCAGGTTCACCCAGGAGTTCAGTCCCTGTTCGTGGGGCAGTTCTATACCCAGCCCCACGGACAGTCCACCACTCTCGGCGGCACCCCGGTTCGGTGCCTCCATCAGCCCCGGACCGCCACCGGTGATCACGGCGTAGCCGGCCTCGTTGAGGCGGCGACCCAGTTCACACCCCGTGGCGTAGTAGGGGTGGTCCTCGGCGACGCGTGCGGAACCCCACACCGTCACTGCCTTGGGGAGCTCGGCCAGCGCCCCGAAGCCCTCCACGAACTCCGACTGGATGCGCATGACCCGCCACGGGTCGGCGTGCAGCCAGTCGGTGTTCGGCTGCTCGTCGAGGAGACGCTGGTCGGTCGTGGACCGCGGGTAGGGGGTGTTCGGGTAGACCCCGTCGATGCCCCGTCGCACCACCGGTCCCTGGAACGTGAACGGCTGGGGATTCTCTCTGCTCACCGTGCTTACCGTGCCTTTCGTGTCAGGTAGTCGATCAACTGGTCACTCACCGTCTCGATCATCTCCACCGGGCAGTTCTCCTGCGGGGTGTGGCACAGTCCGGGGTCGCCCGGCCCGAAGTTCACCGCGGGGATCCCCAGCGAGGAGAACCGGGCGACGTCGGTCCAGCCGTACTTGGCGCGGACGTTGCCACCCGTGGCGTCCACCAGGGCGAGCGCCGCGGGCTGGCTGAGCCCGGGCAGCGCACCCGGCGCGAGGTCGTCGACCTCGACGCTGAAGCCCTCGGCCGGGGCGTCCGGCGTCCCCACGCCGAGGACGTCGAGGGTGTGGGCGAGCGCCTGCTCGCCGGAGCGGTCCGGGGCGAAGCGGAAGTTGACGAACATCCACGCCTCATCGGGGATGGTGTTCGTGGCGACCCCGGACTCCAGGTGGACCACGTTGAGGCCCTCGCGGTAGGTGCAGCCGTCGATGGTGACGTCGCGGGGGGTGTAGTCGCTGATGCGTGCGATGACCCCGCCGAGCCGGTGGGCGGCGTTGTCGCCCAGCCACGCGCGCGCCGAGTGCGCGCGCGTGCCGTGGGCGGTCACCCGCAGCCGCAGCGTCCCCTGGCACCCTGCCTCGATGACCGCGCCGGACGGCTCGCCCAGCAGGGCGACGTCGCCGACCAGCCACTCGGGGTGGGCGGTGACGAGGTGGCCCAGCCCGTTGTAGCGGGTGGCGACCTCCTCCCCCTCGTAGAGCACCAGGGTGAGGTCGTGGGCCAGCTCCGGCGAGCCGGCCAGCGTCGCGAAGGCGTGCAGGTAGACCGCGTCGCCGGACTTCATGTCCACCGAGCCGAGCCCGTGGATGGCGTCGCGGCCCTCCCCGTCCGCCCGGCGCACCGAGGGGACGTTGTCCGCCACCGGGACGGTGTCGATGTGCCCGGCCAGGATGACGCGGGTGGGCAGGCCCCGGTTCGTCCGTGCGACCAGGGTGTTGCCGTTGCGGTCCACGGTGACGTGGTCGTGTTGGGCGGCGAGTTCGCCCAGCACCCGCTCCAGCGCGTCGGCGATGTCCTTCTCCTCGTGGGAGACGCTGGGGATGTCGACGAGCGCCCGGGTCAGCTCCACCGGGGAGCCGGTCAGGCCGGACAGGGTCAGTTCGGTGGGATGGTCGTTGACGGGGGGAGTCGAATTGTTCATCGTGCCCTCACTCTAACGACCTGTGCCGGAAACCGCCTGCCCAGTGTGCGAGAATTTGAACCTATGAGTACACAGCACGCCGGTTCCCCCGCCGGCCAACCCTCCGATCCGCAGGGGGCCGACCCGGCCGAGGCCGGAAACAGGGATCTCGGGCACAGCCTGAAGGTCCGGCACCTCACGATGATGGGACTGGGCTCCGCCGTCGGCGCCGGTCTCTTCCTCGGCACCGGGGTGGGCATCAAGGCGGCCGGGCCGGCCGTCCTGCTGTCCTACATCGTCGCCGGCATCATCGTGGTGTTCGTGATGCGCATGCTCGGCGAGCTCGCCGCGGCACGTCCGGCCTCGGGCACCTTCGCCACCTACGCGAAGATGGCCCTCGGCCCCTGGGCGGGGTTCTCCACCGGCTGGTTGTACTGGTTCATGCTCATCATGGTGATGGGCACCGAGATCACCGGTGCCGGGGCGATCATGGGCAACTGGTTCGGCGTGGACGGCTGGATCCCCGGGCTGATCTGCGTGGTGCTGTTCACCGTGATCAACCTGGCCTCGGTGCGTGGCTTCGGTGAGTTCGAGTACTGGTTCTCCTTCGTCAAGGTCGCCGTCATCGTCTTCTTCCTGGTCGTCGGCGCGCTGCTGATCTTCGGCCTGCTGCCCGGCCACGAGGCGGTGGGCGTCGACAACTTCACGCCCTTCGCCCCCTACGGCATCTCCGGCATCGCCGCCGGTCTGCTCGCCGTCGCCTTCGCTTTCGGCGGTATCGAGATCGTGACGATCGCCGCCGCGGAGTCGGAGAAGCCCAGCGAGGCGATCACCGCCGCGGTGCGTGCCGTGGTGTGGCGCATCTCGGTGTTCTACCTGGGTTCGATCCTGGTGATCGTCGCCCTGCTGAACGTCTCCACCCTCGACGAGGCCGACAGTGCCGCGGACTCCCCGTTCACCCGGGTGCTGGCCATGGCGGACGTCCCCGGCGTGGTCGGGTTCATGGAGGCGATCATCGTGCTGGCGCTGCTGTCGGCGTTCAACGCGCAGATCTACGCCACCTCCCGGCTGACCTTCTCCTTCGCCCACCAGGGCAATGCCCCGAAGATGTTCCGGAAGGTCTCCGCGCAGAAGGTGCCGACCGCCGCGGTGGTCTGCTCCCTGGTCTTCGCCTTCGTCTCCGTCGGCCTGCAGGTCTGGGGCCCGGACAACCTGATCAACATCCTGTTCAACGCCGTGGGCGGTTGCCTGCTGGTGATCTGGTTCATCATCGTGCTCAGCGAGCTGCGGCTGCGACCGCAGCTGGAGGCCGAGGGCAGCCTGAAGGTGCGAATGTGGGCCTGGCCCGTGCTGCCGATCATCACGCTGGTGGCCCTGGTCGGCCTGGCGGTGCTGATGCTCTTCGACGAGACCGCCCGCGACCAGGTGGTCACCGTGGCCATCGCGTTCACCGCGGTCAGCCTGCTGGGGCTCTACGTCACCCGCCACCACGCGCGCACGGAGGCCAGGGAGGCTGAGGAAGCCACCGCCGGCGCCTAGCAGCACACCGGGTACCGGCCGTGCGCCCACCCGGGTCCGGGTAGACTGACTCACCATGACTGCCGCTTACGGAACCGGAATCGCGACACTGACCGCAGACGACACCGTCCTGGACGTGTGGTACCCCGAGTTCGGCCTCGGGGCCGCACCGGGTGCCCCCCTGGACCTGACCCACCTCGAGGGCGAGGACGCCGACCGCGGCGTCCGGCGCACCGTGGTCTCCACCGTCATCGACGACCTGGACGCCACCCCCACCGACACCGCCGACGTCTACCTGCGTCTGCACCTGATCTCCGGACGTGAGATCCGCCCGCACGGCTGCAACCTGGAGGGCATCTTCGGCAAGCTCGCCAACGTGGTGTGGACGAACTTCGGCCCCTGCGCCGTCGACGGCTTCGAGGCCACCCGCGCCCGCCTGAGCCGCCACGGCCGGGTCACCGTGCTGTCCGTGGACAAGTTCCCGCGCATGGTCGACTACGTGGTGCCGTCCGGGGTGCGCATCGGCGACGCCGACCGTGTCCGCCTCGGCGCCCACCTCGCCGAGGGCACCACCGTGATGCACGAGGGCTTCGTGAACTTCAACGCCGGCACCCTGGGCTCCTCGATGGTCGAGGGCCGTGTCTCCGGCGGCGTCGTCGTCGGCGACGGCTCCGACGTGGGCGGCGGCGCCTCGATCATGGGCACCCTGTCCGGCGGCGGCAAGGCCGTGATCTCCGTGGGTGAGCGCTGCCTGCTCGGCGCCAACTCCGGGCTGGGCATCTCCCTCGGCGACGACTGCGTGGTCGAGGCCGGCCTGTACATGACCTTCGGCACCAAGGCCGTGGTCTCCGGCGACGTCGCCTGCGCCCTCGGCGTCGAGGACGGCGCCACCGTGAAGGCCTCCGAACTCTCCGGTGTCTCCAACGTGCTCTTCCGCCGCAACTCCGTGTCCGGCGCGGTCGAGGCCGTGGCCCGTCGCAGCGGTTCGGTGGAGCTCAACGAGGACCTCCACAAGAACTAGACCGGGGGCGCACGCCCACTCTCCTCCCTCTCCCCGCTCTCCTCCCTCCTCCAGGGCCGTCGGCGGCCCGGAAAGCTCTCCTCTCCCCATGGGACTCCCCGCAGCCTCACCTGCCCTCCTGCTCCCCACCCTCACCCGCCCCCGATGAGCGCGGCGGCCACCGTCCTGCGGCTGAGCACCCGCGGGCTCCGCGCACACCTCGGTCGCCTGGCGCTCACGGTGCTGGCGGTGGTGCTCTCCACCGCCTTCATCTCCGGCACCGCCGTGCTGTCCGGGGTGCTCGACGACTCCGTCGACCGCCTGCTCTCCCCCGGCCACGGCCGCGCCGAGGTCGTGGTGCTGCCCGGCGACGGTCACCTCGTCCTGCCCGACGACATCCCCGACCGCCTGCAGGACGACCCGCTGGTCGACCGGCTCACCGTGCTGGACCGGCGCAGCGTGGTGCTCACCCGCGGCGGCGCGGACAACGGGACGACCGTCGACACCGGCGGCGTCCCGGTGCGCCCGGGCCCCTGGCACGACGCGTCCACCGCCCTGGACCCGGACACCCGGATCGTCGAGGGCACGGAACCCGCCCCCGGCGAGGTCGCCCTCGGTGCCGACGTCGCCGCCACCGCCGGGCTCGACGTCGGTGACGAACTCACCGTCAGCCACGCCGCCGGCGACCTGCAGGTCACCGTCGCCGGGCTCTACCACGGCGACGGTGACGGCGGCGGCGCAGACGGTGCCGTCCGCCTAGCCCTCAACGAGGACGACTACCGCAGCGAACTCGCCGCCGACGGACTCCCGGGCCTCGGCCTCACCGTCGCCGGGGGCAGGTCCGCCGGCGACGTCGCCGAGAAGCTGGACGGGGAGCTCTCCGGCCAGGACGACTCTCCCTCGGTGCGCACCGCCGAGGCCCTGGCCGCCCAGGAACGCTCGCCCGCCACGTCCGGCCTGGCGTTCCTGCGCTACACCCTGGCGGTGTTCGGTGCACTGGCCCTGGTCGTCGGCATGTTCATCATCGCCAACACCTTCGCGATGACCGTCGGTCAACGCCTACGCGACTTCGCTCTGCTGCGCGGCCTGGGCATGTCGCGGATGCAGGTCGGCGTCTCGGTGCTCGCCGAGGCCGTCGTGATCGGCGTGCTCGGCTCCGTGCTCGGCGTGCTGGCCGGCGCCGGCGCGGTCGTCGCCGGGCTCTGGGCGACCGCGAAAGTGACCTCCGGACTGCCGCTGCCCGAGCCTGCCGAGGTCGCGTCCTCACCGGGTGCCGCGACGGCCCTGGTGCCGTTGGTGCTGGGTACGGTCACCACCGTGGTCTCCGCGTGGGGACCTGCCCGACGTGCCGCGGTCGCCTCCCCCACCGTCGCCGACGCGCAGGACGCCGCGACGCCGCTGGTCCGGCGCACCGTCGTCGGCGGCGTCCTCGCCGTGCTCGGTGCCGCGGCGACGGTGCTGGCCGTGCTTACCGGGGACGGGGACTGGGACTGGGGCACCAGCGTGCGCGGCGGCCTCTGCGCGGCGGGGCTCCTGGCCGTGCTGCTGGGCACCTACCTGCTCTCCCCGGGGGTCTCGACCGTGGTCGTCCCGGTGCTGGGACACTGCCTCGTGGGGGTACTCGACCTGGTCCCGGGGCGTCCTTTCCGCGCCCCCGGCGGACTCGCGGTCCGCAACGCCGGACGCACCCCGCGCCGCACCGCCGGCACCGCCTTCGCCCTCACCCTGGGCCTGTGCCTGGTGACGGTGACCGGGATGACCGGGGCGTCCACCGCGGCGTCGATGCGTGAGGTCATCGACACCGAGGTCACCGCCGACCGGGTCGTCGCCGCCCCGGGCGGGGCCGTCGACGTCCCCGTGCCCGGAGAGGCGGTGAGCGCGGTCCGCGACACCGACGGGGTGGGCTCCACCTTCACCGTGGCCAAGGCATTGGCCACGGTCGGCGACCCGTCGCAGCACGACGGCGGCACCCTCCCCCTGGTCACCGTGAGCAACGGCGACCCCGCCGGCGTCCTGGACGTCGGCGGGGTCCACGGCGACCTCGACCTGGGCCGCGAGGACGGTGTCACGATGTCGGCGTCCTACGCCGCCGACAACGGCTGGCAGGTCGGTGACATGGTGCCGGTCGCCGCGCCCGGGCAAGGCCGCTCGGTGACCATGCCGCTCAAGGGCACCTACGAGGGGTCCCGGGTGCTCGGCGACGTCGTCGTCGGGGCGAGCGCCTACTGGCGGCTCGCACCGGGCGCGCAGGGACGCGGCGGTCACCGCGTCCTCGCCCTCTTCGTCGCCGGCGACGGCTCGACCGGTCCCGACGAGCTGGACACCCGGCTCGCCACGACCCTGGCCACCACCCCGGCCACCGACGTCCTCACCCCGGACGAGTACGCCGGCGAACAGTCCCAGCTGATCGACCGGGTGATCATGGCCGTCTACGCCCTGCTCGCCCTCGCCGTCGCGGTGGCGGTGCTCGGTGTGGTCAACACCCTGGCGTTGTCCGTGGTGGAACGTCGCGCCGAGATCGGTGTGCTGCGGGCCGTGGGGGTCACCCGTGGGCAGGTCCGGCGCATGGTGGTCGTCGAGTCGCTGCAGACCACCCTCTACGGGGCGGTGCCGGGCGTGCTGCTCGGGCTGGGTGCCGGGTGGGCGGTGCTCACCGTGCTCTCGGACGTGGGACTGTCGGTGCTCAGCGTGCCCTGGGGCCTGCTGGGGGCCGTCCTCGGCGGGTCCGTGGTGCTCGGCGTCTGCGCCGCCGTAGCCCCGGCCGTGCGCGCGGCCCGGGTGCCACCGCTGGACGCCGTCGAACCGCGGTAGGAGCCGTCGGCACGACCTGTCGAGGCAGCAACCCCGCAGGCTGGTCGGACCAGCCTGCGGGGTTGCTGCCTGAAAGCGGGTGCTGCCGCCTGGGCGGTCTACTCCGCCTGCCCGGCGAGGCGACGCGCGGCGGTGACGATCTGCTCGTCGGTGGCGGTCAGCCCGATACGCACGTGCTCGGCGCCGGAGGGACCGTAGAACTCGCCCGGGGCGACCAGGATGCCGAGCCCGGCGAGCCGGTCCACGGTCTCGCGGCACGGTCGGCCTTCGGTGGCCCAAAGGTACAGGCCGGCCTCGGAGTGGTCGATGCGCAGCCCGGCGACCTCGACCGCTGCGGACAGCAGTTCGCGACGCTTGCGGTAGCGCTCCTTCTGCAGGATCTCCTGGCCGTCGTCCTCGAAGGCTGCCACGCTGGCGGCCTGGATCGGGCCGGGCATCATCAGCCCGGCGTTCTTGCGCACGCTGAGCAGCTCGGCGATCAGGTCACGGTCGCCGGCGAGGAACCCGGAGCGGTAGGACGCCAGGTTCGAGGTCTTCGACAACGAGTGCACCGCGATGAGGTTGGTGTGGTCACCGTCGCAGACACGCGGATCCAGCACGGAGACCGGCGCACCATCGTCTCCGGACTCGGCACTGTTCCAGCCGAGGCCGAGGTAGCACTCGTCGGACACCACGACCACGTCGCGTTCACGGGCGAACTCCACGACCTTGCGCAGGTGCTCGACACCGAGCACCTTGCCGTGCGGGTTGGCCGGGGAGTTGATGAAGATCATCGCCGGGGCCTGCGGGCCCAGCGCCACGAGCGAGTCGCTGCGCAGCACCTCGGCACCGGCCAGCTTCGCGCCGACCTCGTAGGTCGGGTAGGCCAGCTCCGGGATGACCACGGTCTGCCCGGGTGTGACACCCAGCAGGAACGGCAGCCAGGCGATGGCCTCCTTGGTGCCCACCACGGGCAGGACGGCATCCTCCCCGACACCGGCGACGCCGAAGCGCCGGCCCAGGGACGCGACGATCGCCGCGCGCAGCGCCGGGGTGCCGACGGTCTGCGGGTACCCCGGTGCCCCGGCACTCTCCGCCAGGGCCAGCTGGATCGACGGGGCGACCTCGTCCACCGGGGTGCCCACCGACAGGTCGACCATGCCGTCGGGGTACGCCGCGGCGGTGGCTTTGGCGTCGGCCAGCGAGTCCCAGGGAAAATCCGGGAGTTCTGCGGAGAGCGTTCGGCGGGTGCTGCGCGGCATGCGGTTTCCTCTGGCTGTGGTGGTGGTTTCTGCTTGTCCGGTGCTAGTCCTGGTTCTGCGGCGGGAGGTTCGTGATGCCCTCCACGTCGAAGTCCTGCGGGCCGAGCTTGGCGGCTCCGCCCGGGTCACCCAGGTCGTCGAAGAAGGCGACGTTGTAGTCGATGTAGTCCTCCCACTCGTCCGGCAGGTCGTCTTCGTAGAAGATCGCCTCGGTCGGGCACACCGGTTCGCAGGCGCCGCAGTCCACACATTCGTCGGGGTGGATGTACAGCGAACGCTTGCCCTCGTAGATGCAGTCGACGGGGCATTCTTCCACGCACGCCCGGTCCATCACATCCACACACGGCTGCGCGATCACGTAGGTCATCTCGTTGTCACCTTCTGGAGTTCGTCACTGTCAAGGATTCTCGGGGTCTTGTCTCTTGGTCTAGCTCGGTGGGTCCCGGAGTCACCGGGTCCCGGTGGCCCGCACCTGTGAGGTGTGCGCACCGCAGTCGTGGCTGCTGCACAGCCGTTCGTCGAAAGTGATCATCTCACTTCAACCGCAGTAATGCCCAACCACCCCCGGCCGCCCCCAGTGCGAGCAGCAGGACCGCCCACACGGTACCGCCGAGGGGCGTGTCTCCGCCGGTCCCCGGGAGCACCGGCCAGAACAGCAGGACGCTGTACGTCGCCAGCCACACCCACAACGGTGTCGCGGCGACCCGACGGTTGTCGGTCCACAGCATAGCCGTCCTGACCAGCACGAAGTTGAACCACGGTGCGGCGACGACCGGCCAGGGGAACGGGACCGAGACCTCACCGACGGTGATCCTCGACCCCAGGTACAGCGCCGACAACAGGGTGGCGACGACCGCGCCGACGCACAGCCAGACGATCCCCGCCACCCGTTCGGAGCGTGAGGTGTCACGACGGACCTGCGAGCGCTCCGGGTCTCCCCAGTGCGGCTCGGCGGTGCGGGACGTGTCCGTCCCGTCCTGTGCGCCCATCGCTCTCACCTCCCTTCGGCAAATAGACAGTCTAGTCTGTCCACTGTCTCCTGCGAAACACCGCCCCGCGCCGGAAATTCCCGGGCGAGGGTGTAGCTCTCGGTGTCCAGCAGCGGCTGGGCGATGAGGTTCGACAGGCAGTAGGCGACCGTCCCCGCATGACCTGCACGCCCAATGCGGGGCCGGTCGTTGACGTCGCTGACGGAACCGTCGGCGACCCAGATCTGCGTGGCGTGGGCCGCCATGGCCCGACGCTTCGCCGCCAGGTCCTCCCCGCTGCCCTCGACCCTCGCGTCCACCACGCGGGCCGGGACGGTGGCCAGCTCCCCGGGCTCGGGACGCCGCCAACCCTGCGGCGGCTCACCCTGGGAGTCGAGGTCGCGCAGGCCCTCCTCGACCCGCTCACGTTCCTGGGCGGTCCAGTAGATCCGCGACGGCACCCACCTGCCGCCGTGAGCGTCCTGAGCGTCCTGAGCCGCCTGGTCGGCAGCGGTGTGGGTGATCTCGTGGGCACGGATGTGGTCGGGGTGGCCGTAGCCACCGTCCGGGCCGTAGGTGACGACCACGTGGGGACGCAGCTCGTCGAAGATCTCGGCGAGCTGGTCGACGGCCGTCTGCCCGGAGTTGACGAATGCACACGGGTGCTCCGCGGCCGGGGTTCCGACCATGCCGGAGTCACGCCAGCGCCCCGGGCCGCCGAGGAACCGGGGGCGTCCGAGCCCCAGTTCACCGAGGGCCCGCTGGAGTTCGGCGATGCGGTATCCGCCAAGGATGTCGTAGCCGTCGGCGACGATGTCGGCGTACTTCTCGCCGATCACCTCGCCCTCCTCCCCCAAGGTGCAGGTCACCACGGAAACGTCGGCGCCACGGCGCACCCAGTTAGCCAACGCCAGGCCACCCCAGATGGATTCGTCGTCGGGGTGGGCGTGGACGGCGAGCACGCGCAGTCCGGCGAGATCGCCGTCCCCGCGCGCTTCTTCGGTTGTCACGTCAGTCATCGTCTGCCTCATTCGTGGTGTCCGCCTCGTCGTCGGAGGCGGCGTCGGACTGCTGGCTGGCGCGGAACCACTCCGGGATGCTCACGAAGAGGCCGGTGCTCTGCCCGACCGGCCAGTCCGCGACGCGGCCTGCGGGACCGGCCAGCTCGGCCGCGCGGCCCACGACCACGGAGTCGCCCATCAACGGCAGCGAGAGCGCCAGGTTGGAGAGGTACCCGGAGACCTGGGTGTCCGAACCGTCGTCCAGCAGCGTGTCGAGTTCGGGGTCGCAGATCCCGGAGACGTTCGACGCCCGGGCGGTCAGCTCGCTGTCGCCGGGGGCCGGGCTGGTGGTCGTCGGTTCGGAGGTCTCAGAAGACTCAGAGGACTCAGAGGAGTCGGTGGCAGCCGGGTCCTCCGTGCTCTCCGGGGTCTCCGGGGATTCCGGCAGCTCGGACTCGGTGGGCAGGGAGCGCGACGGCGACATCACGGGTCGGTCGGCGTCGTCGCAGGCGAAGGAGCTGCGCAGGTCGGTGCGCGAGCGGTCCCGGTCCTGCCACACCAGCACCGCATCGACCTCGCCGCGTGGAAGGAAGGCGGAGTACAGGTCGGACGCGGACGGGGTGACCACCGTCGCGGGAATGCCCGCGGAGGTCAGCTGGTCGGCGACCCGGCGGGCGGCCTCGACGGCCTCGTCGTCCAGGGTGTCCGCGGCGATGCGCAGCGGGTCGGCGTCGCTCGCCCCGACGGCCTCCGCCGCGTCGACGTCGCCGGCGCCTCCGCCGTACGCGCCGATGACCCCGGCGGGTGCCGTGGCGTCCGGCGCGCCGGTGACCAGGCGTGAGACCTGGTCGGCGTCGATGCTGCCCAGCAGCGCGCGCCGCGCCGCGGCGGACTCGAGGCGACCGGAGGCCACGTTGGGCACCAGGTCGAGCCGGGTGTCCAGGTCCACGGTCCTGGCGCCCACCGTCGGCACGGAGTCCACGGACTCGGAGGTCACCGCCCCGCTACGGGTCGTCAGCATCTGGTACTGCCCCGCGCGCAGCATCTGCGTGGAGGTGTTCAGGTCGGCCGACTCGGAGAAGACCACCCGGTCGGTGCGTGCCGGGGACCCGCCCCAGTAACGGGTGTTGCGCTCCAGGACCAGGTTGCCGCGCGAGGGGTCGAACTGGCGCACGGTGTACACCCCGCCGGACGCCGCGGGCAACGATCCCAGCAAGGTGGTGAAGTTGCGGCCCTCGGCCCCGTAGATGTGGCTGGGCAGCAGGTGTGCGAACAGTTCGCGCCAGTCCTGCTGCGGACGGGTGAAGGACACCGTCACCGTGCTGCCGCCGGCGGACACGGCGACGTCGTCGACGTCCCCGTACCCGGCGGTGTCGGTGGTCCCCGGCATGGTCACGACCTGCTGCCACAGGTAGTGGAAGTCCGTGCCGCTGATGGGCGTGCCGTCGGACCACTGGGCCTCGCTGGCCAGGGTGTAGCGCACCTCGGTGGGTGCGTCCTCCTCGCCGGCCGTGACCTCGGCCGCGTCGAGCAGGTCGGTGTTGAGCACGGTGCGGTCGCCGTCCTCGCCGACGGTGAAGGCGCTCGGCAGGGTGAGGTCGGCGACCGTCGATGTCAGCATCGACCGCGACCCGACCAGGTGCGGGTTCAGGTCCGCGGGGATGCGGTCCACGCCCACGGTGATGGTGCGCAGTTCCTCGGGCACGGAGGACGCCCCGGTGTCGCCGTCTCCCCCGCCGTCGGCGGCGTCGCCGGCCTCGGGGTCGGGGTCGTTGGCTTCCTCGACCGTCGGCGCGTCACCGGGGTTCGCCTGACAGGCGGACAGGACGAGACCGCAGGCCGCGAGGGCAGCTACGACCGACGGAAGCCGCCGCCGGGGACGACTGATCTTGTTCACCTGGCGACGGCTCCTCATGTACGTGGCTGCGACTGTGCCGGAACGGCCTACTTGTTGCGGGCCTTCATGCGCGACAGCGCACGGGCACGCTCGGTGGCGCCGAGGATGACCTTGCGCACGCGGATGTTCTCCGGGGTGACCTCCACGCACTCGTCGCCGCCACAGAACTCCATGGCCTCGTCGAGGGTGAGGTTGCGCGCCTTGGCGAGCGTCACGGTGGCGTCCGCGGTGGCGGAACGCATGTTCGTGAGCTTCTTCTCCTTGGTGATGTTGATGTCCATGTCCTCGTCGCGGTTGTTCTGCCCGACGACCATGCCCTCGTAGGTCTGGGTGCCGGGCTCGACGAAGAACTCACCACGGTCGCCGAGCTGGGTCAGCGCGTAGGCGGTGATCTGACCGGTGCGGTCGGAGACCAGGGAGCCGTTGGGACGGTCCTTGATCTCGCCGGCCCAACCCTCGTAGCCGGCCGAGTAGTGGTTGGCGATGCCGGTGCCGCGGGTCTCGGTCATGAAGATGGTGCGGAAACCGATCAGACCACGGGACGGGACGGTGAAGTTCATCCGGATCCAGCCGGTACCGGTGTTGTCCATGCCCTCCATGCGGCCCTTGCGGGCGGCCATGAGCTGGGTCACGGCACCGAGGTGCTCCTCGGGCACGTCGATGATCATGTGCTCGTAGGGTTCCTGGAGCTTGCCGTCCACGGTCCGGGTGACCACCTGGGGCTTGCCCACGGTCAGCTCGAAACCTTCGCGGCGCATGGTCTCCACCAGGACGGACAGGGCCATCTCGCCACGGCCCTGAACCTCCCAGGCGTCGGGACGCTCGGTGGGCAGCACGCGGATGGAGACGTTACCGATGAGCTCCTGGTTCAGACGGGCCTTGACGACGCGGGCGGTGAGCTTGTCGCCGCCGCCACGGCCGGCCATCGGGGAGGTGTTGACACCGATGGTCATCGAGATCGCGGGCTCGTCCACGGTGATGCGCGGCAGGGCGACCGGGTGCTCGGGGTCGGCGAGGGTGTCGCCGATCATGATGTCCTCGATGCCGGAGATCGCGGCGATGTCGCCGGCGATGACCTCCTCGGCGGGGACGCGCGAGACGCCGACGGTGCGCAGCAGCTCGGCGATCTTGGCGGTCTTGGTGTGCTCGACGCCGTCGGCGTCGTAGTGGATCCAGGCGACCTGCTGACCCTTGCGGATCGTGCCGGCGAAGACACGGATCAGGCCGATGCGGCCCAGGAAGGAGCTGGAGTCCAGGTTCGTGACGTGGGCCTGCAGCGGGGCCTCGATGTCTGCGGACGGCTCCGGGAGCACGTCGTAGAGGACGTCGAAGAGGGCCTGCAGGTCCTCGGCCTCCGGCACGTTGCCGTTGCCGGGGTTCTCGGTGGAGGCCTTGCCGGCGCGGCCGGAGGCGTAGAGCACGGGCAGGTCGAGGAGGGTCTCGGCGGCGGCCGCGGCCTCCTCGTCGTCCAGTGCGGAGGCGAGCTCGAGCAGGAGGTCCTGCGCCTCGGTGACGACCTCGTCGATCCGGGCGTCCGGACGGTCGGTCTTGTTCACGCAGATCATGACCGGCATCTTGGCCTCGAGGGCCTTGCCGAGCACGAAACGGGTCTGGGGCAGCGGGCCCTCAGAGGCGTCGATCAGCAGGACGACACCGTCGACCATGGACAGGGCACGCTCGACCTCGCCACCGAAGTCGGCGTGGCCGGGGGTGTCGATGACGTTGATGACCAGGTCACCGCCGTCCTTACCCAGGCCGGCACGGCGGATCGCCGTGTTCTTGGCCAGGATGGTGATGCCCTTCTCCTTCTCCAGGTCCCCCGAATCCATGACACGGTCCTCGACCTCGCCGTGGGCATCGAAGACCCCGGACTGACGCAGCATGGCGTCGACGAGGGTGGTCTTGCCGTGGTCAACGTGGGCGACGATGGCGACATTGCGGAATTCAGTCAGTGACACAGATCCTTCAGCTTCCTAATTGAGAATGAGTCGAGGTCGGCGGGCCCGGAGGACGACTCGGGGTTCAACGACGGTCCAGGGTACTCGACAGCACCCTGTTTTCTCTCATCGAGACTATCGTGTGCTGCTCTCCGGCGCGCGGTGAACGCCTATCGCTGCTATGGTAGGCAAAACCGACACTTGGTCCGGCCTGTTACGCATGTTACGGTTGGGACTCATGTGACGTTTGATGTTCCCGGCGACCGCAGCGTACGGGGCACCATTCCAGACCACCGAGAGGCTGACAGTGCTACCCCAGCTACCCCAGCTCACCCAGCT
>JAKDIS010000155.1 GCA_030450335.1 Corynebacterium sp. | reverse complement strand
CGCCGGTCGTCGGTTTCGGCTGGGCGGCGGAGGTCGTGCTCGTCGTACTCGTGCTGGTCGTGCTGGTCAGGGAGGGCGTCACGGTCGGCGGGGCGTCGTCGTCGGTGGAGCATCCGGCGAGCGGGAGGGCGAGCAGGGCGAGGCCGGCGAGTGTGGTGCGTCCGGCACGGAGTCTGTGGCGCATATGTGAATCGTACATGTTCACCCTGAGTCCTCACCCCGCGTCGCGTGCCGGATTCGGGCCTCCCGTGCCACGGAACGCCCGGATCCTGTACACGACGCGGGGTCGGTCGGAATGAACCCAACCCCACTCACCCCAGCAGCGACTCACCCCAGTACTCGTCCTCGGTCGTCCCGCCGGGCACGTGGAACACGGCGGAGCCGACGTGGGTGATCCACTCGTTCAGCCGGTCGCCGTCGGCGAGGCGGCGCTGCACCGGGATGAACGCGGTGTCCGGGTCACGTTGGAAGCAGGTGAAGATCAGCCCGGTGTCGGAGAGGTCGATCAACGCGGCGTCCTGCAGGCCGGCGGGCCCGGCGGTGACGGGCAGGTCGTAGTTGTAGGCGCGGCGCAGCATGCGTTCGGCGTCGCCGTTGCGCGAGGTGGCCATCGCCACGTGGGAGTGGGTGTCGATCAGGGGCAGGCCGTCGTGGCCGAGTTTGTTCACGTCGACGTCGCTGAACTCGCCGCCGCCGCTCAGCGGGGCGCCCTCCACGATGGTGCGTCCCATGGCGACCTCGCGGGTGCCGCGGTCCACGGACTCCCACTCGGGCATGTCGAAGGCCACCCGGCGCACGATCATGCAGGTCCCGCCGTCGTCGTTCCACACCTGGGCGTCGAACTCGGCGTCGGAGCGCGGGTTGACGGTGCCGTCCTTGAAGCCGAAGAGGTTGCGCGGGGTGCCGGGGTCGCCGTCGTGCACGGGGATGTCGAGGAAGCCGGTCTGGCTCCAGGACGGCCGGGCGTGGTCGGCGCCGCCGCGCACGAGGACGCGCAGCGCGTGGGAGACGGTGGTGCGGTCGTCGCCGCAGATCTGCAGGACCACGTCGCGTCCGCCCCAGGTGTCGTCGAGGGCGTCGCCGGTGAAGTGGGGCAGGGGTTTCAGCCAGGACGGCGCCTTGTCGGCGATCCCGGCGGCCTCGTAGAGTCCGCGGCCGAAGCCGCAGGTCACGGTGAGGTTCCCGGGGTCGCTGGCGAGCTCGGGTTCCAGGTCGGCGAGTACGGGGTCGCCGGAGCAGAGGCGTCGGGCGTCACCGGTCCAGATGCGCAGCAGGCGTTGCACGGTGGTGCGGTCGGCACCGTCGCGCAGGGTGAACGCGACGGTGGTGTTGTGCGCCTGCGGCGCGGTCGCCACGCCGGCCTGGTGCGCACCGTCGAAGGGCACGGAGGACGGCCCGGCCGCGCCGGACGCTGCGGCGTCCTGCGTCCCGCCGGCGTCCTGCGCGCAGGACGTGGTGACGGCGGCGGACGCGCCGAGCACGCCGAGGGTGCCGAGGCTTCCGAGGAAGCCGCGGCGGGTGACGCGGTGGGGACTAGTGCCCGGCATGCTCGTCGTGCTCAGCCGCATCGTCGGTGTCGCCGGTGCCGTAGTCCTCGTGGGCGGACTGCTGCACGCGCACGGGGATGTCGGCGACCTCGTAGGTGGTGCCGTCCTCGGCGGTGAGGGTCAGGGTGAGGGCGTCGCCGGCGGCGATCTCGTCGTTGTTCTCCATGATCATGATGTGGTTGCTGCCGGGTTCCATCGTGATGCTGCCGTTGGCGGGCACGGTGACGCCGTCCTCGGTCTCCTGCATGATGCCGTCGACGGTCTCGTGGAACTGGTAGACGCCCTCCAGGTCACCGGTGACGCGGGTGAGGTGGATGTCCTCGTCGGTGGTGTTGGTCAGCTCGCCGAAGACGGCGGTCATGGAGGTCTCGGTGTCCTTCGCGCCGACGTAGCCGTCGGTGAGGGTGAGCGCGTCCGTTGACTGGTCGTCGGACTGCTCGGCGGACTGGTCCGTGGTCGCCGACGCTGCACTGCTGGAGCTGCCTGCACTGCTGTCGCCGCTGTCGTCGTCGTTGCCGCAGGCGGTGAGGCCGAGGGCGAGGACGCCGGCGAGGGAGGCGGCGGCGAGGCGTCGCGTCGTGGTGACGGTCATGGGAACACTCCTGGAAGGTGTGGAGGGAGTCGCTGTTGCGGGTCACACTACTAGTCGGTTCTATCGTCAGAAGAGTTCCGGACCGTCGCCGGGATCACGTCCGGGGGTGCTGCGGTGTGCCCGGTGACACCCCCACGGCGGGAGGGTCCGGAACCGGAGGGGCTGCAGATCCGACAACTGCACCGTGACCTCAACTCTTCCCGACTCTCTCCGACCGCCCGGCCGCGCCACGGCGCGCACCGACGACCGCCAGATGAACGGGCTGCTCAAGCGCCTGCACTTCTTCGCCGGGGTGCTGTGCGCCCCGCTGATCCTCATCGCCTCGGTGACGGGTCTGCTCTACGCGTTCGCCCCCACGGTGGAGCAGGTGATGAACCACTCGATGCTCACGTCCGAGGCGCCGGAGGGTGCGGGAGCGGGGCAACGTCTGCCGGTCAGCGACCTGGTGGACACCGCGCAGGCCGAGCACCCGGACCTGGCGCTGGCCGGGGTGCGCCTCGGCGACGACGACGAGACGACCCGCGTCCTGTTCACCGACCCGGAGCTGCCGGAGTCCACGGTGCAGGCGGTGTTCCTGGACCCGTGGACCGGCGAGGTCACCGGCGACACCACCCAGTACGGCAGTGCCGGGTCGTTGCCGTTGCGCCAGTGGATCGCCGAGGGCCACCGCACGGCGTGGCTGGGCGAGCCGGGCCGGTTGTACTCGGAGACCGCGGCGAGCTGGCTGGGCGTGCTGGCCGTCGGCGGTGTGGTGATGTGGTGGCGGCGCCAGAAGTCGGGCCAGAAGTCGGGCCGAGCGTCCACCGCCAGGCTGCGGGCGATGCTGCGCACGGGCGGTCGCGGCCGCACGCGCACGATGCGCCTGCACGGGGCGACGGGCACGCTCGTGGCCGTGGGCATGGTGTTCCTCACGGTGACGGGGCTGACCTGGTCGTCGGTGGCGGGCAGCACGATCGGGGACGTGCGGGAGAAGTTGAGCTGGGGCACGCCGTCGGTGTCGGCGTCGCTGCCGGGGATTCAGGACGCACCGGACGCCGCCGGCGCCGGCGCCGCCGCCGCGTCCGGTGGCCATGCCGGCCACGCCGGGCACGGCGGGGCGGCCGGGGCGTCCTCCCCGGTGCGGGTCAGCGGCCTGAACCAGGGTTCGGTCGACCGCGTCGCGGAGACGGCGGTGGAGGAGCTGCGCACGCCGGTGACGATCACCCCGCCGAGCGCGGAGGGGCAGGCGTGGACGGCGACGGAGGACCGGGTGGCCTACCGGCTGACCAACGACGCCGTGGCGATCGACTGGGCCACCGGTGAGGTCACCGAGCGTCTGGACTTCGCCGACTGGCCGGTGGCGGCCATGGCGACGGGCTGGCTGATCCAGCTGCACATGGGCACGCTGTTCGGCCTGCCGAACCAGCTGGTGCTCGGCGCGTTGGCGGCGGCGATCATCGCGATGGTGTGCTGGGGCTACGCGATGTGGTGGCGGCGCAGGCCCGCCGGACGCCTCGCCGGGCCGCCGCGTCGGGCAGACTGGGAGCGCCCCACCGCCGGGACCGTGGTGCTCGTCGTCGCGCTGGTGGCCTACGGGTTCGTCGCCCCGTTGTTCGGGGTGACGTGCCTGGCGTTCGTGGCGGGCAGCGTGATCTGGGACAGGGTGGGTGCGGCGCGTGAGGCGCGCGAGGCGCGTGTCCTCAGCACTCCACCACGTTGACGGCCAGGCCGCCGCGGCTGGTCTCCTTGTACTTGTCGTTCATGTCCGCACCGGTCTCGCGCATGGTCTGGATGACCGCGTCGAGGGAGACGATGTGGGAGCCGTCGCCGGCCAGCGCCAGGCGGGCGGCGGTGACGGCGGTGGACGCGGCGACGGCGTTGCGTTCGATGCAGGGGATCTGCACCAGCCCGCCGATGGGGTCGCAGGTCAGGCCGAGGTGGTGTTCCACGGCGATCTCGGCGGCGTTCTCCACCTGGGCGGCGGTGCCGCCGCGTACGGCGCAGAAACCGGCGGCGGCCATCGCGCAGGCGGAGCCGACCTCGGCCTGGCAGCCGCCCTCGGCCCCGGAGATCGAGGCGTTGGCCTTGATCAGCGAGCCCACGGCGGCGGCGGTGAGCAGGAAGGTGCGCACGTCGCGCAGGGTGGCGTCCGGAGTAGTTCGCCACATGTAGTGCAGGACGGCGGGGATGATGCCGGCCGCACCGTTGGTGGGGGCGGTGACCACGCGTCCGCCGCCGGCGTTCTCCTCGTTGACGGCCAGGGCGTAGACGTGCAGCCAGGCGTCGACGGCGGATGCCGGGTCGTCCTCCAGTCGGCGGCGCATGGCCGCGGCGCGTCGGGGTACGTGCAGGCGTCCGGGCAGGACGCCGTCGGTGTGCAGGCCGGCGTCCACGCAGGTGCGCATCGCCGCCCAGATGGCGTCGAGTCCGGCGGTGACCTCGTCGGGGTCGCGGCGGGCGCACTCGGCGGCCCAGGCGACGTCTGCGACGCTGCGCCCGTCGGTGCACAGGGCGAGGAGTTCGGCGGCGGTGCGGAAGCCCGGGCCGGTGGGGGTGCCGTTGTCGCCTGTCTCCCCGGAACCCTGCTCGCCGACGCGCTCGATGAACCCGCCGCCGACGGAGAGGTAGGTCTCCTCCAGTGCGGGTTCGGCAGGTTCCTCCCCGTCCGTCCACGCCTGCAGCACCATGGTGTTGGGGTGGCGCAGGCCCGAGGACGGCGCGTTGAGGACCACGTCCTCACGGGTGAAGGGCACGTCCACGGTGCCGTCGACCAGCAGGTGGGAGTCGTCGT
>JAKDIS010000154.1 GCA_030450335.1 Corynebacterium sp. | reverse complement strand
ATATAAACTTACGTCGTCGTGTGTCGCGAGTTTTGTGAATAAGAGCGGGGTGCCCGGGCACCTGCGGTGCGTGGTTGGGCCGTCCTGGCGTCCACCAGCGGTCGCAGGAGGTCGGCGGCGACGACCACGGCCACGAAGACGGCCGAGGAGAACAGCACCACGCCCAGCACGACCGGGACGTCCTGCGAGGTCACCGCGGTGGTGAGCAGGCGCCCGACGCCGTTGCGGGTGAACACGGTCTCCACGACGACCGCGCCGCCGAGCAGTTCCCCGGTGAGCACGCCGGCGACGGAGAGCACCGGGCCCAGGGACGCCCGCAGGGCGTGTGTGACGGTCAGCCGCCACCGGGGGAACCCGGCGGCGCGGAAGGTGCCGATGAACTGTGAACGCCAGGTGGCGGTCAGGCTGCGCAGCAGGACCTGCGCCACGGTGGCGGCCACCGGGACCGCGAGGGTCAGTGCCGGCAGGACGGCACCGGTGACGCCGCCACCGCCGAGGGCCGGTACCCAGCCCAGGCGGAAGGAGAAGACCTGCAGCAGCAACAGGCCCACCCAGAACGTCGGCAGCGAGATCCCCAGTACTGGCAGGGCGGCGAGCAGCCCGGCCACCCGGGGCCGCCGGGTGTACACCGCCCCGACGGCGGTGAGGACCCCGACGCCGACCCCGATGACCAGGGCCGTGAGGGCGAGCAGGACGGTGCCGGGGACCGTCTGCGCCAGCTGCGTGGTCACGGCCTCACCGGTGAGGTAGGACGTCCCGAGGTCGCCGGTGAGCACGCCGCCGAGCGAGCGCAGGTACTGCGACGGCAGGGACCCGTCGAGCCCGTAGGCCGCGCGTAGTTCGGCGACCTGCTCCGGGGTGGCCTCGACCTGACCGGTTCCGCTGAGCATCGTGGTCACCGGGTCACCCGGCAGGACGTAGAGCAGCAGGAACGTCAGGGTGTACGCGGCCCACACCACGAGGGTGCCGTGGATGGTCCGGCGGACGATCTCACGGGCGTTCACGTCGGGTCCCCCTCGGTGACGGCGGTGCTCAACCAGGTGTCGTGGAGCTGCAGCCGACTGGACCCCTCGTACCGGAATCCGTGCACCTCAGGGGCGGTGGCGGAGATGCCGGAAAGCTCCGTGAGGGGGATCACGTGGCCTTGTTCGACGAGTTCGGTGGTGGTGTCGGCGACGATGTCGGCGCGTTCCCGGGGGTCCAGGGTGGTGAGGCTGCTCTCCAGCAGGTCGTCGGCGCGACCTGGTCCGCGGTTGTTGACGTTGCGGCCGGACGCGTCGAAGACGGTGCGCAGCACGTCCGGGTCCGACCTGGTCAGGTTGTAGAAGTCGATGTCGTTGGTGTCGGACTCCTGGTCGGCGGCGCTCTCGCTCATCGTCTGCCTGCGCAGCTGCAGGTCCACGCCGACGGCCCGGAGCTGCTGCTGCACGACCTCGAGGAACGGCGCGGTCTGCCAGTAGCCCACGGGGATCTCCAGGGCTTCGCCGTCGCGGGTGCGTGTCGAGGTGTCGTCGTCGCGCGTCCAGCCGGCCTCGTCGAGCAACGTCGACGCGGCCTCGGGGTCGTAGGTGAGCAGGTCGGACTGGTCGGTGTAGCCCGGGGTGGTGCTCGCCAGCACGGAGGTCGCCGGGTTCTGCCGTGAGGAGAGCACGGCGGTGAGTTCCTCACGGTTGATCGCCTTGTTCACCGCCTGCCGCACACGCACGTCCTGGAACGGTCCTGTCGACCAGTTGGGGAAGAAGGAGTAGTTCACCCCGGGGTTGGGCCGTTCGACCAGAGGGTAGCCGGACTGCTCCAGCAGCTCCTCGTCCTGGGGTTGTACGGCGGTGTCCACGTCGATCTGCCCGGAGGCGAGGCTGCCGTTTCGCACCCCCGCCTCCGGCACCACGGTGAACTCGATCCCGTCGAGGTAGGCGGGCCCGGCGTGGTCGGCCAGGGAGGACGGCCAGTCGTAGTCGTCGTTGCGTTCCAGGGTGGCGTTGGCGGAGGCGTTGAAGTCCGTGAGGGAGAAGGGACCGGTGCCGACCAGGTCCCCGGTGCACCGTTGTTCCGGTGTCTTCCCGAAGGTCGCCGGGGAGTAGAAACCCAGGGTCATCGTGGAGCTGGCCTGCAGGAACTGTGCGTTCGGTCGTGCGAAGCGCACGGTGACGGTGTGCGGGTCCGGGGTGTCGACCCCCTCGAGTCCGGCGAGGTAGGTCGACCCGAGGGAGGACTTCGCGCCGAGGTCCACGATCTGCCTGAAGTTCTCCTTGACCGAGGCGGAGGTGAAGGCGGTGCCGTCCTGGAACGTCACCCCGTCGCGGAGGTGGAAGGTGAATTCGGTGGAGTCGTCGTTGATGTCCCAGGAGGTGGCGAGCCAGGGGACGATCTCCCCGGTCTCGGGGTCCTGGTCGGTCAACGAGTCCGTGATCTGCCGGGACACGTTCAGGGCCGTGTTGTTGCCGACCTGTTGGCCGTCCGCGCACTTGATGTCGGTGTCGAAGGCCGCCCGGAGCGTCCCGCCGCTGATCGGTGGACCGTCGTAGTCGTCTCCGTGGTCGGCGCCTGCCTGGCCACAGGCCACGAGGGCCCCGTTGACGAGGACGGACGACAGGAGCACCGCGCCGGTGATGAGGAGGGGCCTTCGTGTAGACCGAGCTGTCTGCATGACGGGTCACGCTAGCGGGCGGAGACGGGCCGGGGAAACACCTCGATTCCCGACGAATGGAAATAACCCGACCCCCTGAACCCCACGGGTCTCAACGGGACTCGACGAGACCCGACATTCCGGGCAGTGGAACATGCCACAATGGTCCCCATGACAGAGGAGAGCCACGGCACCACCGCCACCACCGGCCCCGCCGACCTCGGCAGTGCGGTCGACACCGCCCGCGGACGCCTCGACGACGGCGCGGACGGTACCGCCAGCATTGTCGCGCGCACCCGCGCCCACTTCGCCCGCCTCGCCGACCCCCTCTCCCCCACCGCCGTACCGTCCCACCCGGCAGGAGCAGACGGTACAGCCGGCACGCCCGTACCACCACCGGCCGTAGACCCGGCGATGCTGCGCCGCGCAGCACTCTACGCCGCCGACGGACTCGTCGGCGACAGTGCGGAGTTCACCGAGGAGTGCACCTTCCACCTCGCCACGCTGGGCCGTGACCTGCGCAAGTACGGGGTGACGACCGCCCACTACGGGGCCGCCGCGGAGGCCGCCGG
The DNA here is from genome assembly GCA_030450335.1 of Corynebacterium sp. Lineage (GTDB taxonomy): Bacteria > Actinomycetota > Actinomycetes > Mycobacteriales > Mycobacteriaceae > Corynebacterium. The sequence goes on along the minus strand of JAKDIS010000154.1, from coordinate 1,713 downwards.
CCGGGCGGTGTGCGAGGCCTTCGACGTGCCCTACCCGGGCGCGGACCTGACCTACCGTCGCGCCGAGGAGCTCGGCATCCCCGACGGACTGACCGAGCTCCTGCAGGCCGTGGACAACGCGGTGCGCATCGTCGCGCTCGGGGCGGTGGAGGACGACGAGGCCGGCGTGCCCGCCAGCATCACCGCCGAGGTCCTGGAGGTCGTGCCGCGCACCCCGCAGGTCACGGTGGTGCGACTGCAGGCGTCGTCGCCGCAGACCGGCTGGCCGGGGCAGAGCCTGGAGGTCCGCACCCCGTCCGACCCGGACGTCTGGCACCAGTTCGCCTCCACGCTGCCGCCGAACGACGCCGGCTACCTGGAGTTCCACTGCCCCGGGCTCACCGCGCACGTCGGCGAGACCTGGGTCGTCGCCAACCCGGCCGGCGGGCTGGGCGTGCCCACCGGGCAGGACGCCCCGGACGCCGTGGCCATGGTCGCCCTCGGCGCCGGCCTCGCCGCGCTGCGCGCCCTCGTACTGGACGTCTCGGCGATGGACGACTCACCGCCGGTGCACCTGTTCTGGGGCGTGGATCACTCCCGCGACCTGCACGGACTGACCGACCTTCGCGGTCTGGCGCAGGGCTTCCCGTGGTTGACGTTCACTCCGCTGGTCGCCGACGAGGGCGACCCCGGCGCCGCCGCGGCGGCCGCCGACGATCCGGTCACCCACCGTCCCGGCACCCTCGTGCTGGTCTCCGGGGAGGACGTCGCGGGCGTCCGCGACGCGGTCGGCGTCCTCACGCGTGCCGGCGTGGACGCCGAGCAGATCATCGCGGAACCGTGAGCGGCGAACCGTGAGCGCCGGGACGTCCTCCATCGTCACGGCCGGGGCGACGAACCCGCCGACGAGCTGGCCGGCGCACAGCCACGACTCCCACGAGCTGGTGTGGGCGCGCCGTGGGGCGATGATCACCCGCGCACACGACCGCATCTTCGCCGTGCCCGAGGGCCGCGGCATCTGGTTGCCCGCCGGCACCGAGCACTCCGGCGAGGTCACCTCGGGCGTCACCCTCTACGGCACCCTGTTCGCGCCCGACCGCACGCCCGGCGACTTCACCGCGCCCGCCCAGGTCACGGTGGTGGTGATGACCCCGGTGCTGGAGTTGCTGCTGACGTACCTCGGCCAGGACACGCTGAGCGACGCCGCACGTGGCCGCGCCGAAGCCGTCGTCTTCGACGTCCTGCACCCCACCGACACCCCGCTGGACCTGCCGGTCCCCGACGACCCGCGTATCGCCCCGGTGGTGCGCGCGCTGCTGGAGAACCCCGGCGACCACTCCGGACTGGACGTGTGGGCCAGGCGCCTGGGCACCAGCGAACGCACCGTGACCCGGGCCTTCCGCGAGTCCACCGGCCTGCCGTTCGGACGCTGGCGCATGACGCTGCGTATCCAGCGCGCCCTGACCCTGCTCGGCGACGGGACGCCGGTGCAGGACGTGGCGGTACAGCCCGGCTACGCGCAGACCAGCACCTTCATCGACACCTTCCGCCGCACGATGGGCACCACGCCCGGCACGCACCTCCCCGCGAGCACGTCCGGCGCGTCCGGCATGTCCGAAAACCAGGATCGAATGTCCTGAAAACGAGATTGCGGACACGGGTTACGTTCCCCTACGCTTCTTGAGGTTAGGCTAAAGAAGCCACCGGAACCCCACCTCCCGAAGGACCCCAGCA
>JAKDIS010000035.1 GCA_030450335.1 Corynebacterium sp. | reverse complement strand
CCCACCAGGGACGACATCCAGACAGCCGCTGTTCCCCACGACCCCCACCCGAACCCCCGCCGGGCCCGACCCCCACAGGGTAACCCACATTCACGAGCGTGTCCAGGGGTAAAACTATCCTTCTGTAGACCGGCTCAGGACGTCCGTTTCCGGTCCACCGGCGTCCCCAGCACGGACAGTGCCGTCGCCAGGCCGGCGTAGTTCGTCACCAGCATCACCAACGCCACCAGCTCCCGGTCGGAGAGGTACGTCGCCAACGCCGACCACGTCGGCTCGTCCACCTCCCCGTGCGCCACGATCTGGTCCACGGCGTCCAGGATCACGCCCCAACGCCTCGTCTGACCATGCGACTCCCCTTCCATCGCCTGAATCTGCTCATTCTTCAGCCCCGCCGACGCCGCCAGCTTCCTGTGGTGCGCCGCCTCATACTCGGATCTCTGCAGATGTGCGACGCGCAGGATCACCAGCTCGGTCTCCCTGCGCGACAGATAACCGAACGGCATCATCATCGCCGAGTACACCAGCCACGGCTTGAACAGCCGACGGGCCCTACCGATCGTGGAGAACACCCCCATGGTCTCCGTCCCCTGCACCTTCGCGCCGATTCGCGCGATCAGGTGGTTGAGCACCCCCAGCTCGCGGACGCCGGGGACCTTCTCACCGGGGCGGGTGATCCGCGCCGAACCCTCGGGTGATGCCTGTGTGGACAGTGACTCCGGGCCAGATACGTTCATACCCCAACACGCTACCCGGCCCGAAGCCGCCACGGGGCCGGCCCGGCAAAAATCCGCCCACAAGACCGCGACGGCACCACCGGTCTACTTGACCGTCTGGTCCTTCTCGTCCTCACGCAGGGTCAGCACGTCCACACCGGTCTCGGTGACGACCATCGTGTGCTCGAACTGCGCGGACCACTTGCCGTCCCGGTTCTGCACCGTCCAGCCGTCGTCCCAGATGTCGTAGGGCAGCTCGCCCAGGTTCAGCATCGGCTCGATCGTCAGCGTCATGCCCGGCTCCAGCACCGTGTTGTACGCCGGCTCGTCGTGGTGCAGCACCACCAGACCGTTGTGGAACGTGGGCCCCACCCCGTGGCCGGTGAAGTCACGGACCACCGAGTAGCCGAAACGCTTGGCGTAGGCCTCGATGACCCGGCCGATCACGTTGATCTCCCGGCCCGGCTTCACGGCCTTGATGCCGCGCCACATGGCGGCGTACGTGCGCTCCACCAGCAGGCGGTGCTCCTCGGAGACATCGCCGGCCAGGTAGGTGGCGTTCGTGTCACCGTGCACACCGTTCTTGTAGGCGGTGACGTCGATGTTCACGATGTCCCCGTCCTGCACCACCGTGGAGTCCGGGATGCCGTGGCACACGATCTCGTTCAGGCTCACGCAGGCGGCCTTGGTGAAACCACGGTAGCCCAGGCAGGACGGGTAGGCGCCGTGGTCGCACATGTACTCGTGGGCGACCCGGTCGATCTCGTCGGTGGTCACGCCCGGAGCCACCACGGCACCGGCCGCGGCCAGGGCGCCGGCGGCGATCCAGGAGGACTCGCGCATCGCCTCGACGACCTCGGGTGTCTGCACCCAGGGCTCACCGACGTTCTCCTGCACCTCGTCCCGCCACGCGTACTCCGGACGTTCGATGGAGTCCGGAACCTTCCGGATCGGGGTGGGGTTACCGGGTGTCAGAAGCGCTCTACTCATGACGCCCCAGCCTACTCCCCGTCCAGGTTGTCGAAGAACTGCTGGGTCACCGCCACGGAGTGCTCCGACCCGCCGCCCAGCACGATCATCGTGGCGAACGCCAGGTCGCCGCGGTATCCCATGAACCAGGCGTGCGAGCCCTCGTTGATCTCCGCCTCACCGGTCTTGCCGTACACCTCGCCGGCACCGGAGATCGCCGAACCCGAACCGCTGGTCACCACCGCGCGCATCATGTCGCGCAGGTTGCCCAGCATGCCGGGGTCCAGGGGCTCGCCCTCCACCGCGTCATTGCCGTCGGTGTCCAGGGTGTGCACCCCGTCGGTGTTGATGAGGTTCGGCACCGGGGTACGTCCGTTCGCCGCGGTGGCTGCCACCAGCGCCATGCCGAAGGGGCTGGCCAGGTCCAGGCCCTGCCCGTAGCCGGCCTCCGTGCGGTCCAGCATCACCTCGCCCTCGGGCACCTGGCCGGTCATCGTGGTCAGCCCCGGGATGTCGTAGTCACGGCCCAGGCCGAACTTCGCTGCCTCCTCCTTCAACTCCCCCGGCTCCAGGTCCGTGGAGATCCGGGCGAACGTGGTGTTGCAGGACTGGGCGAAGGCGTTGCGCATCGAGGTGTTGCCCAACGAGAAGGAGTTGTAGTTCGTCACGATACGACCGCCGATGTCCTGCGTCGCCGGGCACGCCACCGAGGAGTCGGCGTTCAGCCCCTCCTTCTCCACCCCGGCCGAGGCGGTGATCACCTTGAACGTCGATCCCGGCGGGTACTGGCCGGACAGCGCCACGTCGCCCTGCTTGTCCGCCTCCTCGGTCTGCGCCACCGCCAGCACCTCACCGGTGGACGGGCGCATCACCACCATCATCGCCTCGTCGTTGGGACGGGTGTCCACCGCCTGCTGCGCGGCCTCCTGCACCGCGCGCGACAGGCTGACCTTCACCGCCGGCGCGGGGGCGGGTTCGGCGCGTTCCAGGGTGCGCACCACCGAGGCGTTCTGGTTGACCGCCACGACCTCCCAGCCGGCCTCGCCCTCGAGCTCGGGTTCCACCAGGTCGGTGACCCGGGACATGATGTCGGGGGCGAAACCCGGGTCAGGACGCACCATCGCCGGTTCCTCGTTGAGCCGGACCCCGTCGATCGCCTCCAGCTCCTCGCGTAGCTGGTCGCCGAACTGGCCGGGGATCATCGTCACCGAGTAGGTGCCCGAGGCGTCCGATGCGGCGGACGACACGGCCGCCTCGTCGATCGTCGGGATGGCTTCCTCACCGGCGTGCGCAGCGGTGAGCACACGTCCGATGCGTCCCACCGCGCCCTGCACCCCACCGGACGTACGTGCCTCGTCGAGGTCCAGCACCACCCGCCAGGTGGTGCCCGGGGTGGCGAGCACCGCACCGTCGGAGCCGACGATGTCGGCGACCTGCGCGTCCATCCGACGCAGCTCCAGGTGCTGGTCGGCGCCCAGGTCCGGGTGCAGCACCGAGGAACGCCACCGCACCGTCCACTCCCCGCCGGTACGCGTGGCGGTGAGGGTGGCGTCGTAGCTGAACTCGCGTTCGCCGGGCAGGTCCCAGGTCATGGTGTAGTCCGCGGTGGCGACGTTGTCGTCGGTGCGCACGCCCTCCACGTCGACCTGCAGGCCGTCGGCCTGCAGGGAGTCCCAGGACTGCTCCAGGGCGTCGGACGCCACGGCGTCGTCGTCGGTGAGCCGGGCGGCGGCCTCGACGTCGCGTGACGAGACCGCGTCGAGGAAGTCACCGACCACGTCGTCGGCGACGTCCGGACGCGGGGTGCAGGCGGAGACCGTGACCAGTACGACGCTGAGCACCAGGCTCAGTACGCCGGCTACGGACGACACACCGGCGCGTGTGGTGGTGGTGCGTCTCGGGGGCCGAGCGCCGGGCGCCCCCAGAATCTGGGTCATGCCGGTCACGCTAGCAGCGCAGCGCGCTGGTTCCCCGGACAAACACGAACCGCTTTCACCCGGCCCCCTGCCAGGTGTGGCCCCGCGGTCTAGGTGGTGACCTTGACCTGGGGGGAGCCGGTGACGCCGGCGGCGGCGAGCTCCTCGGGGTCCATCTCGTCGGCGATCTTCATCGCCTCCTCGATGAGCACCTCGACGATCTCGTCCTCCGGCACGGTGCGGATGACCTCACCCTTGACGAAGATCTGGCCCTTGCCGTTGCCCGAGGCCACGCCCAGGTCGGCGTCGCGTGCCTCACCCGGACCGTTGACCACGCAGCCCATCACGGCCACGCGCAGCGGAATCTCCATGCCGTCCAGCCCGGCGGTGACCCGCTCGGCGAGGCTGTACACGTCCACCTGCGCACGCCCGCAGGACGGGCAGGACACGATCTCCAGCTTGCGCGGACGCAGGTTCAGCGACTGCAGGATCTGGTCGCCGACCTTGATCTCCTCCACCGGGTCCGCCGACAGGGAGGTACGGATCGTGTCGCCGATCCCCTCCGCCAGCAGGGCGCCGAAGGCCACCGCGGACTTGATGGTGCCCTGGAAGGCCGGACCGGCCTCGGTGACACCGAGGTGCAGCGGGTAGTCGCTCTGCGCGGCGAGCTGACGGTAGGCCTCGACCATGATCACCGGGTCGTTGTGCTTCACCGAGATCTTCAGGTCGCCGAAACCGTGCTCCTCGAACAGGCTCGCCTCCCACAGCGCGGACTCCACGAGGGCCTCCGGGGTGGCCTTGCCGTACTTCTCCATGATCCGCTTGTCCAGCGAACCGGCGTTCACGCCGATACGGATCGGGATACCCGCCTCACCGGCGGCCTTGGCGACCTCCTTGACCCGGCCGTCGAACTCCTTGATGTTGCCCGGGTTCACGCGCACCGCGGCACAGCCGGCGTCGATGGCGGCGAAGATGTACTTGGGCTGGAAGTGGATGTCGGCGATCACCGGGATCGGCGACTTCTTCGCGATCGCCGGCAGCGCCTCGGCGTCGACGGTCTTCGGGCACGCGACCCGGACCATGTCGCAGCCGGTGGCGGTGAGCTGGGCGATCTGCTGGAGGGTGGCGTTGACGTCGTGCGTCTTCGTCGTCGTCATCGACTGGACGCTGACAGGGTAGTCACTTCCGACGCCGACGTTGCCGACCATGAGCTGGCGGGTCTTGCGACGGGGAGCCAGCACCGGCGGCGGAGCGTCGGGCAAACCGAGGGAAATTCCGGTCATCGTGTTGTCTAGTCCTTACTTTCCGTGTGGATCTACGGGCACAGTCTACGCCCGGGCGTCCTGACGGGCTAAAACAGTTGGAGTGGGTTGACGACGTCGGCGACGATCACGGTCAGACCGAACACCAGCAGGATCGCCGTGGCCACGTAGGTCACCGGCATCACCTTGACGTAGTCGACCGGGCCGCCGGGCTCGAGGCCGCGCATCCTGCGCAACCGGTCACGCAGCTTCTCGTAGATGACGATGACCGCATGGCCACCGTCCAGGGGCGGCAACGGCACGAGGTTGAACACCGCGAGGAAGAAGTTGAGGTTCGCCAGCAACAGCAGGAAGCTCATCCACTGGCTCTGCTCCACCATCTGCCCACCGATGTGGGAGGCGCCGACCACGCTGACCGGGCTGTCCATCTGACGCTCGGCGCCGAAGATGGACTGCACGACCGGCCAGTAGCGCTGCGGCAGGTCGACCAGCGCCTTCACGGTCTCCTTGCCCAGGTAGTAGGTGTAGTCGGCGGTACCGCCGACCGCGGTGACCGGGTTGTAGTCCACCATCTCCGCGCGCCCGTCGAACTGCACGCCGATCGCGCCGACGGTCTGACCCTCGCGCTCCACGAGCTGCACCTGCAGGTCCAGGTCCACGTCCCGCCCGTCGCGCTGGACCGTCGCCGGCACGGTGACGGTGTCGCCGACGGCCGAGCCGTCCTGCCCCGCGGTGCGTCCGACCTCCTGGACGCCCGAGATGACCTCGGGGATGCTCCCGACATCCTCGCCGTCGACACTCACGAAGGTGTCGCCGACGGCGACGCCGGACGCCGCGGCGGAACCCTCACCGGAACAGGTAACGTCCTGTGTGGCGTCGGTTTCCGGCGAGCACACCAGCTCGACGGCCTTCGGTGCAGGCGCCTCGGTGGACGGCAGTCCGAAGCTCACCGCCACGCTGAAGATGATCAGCGTGCCGAGCACGATGTTCACGATGATGCCCGCCATCATCACGAAGACCCGCTTCCACGCGGGCCTGTTGATCATCAGGTACGGCTCTTCCTCCTCCGTCCACGGGTCGTTGACGGTCATGCCGGCGATGTCGCAGAAACCGCCCAGCGGGACGGCCTTGAGGCCGTACTCCGTGTGGCCGCGCGTGGTCGACCACACCGTCGGCCCGAAGCCGATGAAGTAGCGGCGCACGCGCATGCCGCACACCCGGGCGGCGACCATGTGGCCGGCCTCGTGCAGGGCGATCGTCACCCCGATCCCCAGGGCGAAGAGGATCACGCCAAGAGCGAAACTCACCGGCCCATCCTCTCGTGGGCCCGCGCACGGGCCTCGCGCTCGGCGGCGAGGACGTCGTCGATGTCACGCGGACGCTGCACCAGCGACGCGCAGTCCCCCATCACCTCGGCGATGGTGTCGACGATGCGCGGGAACGCCAGGGTGCCGGCGAGGAACTCCACCGCGGCCTCCTCGTTCGCCGCGTTGTATACCGCGGGCATGCACCCGCCGGCCGTCACGGCCTCGCGTGCGAGCCGGACGGCGGGGAACACCTCGTCGTCCAGGGGCTCGAAGTCCCACGTGGACGCCGTGGCGAAGTCCAGCGACGTCTGGGCGCCGGGGACGCGCCCCGGCCAGCCCAGCGCCAGGCTGATCGGCAGCTTCATCGACGGCGGGGACGCCTGGGCGATCGTCGCGCCGTCGCGGAAGGTGACCATGGAGTGCACGATGGACTGCGGGTGCACCGTCACCGCGATCTGTTCCGCCGGGACGCCGAACAGTAGGGACGCCTCGATGAGCTCCAGCCCCTTGTTCACCATCGACGAGGAGTTCAGCGTGTTCATCTGCCCCATCGACCAGGTCGGGTGGTTCGCCGCCTGCAGCGGCGTGACGTCCTGCAGCGCCTCGCGCGTCCACCCGCGGAACGGCCCGCCGGACGCCGTGAGCACCAGCTCCGCGACGTCCTCGTGACGTCCCGACCACAGGCACTGCGCCATCGCCGAGTGCTCCGAGTCCACCGGGACCAGCTGGCCCTCGGACGCGGCGTCCAGCACCAGCCCGCCGCCGGCGACGAGCGACTCCTTGTTCGCCAACGCCAGACGCGCCTCGCCGGTCAACGTCGCCAGGGTGGCGTCCAGTCCCAACGACCCGACCAGGGCGTTGAGGACGACGTCCTCACTGCCCAGGCCCAGGTCCCCGGTGGTGCGCTCCACGAGCTGACGGGCCGAGTCCGCCCCGCGGACCACGTGGCCGTCCAGCTCCCGCTCGATCTCGTCGGCACTGCGGTCGCTGGCGACCGCCACCTGCCCGGCGCCCAGGCCGAAGGAGCGCACCTGCTGAAGCAGCAGCTCCGGTTTCGTCCCGTGCGCGGAGATGCCCACCAGCTCGAAACGCTCCGGGTTGTCCGCGATGATCTCGAGCGCCTGCGTACCGATTGAACCGGTACTACCCAGCACCACTACTCGTCTCTTCACCCGGCCCATTGTTCCACGGGCCCGCGGCGCCACGGTAGCCGGGACGCCACCTCCCCGCGCTCCCCCAGCAGACCTCCAGGCTGCCCCCAGCCGCCGGTCAGGTGAGGGGCCTGCCTGCAGGGTCTGTGTGCGGGGTGAGCGGCGGGGTCACTGGCGGGGGAACCCGCGGCGGGGCGGAAGTTCACCGCGCGCGGCGGATGTGCAAGAATGGAGGCGATAATTCGGCAGGTGACCACTGCCGTCCTAGTTCAGGAGGATATCGACGTGGCCGATCACGCAAATCATGGCACGAAGGTGGCAGTGTACAACGGCGTCTCCACCGAGGATGAGCCGTCCGCAGCCTGGGGCTGGCACCAGTTCCCCCGGAAGACGACGATCGTCGTCGGCTACCTCGGTGGCCTGTCCATGTTCGGCATGCTGTTCGGTAACCACCCCGGCCACGTCGAGAACATCTGGCTCGTCTGCATCGGCGTGCTGCTGATCGTGGGCACCACGCTCTACGCACGCCACTCCTCGCCGAACTGGAAGCCGAAGCCCGCGCGCGCCACGGTGACCTCGCACAACAAGCCGGCCGGCCACCAGGAGCCCGACTGGGCCGCCGACCAGCGCAACCTCACCGGCGTCTACGCCAACATGACGACCGCCGAGCTGCGTTCCTGGAACCTGCCGGGTGTCGGCTCCGACGGTGTCGAGAGCATCGAGACCCCGAAGCACGCGCTGCACCACTAGGGTCCGCACAGGGTCCGCACGGAGAAAGCCCCCTCCCCTCCCAGTCACCTGGGTCGGGGCGGGGGCTTTTCTTTGTCCCCACCTGCCCTGGGGCAGGCGGACAACAGCAAGGAGCCTAGCGCTCCTCGGCGGCGAGCTGGCCGCAGGCTGCGGCGATCTCCTGGCCGCGGGTGTCGCGCACCGTGCAGGCCACGCCCTGGGCCGCGACCCGGCGGACGAACTCGTCCTGCACGGGCTTCGGCGAGGCGTCCCACTTCGAACCCGGGGTGGGGTTCAGCGGGATCAGGTTGACGTGCACCTGGTTGCCCAGCGCGCCGCGCAGCTTCTTGCCGAGCAGGTCGGCACGCCACGGGTGGTCGTTGATGTCGCGGATCAGCGCGTACTCGATGGACACGCGACGGCCGGACTTGTCGGCGTAGTAACGCGCGGCATCGAGGACCTCGTCCACCGACCACCGGTTGTTGACGGGCACGAGGGTGTCGCGCAGTTCATCGTCCGGGCAGTGCAGGCTCACGGCCAGGCGCATGTGCATGCCCTCGTCGGCGAGCTTGCGGATCGCCGGGGCCAGGCCCACGGTCGACACCGTCACGTTGCGCGCGGAGATGCCGAAGCCCTCCGGTGCCGGCGCGGTGATCCGACGGATCGCCTTGACCACGCGCTTGTAGTTGGCGAGCGGCTCGCCCATGCCCATGAAGACGATGTTGGACAGACGACCCTCGCCGCCCTCGACCTCACCGTCGCGCATGGACTTCGCCGCGGCGCGGACCTGCTCGACGATCTCGGCGGTCGACAGGTTGCGGTCCAGCCCGCCCTGGCCGGTGGCGCAGAACGGGCAGGCCATGCCGCAACCGGCCTGCGAGGAGATGCACAGCGTCGCGCGGTCGGGGTAGCGCATCAGGACGGACTCGAGCATGGTCGCGTCGTGCAACTTCCAGAGCGTCTTGCGCGTCTGGCCCTCGTCACAGGAGATGTTGCGGACCGACTCCATCAACGTGGGGAACAGGGCGTCCTTCACGGTGGTGCGCAGACCTTCGGGCAGGTCGGTCATCTGGGAGGGCTCGCCCTCGAGACGTCCGTAGTACTGCTTGGCGATCTGGTTGGCACGGAAGCCGGGAAGTCCGGCGTCGGTGACCGCGGCCTTGACCTCGTCGTCGGTGAGGTCGGCCAGGTGGGTGGGTGGCATGCCCCTGGTGGGGGCACGGAACTGCAGTTGAACCGGTGTAGTCATGGTGTCGGCAATTATTGCACGTCGTGGGAGGTGGGGGCACATCGTGCAATACCACTACACTTGGCGGCATGGCTAAGAGACCAGAGAATGAACGCTCAGACGACCTGACCGTCCCGACCACCGACACCGCCGAGCTGCCCGACGCCGGCGGCTTCGCCGACACGTCCGACGCCGCATCCACCGAGGTGGAGACGTCGGAGGCCCCCGCCCCGGAGGGCACCGCCGCCGACTCGTCGGCGAAGCCCTCCGTCGCCGGCTCGATCGCCGGGTCCACGTGGGTGGGCCTGAGCGTCGGCGCGGTGATCCTGATCCTGCTGCTGATCTTCATCCTGCAGAACCAGGACTCCGTGCAGCTGAAGATGTTCGTCTGGGAGTGGAACTTCCCCATCGGTGTGGGGATGCTCATCGCCGCCATCGCCGGCGCCCTGGTGATGTCGTGCGTGGGCGCGGTGCGCATCCTGCAGCTGCGCCGTCAGATCAACCACCCCGACAACGGCGGCAAGAAGAAGCGCAAATAGCGTGACCTGCGGGCTGGCCGACCGGGGTCAGCCCGCGACGGCGGTCATCACGATCCACGTGAGCATCGCCGCCGGCAGCATGCCGTCCAATCGGTCCATGATGCCGCCGTGGCCGGGGATCATCGCCGACATGTCCTTGATCTTCAGGTCGCGCTTGAACTGCGACTCGACCAGGTCGCCGACGGTGGCGCACACCGCCAGCCCGGCGCCCAGCGATATGCCGAGCACGTAGTGCATCGGCTCACGCAGGTCGAGCAGGAACAGCACCGACAGCATGCCGATGACGGCGGCGAACACCACCGAGCCGATGAAACCCTCCCAGGACTTCTTCGGGCTGATCGCCGGCACCATGGGGTGGCTGCCGAAGAACACGCCGGAGGCGTAACCGCCGACGTCCGAGGCGATGACGCACAGCATGAAGGTGAGCACCAGGCTCCACCACGGCACGTCACGGTAGGTCAGCTGCGAGAGCATGCCGGCGAAGGCACCGCACATCGGGATCCACACCAGCACGAACAGTGAGATGCCGATGTCGCGCAACCAGTTCGTCGGAGGCGACGTCCTGCCGTTGTGGAACAGGCGGGCGACCACGGCCGCGACGGCCGTCAACGCGAACGCGGAGACCAGCCCCGTGGTCCCGTAGGGCCACGACAACCAGATCATCGCCTGCCCGCCGATGAGCAGCACCGGCAGGTTCAGCGAGTACCCGTTCTCCTTGAGGCGCGAGTGCACTTCGTAGGTCGCCAGCCCCATCGCCGCGGCGACCAGGGGGTACCACACGTAAGGGATCGCGAGGCCGGCGACGACCAGCAGGCCGAGGACCAGCGCGCTGGTGATGGCGACCGGGAGGTTGCGTCCGGCGGAGTTCTTCGGCTGCGGCAGGCGGTAGCCGTCGCGTCCAGTGCTCTTACCTGCGCTATCTGCGCTATCTGCGCTGCCTGCGTTCGCAGGGTTCCCGGTGTTCACGGCGTCGCCTGTCCCTGATGGTTGTCCAGCAGTCACTAGACCTCCATCAACTCCTTCTCCTTGGACTCAACGACCGCATCGACCTGGCCGGTGTACTGGTGCGTGACCTTGTCCAGCTCCTTCTCCGCGGCCTTGACCTCGTCCTCGCCGGCGTCGCCGTCCTTCTGGATCTTCGCCAACGCGTCCATGCCCTTACGGCGGATGTTACGGATCGCGATCTTGGCGTCCTCCCCCTTGGACTTGGCGACCTTCACCAGCTGCTGACGACGCTCCTCGGTCAGCTGCGGGACGGTGACACGCAGGACGTGCCCGTCGTTGGTGGGGTTGACGCCCAGGTCCGAGTTGCGGATCGCGTTCTCGATCTCCTGCATGGCCGACTGCTCGTACGGCTTGATGATCAGCATGCGCGGTTCCGGCACGCTGATGGTGGCCATCTGGGTGATCGGGGTGCGAACACCGTAGTACTCGCCGAACACGCCGTTGAACATCGCGGGGTTCGCGCGGCCGGTCCGGATGGTCATCAGGTCCTCGCGGACGTGCTCCACCGAGCGGCTCATGTAGTCCTCGGACTCGAGCAGGGTGTCGTCAATCATTGCTGTCCTCTTGTCGCAGATAAATCAGTTGCGGGCAGGTCTTGCCGTTCCAGTGACGAATCTACCAGTCACCGGCACGGAGTTTCCCGGAAGTTCACCGACGGGGGCGTCCTGCGCCTCCCCGCCGGTGGCGGGTTTTCGGGTACGGCCGTGAAGGTACGACCGTTCAGGTACGGCCCGTTCAGGACGCCGGGGTGGCGACCAGGGTGCCGATCTGCTCCCCCGCCACGGCGCGTGCGATGTTGCCGTCCGTCAGGAGGTTGAACACGAGCATCGGCATGTTGTTGTCCATGCAGAGGCTGAAGGCGGTGGCGTCGGCGACCTTGAGGCCACGCTCGATGACCTCACGGTGGGTGATCTCGTCGAAGAGCTCGGCCTCCGGGTTGGTGCGCGGGTCGTCGCTGTAGACGCCGTCGACGCCCTTGGCCATCAGCAGCACCTCGCAGCCGATCTCCAGGGCACGCTGTGCGGCGGTGGTGTCGGTGGAGAAGTAGGGCATGCCCATGCCCGCACCGAAGATGACCACGCGGCCCTTCTCCAGGTGCCGGTCGGCGCGCAGCGGGAGGTAGGGCTCGGAGACCTGCGCCATGTTGATGGCGGTCTGCACACGCGAGTCGATGCCCTGCTGCTCCAGGAAGTCCTGCAGCGCCAGGCAGTTCATCACGGTGCCGAGCATGCCCATGTAGTCCGAGCGGGCGCGGTCCAGGCCGCGCTGCTGCAGCTCGGCGCCTCGGAAGAAGTTCCCGCCGCCGATGACCACGGCGACCTCGGCGCCCGTGGCGGCGACCTCGGCGATCTGGCGTGCCACGTTCTCCACGACGTCGGGGTCGATGCCGACCTTGCCGCCGCCGAACATCTCACCGCCGAGCTTCAGCATGACCCTCTTGTAACCGGACGGGGTGTTCGTGTCGCTTGCGGGGTTCGCTGTGCTTGCAGTGCTCTCGGCCACCGTGGGATCTCCTTGGGGGTGTTGGTGCGTGTGTGTCCGATTGATCATCCTAGCGTGCCGGCCGGTCCCCCACAGCACCGACAGCACCGAACCCGCCGTCCCCGGGCAGAGCCGGGGGCGGCGGGTTCAGGTGGTGCTGCAGTCCTGCGGCAGCTCGCGCTGCGCAAGCGGGTGACCGGGGGTACTAGCCCTGGCCGACCTCGAAGCGCACGAAACCGGTCAGCGTGACGCCGGCCTCGTCCATGACCTGCTTGACGGTCTTCTTGGACTCGGTGACGGACGGCTGGTCCAGCAGGCAGGCATCCTTGAAGTAGCCCTTGAGGCGACCCTCGATGATGTTCGGCAGGGCCTTCTCCGGCTTGCCTTCCTCGCGTGCGGTCGCCTCGGCGATCTCGCGCTCCTTGGCGACGGTCTCCTCCGGGACGTCGTCGCTGGAGAGGTAGGTGGCCTTCAGCGCGGCGACCTGCATGGCGGCGGCCTTGGCCGCACCCTCGTCGTCACCGGTGTAGGCGACGAGCACGCCGACTGCCGGGGGCAGGTCGGACGAACGGTGGTGCAGGTAGACGGCGACCTTGTCGCCCTCGATGGTGACGGCGCGACGCAGCTCGAGCTTCTCGCCGATCTTGGCGGAGAGCTCCTTGATCACGGTGTCGGCGGACTTGCCGTCGACGTCGACCTCGGCCAGGGTCTCCGGGCTGTTCGCCTTGGCTGCGGCAGCGGCCTCGGCGATGCGGTTGGAGATCTCGATGAACTCGCAGTTCTTCGCGACGAAGTCGGTCTCGGAGTTGATCTCGACCATGGTGTTGCCGGACACTGCGATCAGGCCCTCGGCCGCGGTGCGCTCGGCGCGCTTGCCCACGTCCTTGGCGCCCTTGATGCGCAGGATCTCGACTGCCTTGTCGAAGTTGCCTTCGGACTCCTCGAGGGCCTTCTTGCAGGCCATCATGCCGGAGCCGGTGAGCTCGCGGAGCTTCTTGACTTCAGCAGCGGTGTAGTTCGCCATGTGAGGCGATCCTCCTTCAGATGGTGGAAGTGAAAAGTACAGACGTAGAGAGAATTTCTCCGGTGAGAACTACTCTGCAGACTCGGCTGCGGGGGTCTCCGCGGCAGCGGCCTCGGGAGCCTCTGCGGCCTCCGGAGCCTCGGACTGTTCGGTCTTCTCGGTCTTCTCAGCCTTCTCGGCGGGGGCCTTCTCGGCGTCGCCTGCGGACTCCTTGGCGGCGGCGGCCTGGCGCTCGGCGCGGGCCGTGCGTCCTGCCTCGACGGCGGAGGAGATCACGGAGGTCAGCACCGTGGTGGCGCGGATGGCGTCGTCGTTGCCCGGGATCGGGAAGTTGACGTCGTCCGGGTCACAGTTGGTGTCGAGGATGGCGACGACCGGGATGTTGAGCTTCTTCGCCTCGGAGACGGCGATGTGCTCCTTGTTGGTGTCCACGATCCACAGTGCGGAGGGGATCTTGGACATGTCGGAGATGCCGCCCAGGACGCGCTCGAGCTTGTTCCGCTCGCGGGTCAGCATCAGCACCTCCTTCTTGGTGCGGCCCTTGTAGCCGTCCTCGGCAGCCTCCATTGCCTGGAGCTCCTTGAGACGGTGCAGACGCTTGGCGACGGTCTGGAAGTTCGTGAGCATGCCGCCGAGCCAACGGTGGTTGACGTAGGGCATGCCGACGCGCTCGGCCTCGGTGGCGATGGCCTCCTGGGCCTGCTTCTTGGTACCGACGTACAGGATGTTTCCGCCGTGGGCGACGGTCTCCTTGACGAACTCGTAGGCCTCGTCGATGAAGGTCAGAGTCTGCTGCAGGTCGATGATGTAGATGCCGTTACGGTCGGTGAAGATGAAACGCTTCATCTTCGGGTTCCAACGACGGGTCTGGTGACCGAAGTGGACGCCGGCGTCCAGCAGTTCGCGCATGGTGACAACAGCCATGATATTTCAGGGGAGTTCGCTGGTCAGGGACTTTTCCCTGACTGCCGCTCCCCTTCCTCGCTTTCAAAAGTTCAGGTTGACGGTTCTTGTACGGCCGACTTGCCGACGGGGTTTCTCCGTCGATTCACCGGTCGTCCTGGCAGGCATCCCCGGGTTGTCCCCGCCCAGATAACCCCGCTTGAGTCAGCGGGGACCGTTGGCGGACGGGCCACAATGTTCGGATCACGCGATACCTACGCGATGTCAGCACACCCACCCGACCAGGTGCTGATCGGACCGCTCCCGCCGCTCCCACCACAGATCGCGTGTGACTGTGGCCGTCGCGGGGACCGCATTCGGCAACCGGTGGAAGACCACCAGCTGAGCGCCGCACCAGACTGGCGGGCATACTGCAGTTGATGAATCTACCCTGAACCTGAGCTTCCCACAACTCCACGTGCCCGCCCTGTGCACCGGCTCCGCCGCCGGTCACCCGCGGTACCGGAGTTGTCCACATTTCCGGTTCGACCCGGCTTTTCACACCTCTCCCACCGGTAACATCAGCGCCCATGACGGGGACATCACGGCGGGGGCCGTACCGGACGATCGCAGCCACTCTCATCGCGGCGGTGCTGGCCACGGGCGTGAGTGCCGCCCAGCCACCGGGGCAGGGACAGGCACAGGTGCAGGGGCTGCAGTACGTGCAGGACGCTGCGGGCGCTGCGGGCGTTGCAGGCACGGGCGATGCCGACCGCGTGGGGACGCACCGGCGTCCGGTGCCCGGGGCCGTGCTGCGTGGCGCCGACATCCCGGAGCAGAACTGGTTGCCGGGTCACCGCGGGGTGGACCTGGCGGCCGCCCCGGGGGACGTGGTGTCGGCGAGTAGCGCGGGGACCGTGCACTTCGCCGGCGTCGTCGCCGGGACCCCGCTGGTCTCCGTGGACCACGGGGACGGACTGCGCACCACCTACGAGCCGGTCATCGCCTCGGTCTCCACCGGCGACACCGTGCACGCCGGCCAACGCATCGGGGTGCTGGCGGACGCCGCGTCCCTGCCCTCCACCGCCCGACGCGGGGAGGGACTGTCCTGGGGCGCGCGGGTGGAGGCGCCTGACGGAGGTTCCGCCGTGCGCTACATCGACCCGATGAGCCTGCTGGGTGTGGTCCACGTCCGGCTGTGGTCCTGACCCCGGCCCGGCCGACTCAGTCGTTGTAGCCGGAGCGTGGATGTGCCTGCCGGTACACCTGACGCAGCCGCTCGGTGCCGACGTGGGTGTAGATCTGCGAGGTCTGCATCGAGGCGTGTCCGAGAAACTCCTGGACGACCCTCAGGTCCGCGCCTCCCTCGAGCACTGCGGTGGCGCTGGAGTGGCGCAGTCCGTGCGGGGTGACCCCGGGCGTGCCGGCGGCCTCGGCCGCGGCGTGGACGACCTCGCGCACACGACGCTGGTCGATGCGTCCACCACGGCTGCCGAGGAACAGCGCCGAGGTCGCCGGACGCTTCGGCCCACGTCGGGCGGCGAGGTCCCCGCGCACCTCCAGCCAGGCGTCCAACGCCGTGCGTGCCGCGGTGCCGAAGGGCACCACACGGGTCTTAGCTCCCTTGCCGGTGACACGCAGATCACGGTCGCCGAGGTCGGCGAGGTCGGCCCCGCAGAGCTCGGCGACGCGGATGCCGCTGGCGTAGAGAAGTTCGAGCATCGCCCAGTCACGCACCCTCAGGGCGTGGGCGTGCGCGTCGGGGGCGTCCTGCGTGCCGTCTTGAATCTGTCCCTGTGCCAGTCGCTGGGCCCGTTCGAGCAGTGTGCCGGCCTGGTCGTTGGACAGCACCCGCGGCAGATGGCGTTGCGGCGGCGGGGCCTGCAGGGCCGAGACCGGGTTCCCGGGCAGCCGGCCGGTGTGGCTGAGCCACCCGCCGAAACCACGCATGGCGGAGACCAGCCGGGCCACCGTCGCCCGCGAAGCCCCGGCCTCCAAAGCCCAGTCCAGGACGTCGCGGCCACGTTCCAGGGTGAACTCCTCGACGCTCCCGAGCCCCTCGCACGCCGAGTAGAGGTCCCGGCCGTAGGCACGCACCGTGTTCGGCGAACGCCCCTTCACCAGCTCCAGGTACTCCAGGTACCCCCCGATGGCCTCCTCCACGGGGCCCGGGGTCCCGCCGACACCGTGGATGTGACCGTCACTGCTCATGGTTCACGATCCTAGCCCGGCGCGCTCCCATGGTGAGTCTCGTCCACCTTGTTCTCCTGCACCGCGTTCTTCTTCACAGGGCTCTCGTCGACCGTCTTGATCCACCGGTTGCCTGAACGCACCACGAGGCTCATCCTCTCCAGCTCGGTGATGGTGCGCACCACCGCCGCCATCGGCATCGACGTCTCGGCGCTGATGTGCTCGGTGTCGCCGAGGCCGTCGGAGGCGACCCCGCAGGAGTCGTACACCCGCAGCTGCTCCGCACTGAGCCGCTGGACCGGGCTGGCCCCGAACTCGAGGGCGAGCTGCAGTTCGGTGTCCACGCTGCCCACCGGTTCCACCACCTCGCGCACGTCCGCCGCCCGGGTGATCAGGATGCCCGCGCCGTCGCGGATGCGCTTGTGGCAGCCGATGTAGTCGGCGGAGTCCACCGGGCCGGGCAGCACCATCACCGGCCGGTACATGCTGTCCGCCCAGTTCGCCGTGTTCACCGCCCCGGAACGGTAGCCGGCGGCCAACAGGACGGTGCCCTGCGACATCGCGGCGACCAGCCGGTTGCGGGTGAGGAAGCGGTGGCGGGCGGCACGCTGGTGCGGCGGGTACTCAGAGACCACGAGGCCTCGTCGGGTCGCCGCGTGGAACAGTCCCTCGTTCGTGCGTGGGTACACCTCGCCGGGGCCGGTCGCGGTGACGACCACGGTCCGTCCTGCGGCACTGAGCGCCCCGGAGTGCGCGGCGGTGTCGATCCCCAACGCCCCACCGGAGACCACCGTGTACCCGGCGTTGGCCAGTTCACTGGCCATGGCGTGGGTGGTGCGGTTGCCGTAGGCCGTCGACGACCGCGTCCCCACCATCGCCACGCTGCGCTCCACCGCCTCGTCCAGCCGGGCGGTGCCGGTGGCCCACAGCGCGAAGGGCTGGGTCGCCTGCCCACGGATACCGTCGACGACGGTGTCTGGGCCGATGTTCATGAATGAGCTGGCGAAACGTTCCGCGGGCCACTCTGGTGAGTCCGGGGTGATCAGCCGCCAGCCCTGCTCACGGGCGAAGGACAGGTCGAGCGACTCGTCCACGTCCGCCCTGCGCCGGGTGCTCTGCAGCAGCGCCTCCGGCAACGCCGAGTCACGACGCCGGATCATGCCGGCCGCCCGCTCCACGTCCGCCGGCGCACCGGTGTCGACGCTGGCCGCCGCGCCGTCGTCGACGCCGTCCGGCCACAACAGTTCCAGCAGTTCCATCTGGGAGGCCTCCACCACCCGCCGCAGGTACATCCACGCCCGCATCCGTACGCTGCCGTGGTCCTCGGCCGTACTCCCCGTACGTCCTGCTCCGCTCATGCCAGTCCCCCTCGTTCCCGTCATGTCCCTCATGCCCGTCGTTTCCGTCATCTCAGTCCCACCGCTCATCCCTTGCTCCAGTTCCCGCCCCCGCTGCCGCCGTCCCCGGCGATGTCCACGCAACCGGTGAACAGCTCGAGCGCGTCCATGACCTCGCCCATCCCGGGCCGGCCACCACCGGCCAGGTCCGTCATCGTCCAGGCCACCCGCAACGTACGGTCCACCCCACGCTGGGAGACCACGCCGGTACGCAGCTTCTCCTGCAGCATCACCATGCCCGCGTCGTCCGCGGAGTGGTGACGCCGCAACGCCGGACCCGGTGCGGCGGCATTCGACCGCCACGTCCGCCAACGGTGCACCGCCCGGTCGCGCGCCTCGACCACCCGCTCGCGCACCTGCGCGCTGGACTCCGGGAGCTGAGTGCCCGCTGTTCCCGCGCCTGAGCCGATCAGCGACTCCCCCTGCCCGGCGCGGGTCCGCACCGCCAGGTCCACCCGGTCCAGCAACGGCCCCGACAGACGTTGCAGGTAGCGGTCACGCACACCACCGCGGCACCGGCAGTCCACCGGCTCGGCCGCCCCGCACGGGCACGGGTTCGACGCCAGCACCAGCTGGAAACGCGACGGGAAACGCACCGTACCGTGGTGACGCACGATGTCGATGTGCCCGGTCTCCATCGGGGTGCGCAGCAACTCCAGCGTCCCGGCGGACACCTCCGGCGCCTCGTCGATGAACAGCACCCCGTTGTGTGCGATGCTCACCGCCCCGGGACGGATCCGCCCGGCACCACCACCGGCCAACGCCGCACGCGTCACCGAATGGTGCGGGGCCACGAAAGGACGCTGCCCGAGCCACACCTGCTCGAGGCGCTGACGGGCCCCGGCGACCGAATGCACCGCGGCGGTCTCCAGCTGCTCGGACTGAGCCAGCGGAGGCAGGATGCCGGGCAGCCGCTCGGCCAGCATCGACTTTCCCGTCCCCGGCGGCCCGGCGAGCCACAGGTGGTGGCCGCCCGCCGCGGCGATCTCCAATCCCCGTCGGGCCTCGTCCTGCCCGCACACGTCGGCCAGGTCGGCCCCGCCCGCCGCCTCCGAACCCTGACCGGCACCGGGAACCACCGGTCCGCCGGCGTTGTCCGAGAGGCAGGACGCCAGGTCGTGGGCGGGCCCGCCGCGTATCCACGGCAGCAGCTCACCCAGGTGGGCCAGACCGACCACGTCCAGGCCGGTGGCCTGGGCAGCGCGGGCGGCCTCGGCGGCGTTGCCGACCGGTACCGCCGCGCGGCGGAAACCCGCCCCCTCGGCGGCGACGAGCATCGGCAGCACCCCGTCCACCGGACGGACCGAACCGTCCAGCCCCAGCTCACCCACCACCACCGTGGAGCGCAGCTCCTGTGACGGCACCGCGCCCTGGGCATCCAGGATCGCCAACACCATCAGCAGGTCGAAACCCGCCCCACGTTTAGGCACCGAGGCCGGGGACAGGCTCATCACCACCCGGCTCTTCGGCCAGTCCAGGCCACTGTTGATCATCGCCGAACGCACCCGGTCACGCGCCTGGACCACCGCAGTGTCGCCCAGGCCCACGATGCTCATCCCCGGCAGCCCGGGGCTGATGTCACACTCCACGGTCACCGGGGTTCCGGTGACACCGTTGAGGGCGATGCCCTGCGCCTGGCCCACGCGCACCGGTGAGCGGTCGCTGAACGTGATCACCATCCCACGCCCTCGTAGTGGGTGATCTCGCCGGCGGTGATGTCCAGCACGTCGAAGCGCACATGCCGGGCACGGTGCTCGGGATGACGACGCAGCCACTCCGCCCCGGCGTGGCGCATCGCGGTGAGCTTGGCCGGGGTCACCGCCTCGGCACCGGTGCCGTAGCGTCCGTCCAGACGCCACTTGACCTCGACGAAGACGATCTCCGAGCCGTCACCCGAATCCGGGCCCGCGAGGATGATGTCCACCTCCCCACGGGCGGTGAAGAAGTTGCGTCCCAGCAGCCGGTAGCCGCGCTCCAGGAAGTAGGCGGCGGCAACGTCCTCCCCCGCCGCACCGACCTCGCGCAGGTTGCGTCCCGCCCGGCCGCTGCGACCTGCGGGCCCGCCCTGCTGCTTGCCTTGTCTCTGTGGCTTCGTCTCGTCCGACATACCCCAGCACTCTGGCAGGCCGCACAGACCGCGCCGGGCCCGCACGGGGCATCGTCGCAGGAACCTGTGGACAACCCGACCCCTGTGGAGGACACGTCCTCCCCGCCCCAGACTGCCAGCAGAACTAGTCGGGCATGCGCAGGTCAGGCTTGTCGAGCTCCTCGATGTTCACGTCCTTGTACGTGATCACCCGCACGTAGCGCACGAAACGGGCGGGGCGGTACATGTCCCACACCCAGGCGTCCGACATCCGTACCTCGTAGTAGACCTCACCGTTGGCGTTGCGCGGCAACAACTCCACGGCGTTGGCCAGGTAGAAACGTCGTTCGGTCTCCACCACGTAGCTGAACTGGCTGACCACGTCCCGGTACTCGCGGTACATGGACAGCTCCACGTTGGCCTCGTAGTCCTCAAGCTCCTCGGCGCTCACGGTTGCTGGTCATCTCCCTTGTCGATCGGCGGTCCTGCCTGCCACCGCCGATGTGCGGCGGCCACATTCGAATAAGTGTAACGGTGCTCGGGGGTCCCGCCGAGCAGACTCACCGAGGCCATGTGAGACGCGGTGCCGTAACCCTTGTGGCCGGCCAGCCCGTAGCCGGGGAACTCGGCGTCCATCTCGACCATCAGCCGGTCGCGCGAGACCTTCGCCAGCACACTCGCCGCCGAGATGCACCGGGCGATCAGGTCCCCCTTGACCACCGGCAGGTGCGGCCGCGGGAAGCCGTTGACCTTCATCGCGTCGGTGAGGATGTAGCCGGGGCGCACCTCCAGACACGCCACCGCCCGACGCATCCCACCCAGGTTCGCGTGCTGGATGCCCCAGGTGTCCACGTAGGACGCCGGGACATGCACAACCGCCCAGTCCTCGGCGACCTCGCGCACGATGTCGAAGTAGAGGTCGCGTTTCTTCGCCGTCAGCTTCTTGGAGTCGGTCAGCCCCTCCAGTTCCGGGAGGGGCCCCGGCGGCAGGACGCAGGCGGCGACGGTGACCGGCCCGCAGCACGCGCCGCGTCCTGCCTCGTCCACGCCGGCGACCGGCCCCAGGCCGGCCTTGTGCACGGCCCACTCCAACGTCCGGCCGTCCGGCATGGTTCGTACCGCGGACACGGTTACTGCTGGATGTCCGGCGCGTCGACGCCGCCGATGCGGTCCAGGGGCCAGATCTTCGCCGTGACCTTGCCGACGACGTCGTCGACCGGCACGGTGCCCTGGAGTTCGTCGCCGATGTGGAATCGGGAGTCACCGGAGTTCGTCCGGTTGTCGCCCATCACCCACAGGTTGCCCTCGGGCACGGTCACCGGGCCGAAGTAGGCACCCTGGCAGGCGTCCGACCCGGTCATCGGGTCAACCTTGTAGGTCATCGGCGAGCGGGTGTAGGAGTCGTCGACCTTCTTGCCGTCGACCATCACGCCGGGGTCGCCGGCCTGGCACTGCACCGTCTGGCCACCGGTGGCGATGACACGCTTGACCAGGGCGTTCTCGTCCGGGGCGAGGATGCCGATGTACGACAGCGCGGTCTGCACGCCACTGACCACGCTGTTGTCGGAGCGCTGGGAGACGTACTGGTCGTTCCAGGACTCCGGCCCGTTGAACACCACCACGTCGCCCGGCGTCGGCTCACCGCCGAAACTGTAGGACAACTTGTTGACGAATATGCGGTCGCCCACGCAGTCCTCACAACCGTGCAGCGTGGGCTCCATCGACTCCGAGGGGATCAGGTACGGACGCCCCACGAAGGAGTTGAACAGCGCCAGCAGCACCAGGGCGACGACGAGGATGATCGGGAACTCCACCCACCAGGGATAGGTCCGCTTCTTCTTCCGCTCGGACTCCTCACGGCGTGCCGCGACCTTCTCGCGCTCCGTGAGGGGACGCTCCTGCTCGTCCTGCTCGTCCCGTTCGTCCGGACGGTTCCCCCAGGTGTCGTCGGACTCCGGGGGCCGTGCGGCGTCCGGGGTCTCGAGTCCGTCGGCGTCGTCAGGGGTGTTCGGATCAGTCACGGCAACAGACGTTACCAGTTACAGTGCCCAACCCCTCCCCACCGATCGGGCC
>JAKDIS010000153.1 GCA_030450335.1 Corynebacterium sp. | reverse complement strand
ACCTTCATCGACGGGTCGACACCGTGGGGGAACCAGGTGGCGTCCACGGCGACGACGACCCCGCCGGGGCGCAGCATCCGCCGCCACGCCCGGGCTGCGGCGACCGGGTCGGGCAGCGTCCACAGCACGTAGCGGCTGACCACGGCATCAAGGCGCGCAACGCCGGCAACCCCACCGACCTGTGGGTCGTGGGCGTCGCCGACCTCGAACCGCGCGCCTCCGCCGGACGCCGCGGCCACCGCGATCATCCCCGCCGAGCTGTCCACCCCGGTCACCCGGTGCCCGTCGGACGCCAGCAGGTTGGCGAGGTACCCGGAGCCAGTGCCCACGTCCAGCACGTCGAGCGCACCACCATCCTGAGCGTCTCCCAGGCGTGACCCGAACACCGTCGACCACAGTTGCCGGTCCAGCGGCGCGCGCGGCCCACTGACCTGGTGGTCGTGGTAGTCGGCGGCGCGGCCAGACCAGTACGAGTCCAGGTGGGACTGCAGGGTCTGAAGAGTCTGCAGGGTGGAGATGCTCACGGCCGACCCACCAGTCCGCGGTCGGTGGCACGGTCGGTGCTGCGGGGGAAGATCAGGGTGATCTCGCCGTCGATGTCCACCCGTGTCACGCGCCGGCCGTAGACGGGTTCCAGGACGGCGGGCACGAGCACCTCGTCCGGAGTCCCCTCGGCGACGACGACGCCACGGTCCAGGACCACGATGTGGGTGCAGTAGCGCGCGGCGAGGTTGAGGTCGTGCAGAACGACCGCGCAGCCGGGCAGTCCGGCGACGAGTTCGAGGATCTCGTGCTGGTAGCGCACGTCGAGGTGGTTGGTGGGTTCGTCGAGCAGGATGTGGCGGGTCTGCTGGGCCAGCGCGCGGGCGATGAGGGCGCGTTGGCGTTCGCCGCCGGAGAGTTCGGCGAGGTCGCGCCGGGCGAGGTCGGTCATGCCGACGGCGTCGAGGGCGCCGGTGACCACGGCACGGTCGTGGTCGCTGGTGCGCGGCAGGCGTCCCTGGTGCGGCAGGCGGCCGAGGGTGACCAGGTCGGCGACGCTCATCGGCATGCCGGAGGACGTCGCGTCACGCTCCTGGGCGACGACGGCGACCGCGCGCGCGACGTCCGTCTGTCGGCCGCCGCGTAGGTCGGCACCGTCGAGCAGGACACGCCCGCTGCTCGGCGTCACCGAGCCGTAGAGCGCGCGCAGCAGGGTGGTCTTGCCGGAGCCGTTGGGCCCGACCAGGCCCACTGTGCCCTCGTCGGGCACGGTGAGGTCCACGCCGGCGAGTGCGCGGGTGGCGCCGAAGTCGACGTGCACGTTCTCGGCGGTGATCACGGGTTCTCCTGCAGGTAGGTGGTGAGTTTCTCCAGGCCGTCCACGGCCAGCGGGGTGGGCGGTTCGGCGTAGTTGAGCAGCATCGGCAGGATGTTCTGGGAGCGCCCGGCCGTGGTGCGGTCGATGCCGGGGATCTGATTGACGGCGTCGAGCACCTGATCCTCCCCACCGTCGGAGTGCAGCGCGAGGATCACGTCCGGGTTGCGTTCCACGATGTCCTCGGCGGTGACCTCGAAGACGCGGTCGGCCTGGTCGCCGTAGACGTTGGACGCCCCGGTGGAGGCGACGATCGGGGCGGCCATGGACCCGGCGCCGTAGGCGTAGGTCACGCCGCCGCCGACGGTGGGGTACAGCACGGCGACGCTGCGTCCTGCCGCGGCGTGGGAGGCGGCCTCCTCCTCGACGGCGGCGAGGCGGGCGCGCAGGTCGTCGACGGTGGACGCCGCGGCGTCCTGCCGGTCGAAGACGGTGCCGTAGAGCCCGACCTGGTCCCAGACGTCGTCCCAGGTCACGGGCCCGTCGATGGCGTCGCAGAAGGCGGGTTCCTCGATCAGCGGGATGTCGGAGCTGGCCAGGGTCTGCCGGTTGACGGTGTCGGTCTCCCCGAGCACGAGGTCGGGGGCGGCGGCGACGACCACCTCGCGGGAGATCTGCAGGTGTCCGGACTCGTCGGTCTTGTCGGTGATCGAGGGGATGTCGGCCAGCGCCCGGTTGGTGGCGTCGTCGAAGTACTCCTCGGGGTACTGGCCGGCGCGGTTGGCGACCCGGTCGAGCACGCCGAGGTCGGCGAGGGTGGTCACGGCGGCGGGTTTGAGCAGGGTGACGTTCTCCGGCGGGCCGTCGAGGGTGACGGTGTCGCCGCAGTTCTCCACGGAGATCGCGGCGTCCCCGGCGGCGTCGGTGCTGCCGTTGCCGCCGTTGCCGCCGCTGCCGCAGGACGCGAGCAGCAGGGAGGACGCCAGGACCAGCGTGGTGGTCACGGTGGGCGCAGTGGTTGCGGGACGTTTCATGGGGCGACTCCGTGGTGCATGCGGCGGACGAGGATGAGCAGGAAGGGGGCGCCGACGAGGGCGGTGATGATGCCGACGGGGATCTCCTGCGGGGCGAGCAGGGTGCGCGAGCCGATGTCGGCCCAGCACAGCAGGACCGCGCCGAGCAGTGCGCAGACCGGGATCACGGCGCGGTGGGCACCGCCGACGAGGCGTCGGGCGAGGTGCGGGACGACCAGGCCGACGAAGCCGATGGATCCGGCCATCGCCACCACGGTCCCCACCAGCAGGCACGACAGCACGAGCAGCAGGATGCGCATGCGTTCGGGGTTCACGCCGAGGGTGAGGGCGGTGTCGTCGCCGGCGGTGAGGGCGTCGAGGCGGGGGCCGAGGACGAGCAGCAGTGCGGTGACCACCAGCACGACCACCACCACGGCGGCCAGGGGTCCGGACCAGGACGCCAGGCCGAGGGAGCCGAGCAGCCAGAACATCACCGAGCGCGAGGACTCGGCGGAGTCGGAGGCGAAGATCAGGAAACTGGTCAGTGCGGACAGGGCGTAGCCGATGGCGACGCCGGCCATGATCAGGCGGGTCGGGGTGATGCGCCCGCCGGAGCGGGCGACGCCGAAGACGACGAAGGACGCGACGACGGCGCCGAGGAAGGCGCTGGTCTGCAGGACGTAGTCGCCGAGGCCGGCGCCCATCCCCGTCCCGACGCCGGTGAGGATGGCGGTCGCGGCGCCGACGGAGGCGCCGGAGTTCACGCCGAGGACGTAGGGGTCGGCGAGGATGTTGCGCACGGTGGCCTGCAGGACGACCCCGGCGACGGCGAGGCCGGCACCGACGGCGGCCCCGAGGACGGCGCGCGGGGCGCGGATCGTCCAGATGACGGCGTCGTGCCGGGCGAGATCCGTGCCACCCTGCACCTCCAGCCCGGTGCCGAGGAGATGGTGGGCGAGGATGCGTGCGGAGTCGGCCGGGGAGACGGACACCGAGCCGAAGCAGACGCTGAAGACGAGCGTGACCAGCAGGGCGAGGGTGAGTGCCGCGGTCCAGGAGAGCGCGCGCCGACGTGCGGCGGCGTGGCCGAGGACGTCGGTGCCGGCGTGTGCGGCGCGTCCGGTGGCATCGCTCCCGGGGGATTCTGTGGTGGTCACGGGGGATCACGCTACCGGCCGGGGAGCCTCATTCGCACATTCAAGGGACTATTTGAATGAAGGTTTTACCTGCGGGAAACACGGTGGGTCAGATACCCCGTGGGGTATGTTTGTTCTGTGAGCGAAAATCCATTCAGTGGTGACGGGCGGGGAGCCCACGGTGCGTCGGGGATCTCCCGGAGGCAGGCGAGGGCGATCATCGTGCTTCTCGGCGCGATCGTGGTGCTGGCGGTGGCTGGCCTGGGGGTGTGGTTCGTCCGGCAGGGCGGAGGTGGGGACGACGCGTCCGCAGGGACGGGCGCCGACGCAGACACGGTCCGTGTCGATGAGGTCGATGAGGTCGATGAGGTCGATGAGGTCGGCGAACTGCCTGCTGAACCGGAGATGGACTCGGTCGCGCTCCTCGAGTCGGCGGGTGTCGAGAGCGTCAACCCTGCGCCGGTCCCGGAGCCGGTCGAGGCCTGGGGCGACTACACGACGTACCGGTCGTGGTCGGGGACGCTCCGTGTCTTCGAGAACGGCGATCCGACACCGCTGCCCGACGAGGACCACGGACGTTTCCCGGCGACGATGAACGGCTGTGGATTGGCGATGTACCTGGTGACCTTCCGCTCGGTGAACGAGGACATCCTGCTCGACGCCCAACTGCTCAACGCCGCCAACACCGTCAGCGCGAGTGAGACTCTCTCCGACGGTTGGATCCTCTCGACGAACTGCATGACGCCCCAGTTCGCCTTCTCCTCCTCGACGGACATCTCGAACCTCGGTGACGTGGCCTACGACGTCACCGAGTACCGGCAGTCGTCGGTGGTGCAGCCTGCCGCGGACGCGGCCACGGTGGATGAGCCGGTGGCCGCCGAGGTGCCGGTCGTCGCGGAGCCGACTCTCGTCGAGTGCGAGAACGGTCTGACGATCATGGGGCTGTACAGCGACGGGATCTGGCGTTCGACACCGGAGTGCGACACCCCGGAGCACAGGCGGTCTGCACAGGCTGAGGGGGTCTGTGGTGGTCTCTACGGCAGGGAGGAACAACCGGAGCTCTGGGCGGAACTCTGCCAGTGAGGCGCCCGGCGCTCTTTATGACTCTTGATGACTCGCCAACTCATAAAGAGTCATAAAATCACCCACTTAGGGGGCTGATGGTCGCCTGTAACGCCGGGGCGTGGACGGCGACGACGGCATCGACGTCCGCCTCCGCCAGTGGTGCGGCACGGACGACGTAGCGCATCAGGCCGAGGCCGATGAGCTGGCTCGCAACCGACGACGCCCTCATCGCCGTGTCCGGACCATCCAGTCGTGCGGCGATTCGCCCCGTCACCACGTCCTCGGCGAAGTTCAGCAGCGGGGGAGAGGTGGTAGCGGCAGTGCCGGCAGCACCGCCGAGCGCGCTGCGCACCGCCGCGGTGAATACGTCGCGGTGCGGGTCCCAGTACTCACATAATGTGCGCACCAGCCGCGCACCGAGGTCCTCCAGCGGCCCGTCCAACGCTGTCTCGATCCGGTCCACCGGGTCGAACGGCAGGGCCATCGTGGCCACGAGAAGCCGGGCCTTGTCCCCGAAGTGGTGGTTGATCAGGCTCGGGTCGACCCC
>JAKDIS010000034.1 GCA_030450335.1 Corynebacterium sp. | reverse complement strand
GGACGTCGCGATCGACGCGGCGTCCGGCGTGGTCAGGGCCTTCGCCGGGGTGGTGTGGGACGACCTCGTCGCCGCCACGGTCGACGCCGGCCTCGGTGGCCTGGAGTGCCTGTCCGGCATCCCCGGCTCCGTCGGTGCGACCCCGGTGCAGAACGTCGGCGCCTACGGTGCGGAGGTCTCCCAGACCCTGCACCGCGTGCAGCTGTTCGACCGCTCCACGGGGGAGACCTCGTGGGTGTCGCCGGAGTCCCTGGAACTGGGCTACCGCTACTCCAACCTGAAGTTCACCTCGCGTGCGGTGGTCACCGCCGTGGAGTTCGCCCTGTCCACCGACGGGCTCAGCGCCCCGCTGCGTTTCGGGGAGCTGGCACGCCGACTCGGCGTGACCGCGCAGGACGGGACGTCGCGTCGTCCTGCCGCCGAGGTCCGTGACATGGTGCTCGAGCTGCGTCGCGGCAAGGGCATGGTGCTCGACGCCGCCGACCACGACACGTGGTCGGCCGGGTCGTTCTTCACCAACCCCGTCGTCGACACGGCGACGGCCGACGAGGTGCAGCGCCTGGTGGCGTCGTCGCGTGGGGAACAGGACGCCGCGGCGATGCCGCGGTTCCCGGCCGGTGACGCCGCCGGTGAGAACACGGAGAAGCTCTCGGCGGCCTGGCTGATCGAGCGCGCCGGTTTCGACCGGGGCTGGCACGTCCCCGGTCACGCCCGTGCGGGCCTCTCGGGCAAGCACACCCTGGCGCTGACGAACCGGGGGCAGGCGTCCTCGGCGGACGTCGTGGAGCTCGCCCGTGCGGTGCGTGACGGGGTGCGTGACACCTTCGGGGTGACGCTGGTGCCCGAGCCGGTGTGGATCGGCGTGACGCTCGACCCCGAGTAGCACGCGGTCGCAGCCCGGCATATTCTGGGACGTTATGCGCGTCGCCATGATCTCCATGCACACATCGCCGCTGGAACAACCCGGGATCGGGGACGCCGGCGGGATGAACGTCTACGTCCGTAACGTCGCCGAGCATCTCGCCGGCCACGGCGTGGAGGTCGACGTCTTCACCCGCGCCACGCGTGCCTCCCAGGGGGAGGTCGTTCAGGTCGCGCCGGGGTTGCGGGTGATCAACTGCGTGGCCGGGCCGTTCGAGGGGCTGCCCAAGGAGTCGCTGCCCACGCAGCTCGCCGCATTCACCGGCTCGGTGCTGTCCTTCGTGCGTCGCGAGGCGGGTGCGGCCGGCACCTCCGGGGCCGGCGACCGCACCGGTGCGGGACGTTACGACCTGATCCACTCGCACTACTGGCTGTCCGGCCAGGTCGGCTGGCTGCTGCGCGACCTGTGGGGGGTGCCGCTGGTGCACACCGCGCACACCTGGGCTGCGGTGAAGAACCTCGGGCTGGCCGAGGGCGACACCCCGGAGCCGGAGTCCCGCCGGATCTGCGAGCAGCAGATCATCGACAACGCCGACCGCATCATCGTCAACACGCAGGACGAGGCGGACGCCCTGGTGACCGCCTACGACGCCGACACCGCCGACCTCACGGTCGTCTCGCCGGGCGTGGACGTCGACCGGTTCACCCCCGGCTCCGACCGGGCCACCGAGCGGGCCCGCCGCGAGCTCGGCATCCCGCTGCGCGCCAAGGTCATCGCCTTCATCGGACGCCTGCAGGTGCTCAAGGGGCCGCACATCCTGCTGCGCGCCGCCGCCGACCTGATCCGGCGGCACCCGGAGCAGAACATCCGCGTGGTGATCTGCGGCGGGCCGTCCGGCACGGGTATGGAACGACCCGATGAACTGCACGAACTCGCCGCCGAGCTCGGGGTGTCCGGCTACGTCCGCTTCCTGTCGCCGCGTCCGCCGGAGGAACTGGTCAGCGTGTACCAGGCCGCCGACATCATCGCCGTGCCCAGCTACAACGAGTCCTTCGGCCTGGTGGCGCTGGAGGCGCAGGCATCCGGCACCCCGGTGGTCGCCGCCCGCGTCGGCGGTCTGCCGCTGACCGTGACGGAGGGGGAGAGCGGCGTGCTCGTCGACGGGCACGACCCCGCCGACTGGGCCAGTGCGCTGGAGAACCTGATCATGGACGACGACCTGCGTAACTCCATGTCCGACCTCGCCCCGTCCCACGCCGCCGAGTACTCCTGGGACGTCACCGTGGACCGGATGGTCGCCGAGTACTCCTCGCTCGTGGAGCGCTGGCGTTCCCACGGGTGCTCGGAACCCGGTGTGGCGCTGAGTTCCCTGGCCTCCCGTGACCCCAGCGGTACCACGGGCGGGTAGGTTCGGTCCCATGGAACTACAGCAGCTGCAAGAGCTTCTTCACGCTGCGGAGGTCGACTTCGAGGTCTCCAACGACGTGGCCGTGGTCGTGCTGCCCGGTGAGCGCCGGCTGAAGACCAACGCCCTGTTCATCCCGCAGGACGGCATGCTGCGCGTCGAGGCGTTCGTGTGCCGCGCCGTCGAGGAGGCCCACGCCGAGGTCTACCGCCTGCTGCTGCAGCACAACCGCAAGGCCTACGGCGTGCACTACACGCTGGACAACAACAACGACATCTACCTCGCCGGCCAGTTCCCCGACACCACCACCGCCGAGGACGTGCAGCGCATCCTCGGCCAGGTCCTGGAGCTCGCCGACGGGGACTTCAACCACATCCTGGAGCTGGGCTTCGAGACGTCGATCAGGCGTGAATGGGAGTGGCGTCTGGACCGCGGGGAGTCGACCCGCAACCTGGAGGCGTTCCAGCGGCTGCGTCCCGGCTACGAGGACGAACGCGCCGCCGAGCGCAAGGACCGTGCAGAACGCGCAGGACGCACCCCGTCGGCGCCGCCGACGCCGTAACGTCCTGTCGCGTCCCCCTGTGCGGTGCGCCGATGCGTGGCACAATGAGGACCATGAGTGAAAACAACCATGGCACGCTGATCCTCCTCCGCCACGGGCAGAGCGAGTGGAACGCTTCCAACCAGTTCACCGGCTGGGTCGACGTCGACCTCACCGACCAGGGACGGGAGGAGGCCGTGCGCGGCGGCAAGATGATCGCCGAGGCCGGCCTGGAGCCCACCGTCCTGTACACCTCCCTGCTGCGCCGGGCGATCACCACCGCCAACCTGGCGCTGGACGCCGCCGACCGCCACTGGATCCCCGTGGTGCGTGACTGGCGCCTGAACGAGCGCCACTACGGTGCGCTGCAGGGCCTGAACAAGGCCGAGACCAAGGAGAAGTACGGCGAGGACCAGTTCATGGCCTGGCGTCGCAGCTACGACACCCCGCCGCCGGAGCTGGAGGACGGCACCGAGTACTCCCAGTCGGACGACCCCCGCTACGCCAACCTCGCCGAGGTCCCGAAGACCGAGTGCCTGCTCGACGTGGTCAAGCGCTTCATCCCCTACTACGAGACCTCCATCCTGCCCCGCCTGGAGGCGGGGGAGACCGTGGTCGTCGCCGCGCACGGCAACTCGCTGCGTGCGCTGGTCAAGCACCTCGACAAGATCTCCGACGAGGACATCGCCGGGCTGAACATCCCGACCGGCATCCCGCTGGTCTACCGCCTCGACGAGAAGGGTTCGGTGCTCAACCCGGGCGGCGAGTACCTCGACCCGGAGGCCGCCGAGGCGGGGGCCGCCGCGGTCGCCGCCCAGGGCGGCAAGTAGGCCTCGGAGCAGGACGGGACGGGTAGGACGCAACGGACGTGGAATCAGAGATCGTCCTGCCGTTGGCCGGGGGAGTCCTGCTGGGGCTCGTCGTGGGGGTCGCCGTCACCCTGGTGGTGACGGTGCTCCGCCGCCGGGCGGAACGGCGTGAGAAGGAACGGATCCGCCGGGAGACCCAGCACAACCGTGTGTCGACCATCGCCCAGGTGATGCACTTCGCCCTGGAGTCGTCCCCGCTGGGGGTCGCGGTGGTCGACCTGCGCGAGGACCTCGTGTTCTCGAACCGCAGCGTGCAGGACCTCGGGGTGGTGGAGGGCCGCCATCTCGTCCCGGAGGTCCACCGCCTGGCCCAGCGGGTCTTCGACGACGGGGAGCCGCGCGACGGCGTGCTGCACCCCGGCACCGGGGCGGTCGGCCCGGTGTTCTCCGTGGCGGTGACCGTACGGCAGCTGACCTCGGTCGACAGCCGTTTCGTGGTGGTCTACGCCAACGACGACTCCGAGAACGTGCGTATGGAGGCCGCGCGCCGCGACTTCGTGGCCAACGTCTCCCACGAGTTGAAGACCCCGGTCGGGGCGATCTCCCTGCTGGTGGAGACCATGCTGGAGGCCAGCGACGAC
Source organism: Corynebacterium sp. (assembly GCA_030450335.1). Taxonomy (GTDB): domain Bacteria; phylum Actinomycetota; class Actinomycetes; order Mycobacteriales; family Mycobacteriaceae; genus Corynebacterium. The sequence continues at coordinate 17,719 of JAKDIS010000034.1, read as the reverse complement.
CCGGACATGGTCGAGTACTTCGGTGACAAGCTCCAGATGGAGACCCGACGGGTCTCCACGATGATCTCCGAGTTGATCGGACTGTCGAAGCTGCAGGGGGCCGAGTCGCTGCCGGACGTGCGCCCCGTGAGCGTGGACCGGGTCATCGACAAGGCCGTGGAACGCTCCCGCGTCGCCGCGGAGGTGGAGAACATCGACCTGATCACGGACTCCCCGGGAGACGCCTGGCTCACCGGCGACGAGGAACTCCTCGTCACCGCCGTGACGAACCTGATCGCCAACGCCATCAACTACTCGCCGGACGACACCCCGGTCAGCATCAGCCGTGCGGTCCGTGGATCCTCGGTGGTCATCCGGGTGACCGACCGGGGCATCGGCATCGCCCCGGACCAGCAGAAGCGGGTGTTCGAACGCTTCTTCCGCGTGGACAAGGCCCGGTCCCGGGCGACCGGCGGTACCGGTCTGGGACTCGCGGTGGTCAAGCACACCGTGATCAACCACGGCGGCAACGTCTCGCTGTGGTCGCAGCCGGGCACGGGGTCGACCTTCTCCCTGGAGTTCCCGGTGCTGGACCGTTCCGCCGTCCCCGAGGAGCACGTGCCGGACCAGGAGCGTTTCACCGCCGAGCAACTGCTCGCCGGTGGTGAATGACGCCGTTCACCCGGCAGGATCGACGTGCGGAGTTTACAATGACGTCGTCTCCCAGCAACCTCGCCGGGAATCGTCAGTTCCGTCCGAAGTTCCGTCCCATCCGGCCGTACAACGGCCGTCGCACATGTGTGAGGACCTTTTCACCCTATGTCCAGTGACCGTCCCACCGTCCTGCTCGTCGAGGACGAGGAATCACTCGCCGAACCGTTGGCCTTCCTCCTCCAGAAGGAGGGGTTCGGGGTCTACACCGCCGCCGACGGGCCGACCGCACTGAAGCTCTTCGACGCGCACGGCATCGACCTCGTCCTGCTGGACGTGATGCTGCCGGGCATGTCCGGCACGGAGGTCTGCACGCAGTTGCGCGCGGTGTCCTCGGTGCCGGTGATCATGGTCACCGCCCGCGACAGTGAGATCGACAAGGTCGTGGGACTGGAGATCGGGGCCGACGACTACGTCACCAAGCCCTACTCCGCCCGCGAACTCATCGCCCGCATCCGCGCGGTGCTGCGCCGCGGGGGCGAGAACGCGCTGGACGAGGGGGAGGGCGACGACAGCCTGGTGCTGCGCAGCCCTCGGGTGGTGCTCGACGTGGAACGCCACACCGTCGCGGTGGACGGCGACCCGGTGGCCCTGCCGCTCAAGGAGTTCGACCTGCTCGAGTACCTGATGCGCAACGAGGGGCGCGTGCTCACCCGCGGCCAGCTGATCGACCGGGTGTGGGGCATCGACTACGTCGGTGACACCAAGACCCTCGACGTGCACGTCAAGCGGCTGCGTTCCAAGATCGAGGAGACCCCGTCCTCCCCGTCGATCCTGGTCACCGTGCGGGGGCTGGGCTACAAGTTCGAGGGGTAGTGGCCGCTGTGTCCGGGCGCCGTCAGCGGTGCGCCGCGGCGGTCGCCGGGTGGATCGAGAGCAGGGGGAAGCCGGACGGCGCCAGGCGCGCCATCTCCTCGCGCTGCCGGCAGTGTTCGGCCACCACCTCGTAGGCCTCGGCGCCGATGAGTTCACACAGTTCATCGGCGTGGGTGGACCACAGGGCGTCGTCGCCGGTGTGGCAGCCCGGGTCCGAGGTGCAGTACCAGTCGAAGTCCTCCCCGCCGGCGCCCCATCCGCGCCGCGTGTACTCGGTCACCGTCGTGCGCAGCACCTCCGCGCCGTCCGACCTGGTCTCCCAGTCCTCCAGGCGGCGCAACGGCAGCTGCCAGCAGACCTCCGGCTTGGCCACGGTGAGGGCGACGTCGTTCTTCAGCGCCCACCCGTGCAGGGCGCAGCCGGCGCCGGCGGGGTGGTCGGCACGGTTGGCGAACACGCAGGCACCCTCGTGCACCCGGGTCTTGAGGGCTGGCTCCGGTTCCCCGGAGTCGGTGTCGTCGCCGTCGAGCTCGTCCCAGACCAGCCACGGCTCGATGCCGTCGGCGTCCCCGTCCGCGTTACCGTCGGTGTTCCGGGCACCGTCCATCACCATCGACCGGAACTGCCAGTCCTCGTCGGTCAGGTGGGGCACGATCTCGGCGAGGGCACCACGGTCGTCATCGTCGGTGAGGAAGGCGCCGTGGACGCAACAACCCACGTCAGGGTGCTCCGCGTCGATTCCGTGGCAGGCGTCCGTGCCGAAGCGGCACCGGTAGGTCGACAGGAGCCACGTAAGATCGACCGAGACGATGTGTTCGGAATCCGCCGGGTCGGTGAACTCCAGGTACTCGCGCTGATGGTCGGCGGGAGTCTCCTGTCCTGAACGCACCGCGAGGTCGGCCGGGGTCCCGTCCGGGTAGCCGCTGGTGATGTTGGAAAGAACAGAATGGGTCACGGTCAACACCGTAGACCGGATAGGGTTGAAACCGTGCGACTAGGTGTCTTGGATGTGGGAAGCAACACGGTCCACCTCGTGGTGGTGGACATGGCCCCGGGTGGTCCGCCGACCCCCATGAGCAACTGGAAGACGCCGATGCGGCTCGTCGAGTACCTCGACGAGGACGGCGCCATCACCGCGAAGGGCGTCCGCAAGCTGATCAAGGGGGTCGGGCTCGCCGCGGAGATGTCGGATCAGTTCCACTGCGACGAGATGCTGCCGTTCGCGACCTCGGCGTTGCGCTCGGCGACGAACTCCGAGGCCGTGCTGGCCGAGGTCGAGGAGCAGACCGGTGTGCAGCTGCGCATCCTGTCCGGCACGGCCGAGGCGGAGCTGACCTTCCTGGCGGTGCGCCGCTGGTTCGGCTGGTCTGCCGGACGTATCTGCGACCTGGACATCGGCGGTGGGTCGTTGGAGATGTCGGTGGGGGTCAACGAGCTGCCGGACGTGGCGCTGTCGGTGAACCTGGGTGCAGGGCGCCTGACCCACGACTGGTTCCGGACGGATCCGCCCAGCCGTAAGGAGATCAAGGCGCTGGCCGCCCACATCGACGAAACGCTCGAGGAACCGGTCAAGCAGCTCAAGGAGGCGGGTCCGGTCGACCTGGCGGTGGGTACGTCGAAGACGTTCCGGATGCTCGCGCGCCTCACCGGTGCGGCACCGTCCTCGGCGGGCCCACGGGTGCGCCGGGTGCTGACCCGCCCCGGTGTGCGGCAGTTGACCTCGTTCATCTCCAGGATGACCGCGGCGGACCGTGCGGAGTTGGAGGGTGTGTCGGTGGACCGCTCGGCGCAGGTCGTGGCAGGCGCCCTAGTGGCTGAGGCCACGATGCGCCACCTGGGTATCGAGCAGCTGCAGCTGTGCCCGTGGGCGTTGCGTGAGGGTGTGATCCTGCGTCGGGCGGACGCCGCCGACGCGGCGGACTTCGACCCGAACGTCGAGGTCGACAAGAGCAGCTGACCGGCGGGACGTCCGCCCCGGACACCGGTGTTCCCCGGGGAGGGGGCTACGCCGGTGGGGTAGCGGGGCCCGATGAAACCACAGGTGGACGCACGGTTCACGCGGATTTCGTGGGCCCGTCGTTGCGCCGATGTGGGCTGTACACGTGATAACTGTAAACTGTCACCTGATAATTGAGACATGGGTGACGGTCGTCGGGTAAGTTCGGCGGTCACGAAGGTGTCTCGGGCCTGCCGACCGGTCCGGCAGGTGATGACCGATGATGGGAACGACGGATGAGTGAGAAGCTGACTGTTGCGGAGCTTATGGCCCGCAACGCCAAGGACGGTGCTCGCAGAGCAGACCGTCCTCGGCGTCGACGCAACCTCGATGACGGTGGAGTCTCCGTCTCCGAGCTGACCGGTTCCATTCCCGTCGTCAACGATGAGGACCTCGACGCCGCCGGCGACGGCAGTGACAGCACTGCCCGGGCCGACCGCGCCGATGCCGCGCCGGTCGCCGACGAGCACCCCCACCGCGGTGGCCACGAACTCGAGGACGACCCGGCCGGGGACGTCACCGAGGAGAAGGTCGACGAGGTAGACGTCGTCGACGGGGAGGTCGTCGACGAGGAGCTCCACGACGAGCCGGTGGAGGAGCCTGCCGCTGAACCGGCCGCCGAGCCGGCACGTGGTGGCCTGTTCAGCGCCGGCGAGACCACGGTCATTCCCCGCGTCGACCCGTCCGCCGGTGATGCGGCTGAGGAACCTGCCGAGGACTCTGCCGAGGACTCGGTTGAGAACTCCACCGACGAGGTGGCGCAGGACGATGAGCACGTCGACGAGAGCGTTGACGAGAGCGCCGACGAGGCCGCCGTCGCACCGGAGCAGGCCCACGAGCCCGCCGCCGAGGCCGAGGAGCACGACCCCGACAAGATCGTCGAGTACGAGGACGACGCCATCTCCTGGCCCGCACTGCTGGGCCAGACCGCGATCGCCCTGGTGGTCGGTGTCGTCATCTTCTTCGGCTTCACCCTGCTGTGGGACAAGCTGCCCACCGCGCTGGTCCTGGCCATGGCCGGCGTGGTCACGCTGGTGTGCGTCGGCGTCGTCCACGCCCTGCTGCGCCACCGGCACACGCTCGTGCTGATCCTGGCGTTCATCGTCGGCCTGGTCATCACACTCGGACCACGCCTGATCATGTCCGTCTGACACCCCGCAAGTGGCGTGCTTCACCCTCGCCTGGCACGCTGGTGGGTATGACACGTATTGCATTTATCGGCGGAGGAAACATCGGTGAGGCCCTGATCTCGGGTCTCGTGGCTGACGGGGGGTCGGCCGACAAGCCCGACGTCGTCGTCTTCGACCCGAGTTCCGACCGCCTCGACTTCCTCCACGAGAAGTACGGGATCACCGGCGCCGACGACGCCGCCACCGCGGCCGCGGAGGCCGACTTCGTGGTCATCGCCGTGAAGCCCCACATCGTCGTCTCCGTCCTGGAGGACATCTCCTCGACGCTGGACAACAACGACGCCGAGACCGTCGTCGTCTCCGTCGCCGCAGGCGTCAGCCTGGGCACCATGGAATCCGCCCTTGCCGCCGGTGTGCCGGCCGTGCGGGTCATGCCGAACACTCCGATGCTCGTCGGCAAGGGCATGAGCGCCGTCGCCGGTGGACGGTTCACCTCCGCCGATCAGGTCGAGGCAGTGAAGGACCTCTTCGCCACCGTCGGCCAGGCCGTCGCCGTGGCAGAGAAGGACATCGACGCCGTCACCGCCGTCTCCGGCTCCGGGCCCGCCTACATCTTCATGGTCGCCGAGGCCATGACGGACGCCGGCGTGCAGCTCGGCCTGGCCCGTCCCGTCGCCCAGCAGCTCGCGATCGCCACGGTCGAGGGTGCGGCCACGATGATGGCCCAGGGGGACAAGAACCCCGTGGATCTCCGCGCCAACGTCACGAGCCCCGGCGGGACGACCGCCGCGGCGACCCGCGGTCTCGAGGAGAACGGTCTGCGGACCGCGTTCTTCCGGGCGATGCAGGCCTGTGTGGACCGCTCCGTGGAGCTCGGCCGCCCGGCCGACGAGAAGTAGGCTTCAACCCCCCGCTTCCCCCGTCCGGGGGTGGGGGTAACGGTGCAACACCCCCTGCGTCACTCTCGTCACAGCCGTGTCACCAGTGCCTCCCGTCTCCCCGGTCTCCAGCCGTCAACTTTTGTCATTCTCGTCGCAATATTCACAAGATTAACGATAGGATGGGGCGAGCGCCCGACGTGTCGAAGTTCTGCAGGAGGGGAAGCCTGCAGCGCGTGCGTGCGTCGTAAGGATTGGAAATTATGGCAAACAATGACAGTGGTACGTTCCTGACGGTCGCAGAGGTCGCCGAGCTGATGCGGGTGTCCAAGATGACCGTCTACCGCCTGGTTCACTCCGGTGAACTGCCGGCGGTGCGTGTCGGACGTTCCTTCCGCGTGCATGAGCAGGCGGTGCAGGAATACCTGGGTGCCTCGATCTACGAGGCGGGCCAGACCGGCTAGCCGGGACTCCAGACCCCTCCCTCGCGTCGACCCTGAGTCGGTGTGAGGGAGGGGTCTTTTGCCGTTGCAACGCTCCGCCAGTTAAACTGGACCGCATTCGTGTCGGATCGGTCCCGATCGGTGAGGTTATCCTGCCGTTTGCCGTCCGCCTGCGGTGCCGTCGCGTACCGTGCGGGAACCGACCAGCAGCATGATCCTTAACCGAAGACCTACCACGAGGGAGGACCCATGGGTTCTGTCATCAAGAAGCGTCGCAAGCGCATGTCGAAGAAGAAGCACCGCAAGATGCTCCGCCGTACCCGCGTTCAGCGACGGAAGCTCGGTAAATAGGCCGATGCCAGCCAAGGCGCGGCTCCGCCTCCCCTTCTTCGGGGAACGGGGCCGCGCCTTCGTTGTGTCCCGGCATGGCCCGTCGTGTCCGCCGGGAGGCTGTTCTAGGGTGGGGGACATGGACCAGAGCAGTGGGTACAGCCCGACGGTGACGATCATGGTCCGCGAGACCTGCGGGTCCTGCGGACGTGTCCGCCGGCAGATCGAGCCGGTGTGCGCCGGGCAGGGCGTCGTCCTGCAGGTCGTCGACGTCGACACCGACCGCGCTCTCGCCGTGGAGTTCGGCGACCGGGTGCCGGTCGTCCTCGTCGACGACGAGGAGGTGGCGTGCTGGGAGATCGACGACGACGAGCTGCTGGAGGCCCTCTCCACGGCCCGTCCGGAGGCGCCCCCGGCCGCTCCCTCAGCCCGCTCCCGTTAACCGGGGGTCGGTAGGAGTGCTCTCCGGTGCTTTTGTTATTGGGGACCATAAGGGGATACCGTAGGTACCCGGTAACGCTGGACGGCGTCGCCCGCCGCGCGTCGGTGGGTGGGACCGTCGCAGCGAAAGAGTAACCACTGACGATTTCGCGGGAGGCTGTGCAGCCATGGCAGGACTCGGGATCACCGGACCGGCGGCCGTCCTCCTGGTCGGCTTGTCCTTCCGGTCGGCACCTGTGCCGGTTCTCGAGAAGGCGTCGGTCTCCCCGGCGGAACTCAACCGGTTGGAGCGCGACCTGGTCGCCGGCGACTGCGTCACCGAGGCCTTGATCCTCTCGACGTGCAACCGCATGGAGTTCTACGTCGCGACCTCCGCCTTCCACCCCGCACTCGACCACGTCGTGGAGACGATCGCCGCCCACGCCGACATGGAGGCCGTGGAGCTGGAGCCCTACCTCTACGTCCGCTACGCCGACGCCGCCGCGGAGCACATGCTCACCGTGGCCGCCGGTCTGGACTCGATGGTGGTGGGGGAGCAGCAGGTCATCGGTCAGCTGCGCAACGCCTACACCTCCGCCTCGGACAACGGCGCGGTGGGCACCACGCTGCACGACCTCACCCAGCGCGCACTGCGCACGGGCAAGCGGGTGCACACCGAGACCGCCGTCGACGAGGCCGGCTCCTCGATGGTCAGCTTCGCGCTGGACCACGCGCTCGCCGAGCTCGGCGTGGCGGACATGGAGGGACGCGACGCGGTGGTCATCGGCGCCGGGGCAATGGCCTCGCTGGCGTCGACCTACCTCGGACGCTCCGGCGTCCGCCACGTCACCGTGGTCAACCGCACGGTGGCGCGTGCGGAGAACCTCGCCGCCCACGCCCGGGAGGCCGGGGTGGACGCCGCGGCGAGCGGCTTCGACGGACTGCAGGACGCGCTGGACGGCGCGGCGGTCGTCGTCTCCGCCACCGGTGCCGTGGGCACGGTGCTGGGGCCGGACGACCTGGCGCAGGCACAGCGCAACAGCCCGCACCGCATGGTGCTGGTCGACCTGTCGATGCCGCGTGACATCGACGACGCGGTGACGGACGTCGCCGACGTGCGGCTGCTCAACATCGAGGAGCTCACCGCCCTGGCCGGTGACGGGGCCCGTGACGAGTCCGCGGCCCGCAACATCGCGGCCACGGAGCTCTCGGAGTACCTGGAGCAGGTGCGCGTGCAGTCGGTGGTGCCGACGGTGAAGGCGCTGCGCCGCCGTGCCGCCGACGTCGTCGACGACGAGCTGGGCCAGCTGGTCCGACGGACCCCGGGCATGGCCGACGAGGACCGTGCCGAGGTCGCCCGCACCGTGCGCCGCGTGGTGGACAAGCTGCTCCACACCCCGACGGTGCAGGTCAAGAAGCTGAGTTCGCAGGACGGGACGGTGAACTACGCCGAGGCGCTGGCCACACTGTTCAACCTGCCGGCCGGCTCCACGTCCTCGGTGTCCCAGGCCATCGAGCCGGGTGACGCGGGCAAGGCCCGCATCGGCAACGTGCTGCAACCCCCGGCGCAGGACGCCACCACACCAGCGCCAGCAGGGGATGAGTCGGAGAACGGACAGAACATCGAGGAGGCTTCGTGAGCAGTCAGTCCGCTGAGGCGCGCGACCTCCTCGTCGGGACGCGGGCCAGCAACCTGGCACGCACCCAGGCCGGCACCGTACGCGACGCCCTCACCGGCGTCCTGAAGGACATGCTCGGGGACGCCGCCGGTGTCGCCGAACTGCATTTCGTGCACACCCCGGGCGACGCCTCGCAGAAGGCGCAGACGCCGGTGAACCGGATCGGCGTCGGTGTGTTCACCGAGACCCTGCGCAATGCGCTGGCCGACGGCGAGTGCGATGTCGCGGTGCACTCCTTCAAGGACCTGCCTACCGCGCCGGACGACCGGTTCATCGCCGTCGTGCCGCCGCGGGTGGACCCGCGTGAGGTTCTCGTCAGCGTCGACGGACTGTCCCTGCGCGAGCTGCCCGAGGGTGCCAAGGTCGGCACCGGTGCACCGCGACGGGTCTCCCAGATCCGCGCCCTGCGCCCGGACCTCGAGGTCTGCCCGCTGCGCGGCAACATCGACACCCGCATGGGACGCGTCAGCGACGACGACCTCGCCGCCGTCGTCCTCGCCCGTGCCGGGCTGGAGCGCGTCGGCGTGCTCGACCGGGCCTCGGAGACGGTGTCGGTGGACGACATCCTGCCCGCACCCGCCCAGGGTGCGTTGTGTGTGGAGGTCCGCGCCGACGACGAGGAGGCCGTCGCCGCCGTGCTCGGGCTGGACGACCCGGTCGCCCACGCCACCGCCGTCGCCGAACGTGCCGTGCTGGCGGAACTCCAGGCCGGGTGCACCGCCCCGGTCGGTGCCTGGTCGACCTACGTCGACGGCACCCTGACCCTGCGTGGAGGCGTCTTCGCCCTCGACGGGTCAAGACAGCTGCTCCGGGAGCGGTCCGTCGACCTGGAGATACCGCAGGGCCCGTGGCTGTCCACCGCCGCCGACCTCGGCCATGCCGTGGGACGCGAGCTCATCGACGGCGGGGCCGCCGAGATCATCACCGACATCGTCGGTGCACGTTGACCTGGTATTGACCGGTCCGTCGCACCACGTCCACACAGCACAGCCTGACCTACCTGAGAAAGTCACCTCCATGACGAATGCCGGAATCCCCCAGACGGGACCCACGAACAGTCCCCTGACTGGCCGCGGACGCGTCCTGTTCGTCGGCGCCGGCCCCGGAAACCCGGAGCTGCTGACTGTCCGTGCCCGCGAGATCCTCGAGAACACCTCGAGGGTGTGGGTCGACCCCGCCGTCACCGCCGCCGTGCGCGGCATCATCGCCGACCGGCTGCCCGTCCCCGAGGACAAGCGCGCCGCCGCGGAGAAGGAGTGGGAGGCCGAGCTGGAGGCGGCGAAGGCCGCCGGCGCCCGCCGCCGCCCGCGCCGTCCCGCCGAGGTCACCGCCGCCGAGATCGTCTTCGCCGCGCCCCACACCGCCGAGGCGGTGGCCGTGCACGCCGCCGCCGAGGAGGCCGCCCGCGACGCCGAGGCGTCCGGCTACGCCGCCTACCCCGACAGCCCGGACCCGGACGAGATCCGTCCCGTCGAGGCCGCCGAGGTCGCCCACTCCATGGTCGATCACGTGCACCACGGCCACAGCGTGGTCCGCCTGGTCGCCGGCAACCCGGTGAGCAACCCCGCGGTGCTCATGGAGCTGCAGGAGGTCGCCGCCCTCGGCGTGGAGTTCGAGGTCGTCCCCGGTATGACCGGGGCCTCGGCACTGCCCGCCTACACCGGCATCGCCACCGGCGACGGCTACACGGCGGTGGACCTGACCACCGACACCGGCTCCGGGCCCGACTGGGACGGCATCGCCGCGGCACCCAAGCCGCTGATCCTCACCGCCGCACCGTCCGACCTGCCGGTGATCACCAGCGAACTCAAGAAGCGCGACGTGGTGGGCAGCACCCAGGTCACCGTGACCACCCACGCCACCACCCGGCGTCAGCGTTCCTACGACGTCACCCTGGACACCCTCAAGTCCGTCGTCGCCGCCTCCGGGCCGCTGGCGAAGGAGGGGGAGATGCCCCAGGAGCTCGTCGTCACGGTGGGCACCCAGGCCAGCCGGCGCAGCAAGTACTCCTGGTGGGAGAACCGCTCGCTGTACGGGTGGACCGTGCTGGTGCCGCGCGCCAAGGACCAGGCCGGTCCGATGAGCGCGCGCCTGGCCTCCCACGGTGCGATCCCCATCGAGGTGCCCACGATCTCCGTGGAGCCGCCGCGCAGCCCCGCCCAGATGGAACGTGCGATCAAGGGCCTGGTGGACGGCCGCTACCACTGGATCGTGTTCACCTCCGTCAACGCCGTGAAGGCCGTGTGGGAGAAGCTGGCCGAGTTCGGTCTGGACGCCCGGGCACTCGCCGGCGTGCGCGTCGCCGCCGTCGGCGCGAAGACCGCCCAGGCGGTCCGCGACCTCGGCATCACTCCGGAGCTGCTGCCGAAGTCCAATGCGCGCAACGCCTCGGGCCTGGTGGACGTCTTCCCGGCGTACGACGCCGACCTCGACCCGGTGGACCGGGTCCTGCTGCCGCGAGCCGACATCGCCACCGACACCCTCGTCGACGGCCTGGTGGAGCTCGGCTGGTCCGTGGAGGACGTGGTGGCCTACCGCACGGTGCGCGCCGCCCCGCCCAGCCAGGAGGTGCGCGACATGATCAAGTCGGGCGGCTTCGACGCGGTGTGCTTCACCTCCTCGTCGACGGTGAAGAACCTGGTCGGCATCGCCGGCAAGCCGCACACCCGCACCATCATCGCCTGCATCGGCCCGATGGCCGCGCAGACCGCCCGCGAGCACGGCCTGCGTGTGGACGTGATGCCGGAGGTCGCCGGGGTCCCCGAGCTCATCGACGCCCTGGCGCACCACGTCGCCGAGCTGCGCACCGCCGGCCAGCTCCCGCCGCCGCGCAAGCGCCGTCGCCGGCGTCGTCCGACCACCGGGCAGTAACCCGCGCGGCGCCCGGCGTACGATCAGCACCATGACTGATCACGCTCACCCCGTCCGCCGTCCCCGCCGCCTGCGCACCACCCCGGCGATGCGAAACTTCGTCGCCGAGACCCACCTGGAACCCAACCAGCTGGTCCTGCCGATGTTCATCGCCGACGGGCTGGACGAGGCACGCGAGATCTCCGCGATGCCCGGGGTGTACCAGCACACCGACTCCTCGCTGCTGCGCGCCGCCGAGGAGGCGCTGAACGCCGGGGTCGGCTCCGTCGACCTGTTCGGCGTCCCCCTCCCGGAGGCGAAGGACGCCGAGGGCTCGCAGGCCTGGGCCCGCGACGGCGCCCTGAACCGGGGCCTGGCCGCCCTGCGCCGCGAGTTCGGCGACGACCTCATCGTCATGGCGGACACCTGCCTCGACGAGTTCACCGACCACGGCCACTGCGGCGTGCTCACCGTGGACCGTTTCGGGGCCACCGTCGTGGACAACGACGCCACCCTCCCGCTCTACGCGCGCATGGCCGTGGCCCAGGCCGAGGCCGGGGCGCACGTCGTGAGCCCGTCGGGCATGATGGACGGCCAGATCGCCGTCATCCGCGAGGCGCTGGACGACGCCGGCTTCCAGGACGTCTCCATCCTCGCCTACTCCGCGAAGTACGCCGGCGCCTTCTACGGTCCCTTCCGTGAGGCCGTCGGCTCCTCGCTGCAGGGCGACCGCAAGACCTACCAGCAGGACCCCCGCAACGCCCGCGAGTCACTGATGGAGGTCGAGCTCGACATCGCCGAGGGCGCGGACATGGTGATGGTCAAGCCCGCCATGCCGCACCTGGACATCCTGCGCCAGGTCGCCGACTTCTCCACCGTGCCGGTGGCCGCCTACCAGGTGTCGGGGGAGTACTCGATGATCACCGCCGCCGCGCAGAAGGGCTGGATCGACCGCGAGGCCGCCATCATGGACTCGCTGACCGGCATCCGCCGCGCCGGCGCCGACATCATCCTGACCTACTGGGCCACCGAGGCGGCCCACCTCCTGCGCGGCTGACTGCCCGTTGGCTAAGCTGGGCGTCGATATGACACAGCAGACACCCCCGAACAAGCAGCAGGGACTGCCGGGCATGCCGGACGGCCCGAAGGACCCCGGCAGGTCCGACAGGCCGCAACCGCCGAAGGTCGGACGCCCGGGCGGGCTCGCGTCCTCGTCGAAGGATGCACCGGAGAACGTCCGCGACGGTGCGCGTGCCTGGTACATCGTCGGTGCCGTGCAGGCTCTCACCGCGGTCCTGCAGCTGGTCATGACCTTGCAGGACCCCCGCCAGCTGACCAGTCAGGTCCGTGAGCAGGTCAGCTCCGGCTCGATCCCCGACGGGGTGTCGGAGACCACGCTGGTCACCGGCACCGCCATCCTGAACCTGCTGTTCAACCTCGTGGCGGTGGCGGTCTGCGTGTACCTGACCTCCCGGGTCGCCCGGGGTGGGGTGCGCAGCCGGCTGTTCCTCTGCGTCGGTTCGGTGTACCTGGCGCTCATGGCGCTGCTGCAGGTGTTCTCGTCCCCGCCGGACACGGGCGCGACGCCGCTGGTGCTGCTCGTCGGAGCGGGCACGATCATCTCCGGTGTCGTCGCCGCCGTCGGCATCTGGCTGATCACCCGCCCGGACAACGCCGACTGGTTCGGCCTGCCGGACAAGCAGGAGGTCGAGGAGTACGCCGACAAGATGGCCAGGCGCAACGAGGAACTCGACAAGGAACGCGCCGAGAAGAAGAAGCGTAAGGCCGAGAAGAAGAACAGGGGACGCTGAACCGTGCCCAGCATGTTCCCGGTCTCCCACAACTCCGACCCCGGTGACCGCAACCGTGCGATCCGCTACTGGACCCCGGGTGACGGAATCCCCGGCTCGGTGAAGGTCGCCGTGGTGCTGTTCGTGGCAGCCGGCATCGGCCTGCTGCTCAGCGGGGTGATGATGTGGGTGGTCGAGCGCCCGGTCGTCGACGACGCCGAGCAGATGGCCTACGTCGAGACCCTCTCGGCGAATATGCGCTGGGTCGGTACGGTCCAGGTCATCGCCGCCGTGGCGGTGGGGGTGCTGGTGCCGGGGCTGCTGAAGGGCGACGCCCGTCGGCGCCGACGGCTGATGATCGCCGCCGCGGTGGCCATGGGCTTCACCCTGGTCGGCTGGGTCTTCAACGTCGGCGGCCTGGAGCAGCCGCTCGTGGCCCTGTTCCTCGCGGTGGCCTGCCTGGCGATGTACCGCCCGGCGGTGCGGACCTACTTCGGCGGGTCCCCGGGCGAACTGCAGGACCGGGAGGGCTGAGCCGTGGAACCGGAGGTATCGGACGAGGTGTCCGACGAGGTGTCGCGGGCCATCGCCGAGGCACGCAAGGCCGCCCGCGCGGCCGGACTCGCCCCCGACGACCCCGATGACCCCGAGGACGCCGAGGCGTTCGAGCACTCCTTACGGCAGGGCCGGCAGGGTCGGCAGGGTCGCGGCGGGATGCGGCTCACGTCCTTCACCTTCCACCTGGAGGGGCTGGAGTCCGCCGCGCATGCAGGACGCGTCGAGGGCGCGCTCAACGTGCTGCCCGGCGTGCAGGCCCGCGTCGTGTACTCCACATCCATGGCGTGGGTGACGGCGCCGGAGTCGCTGAAACCGGACGTGCTGCGCAACGTCATGACCGACGCGGGCGTGGAGTCCTGGTTGACCGTCGCCTCGCTGCGACGCCGCGCCGAACGCCTGGCCCGGCCCCGTCCGGCGAGTTTCTACGCGCACCGGCACAGGGAGAACCGTGCCCGCATGGCGTTGGAGGGGGAGTCCTTCCACCAGCTCGGCCAGGGCCGTCGACGCCACCAGGTCGGCACCGAGGTGCTCTACACCGCCCGCAACCTGATCACCGGGGCGCGCCTGCTCGTCGCGCTGCTCTTCGGCCTGCCCGTGGTGGTGCTGCAGCTCGTGCCGTCGTGGCAGTTCGACCACTGGCAGTGGCTGTGCCTGGGCTTGGCCACGCCCGTGGTGCTGTGGAGCGCGTGGCCGTTCCACCGCGCGATGCTCGGCGGGCTGCGCCGTGGCATGCCCGCCCTCGACGCGGCGTCCTCCGCCGCCATCCTGCTGGCCTACCTGTACTCCCTGGTGGAACTGCTCACCGGCCCCGCCGGTGACCCGGGCTGGCGGGCCGGCAACATCCTGATCTCCTGGGGCTACCAGACCGACGCGCTGTTCTTCGACGTCGCCTGCGGCTGCACGATCCTGCTGCTGTTCGGCAGGCTCGCCTCGCGCCGTACCCGGCTGCGCTCCCTGCTGGCGCTGAACATGCTGTCGGTGGAGCGCGGCGGCGACGTGACCGTGGTGCGCAAGTCCCGCGGCGGCCAACCCACCAAGTCGGTCATCCCCGCCACCGAGATCCGCGTCGGTGACGACGTGCTCGTCGGCACCGGCCAGGTCATCCCGTGCGACGGTGAGGTCGTGGGAGGACGCTCCGTCGTCGACGTCGGCCCCTTCAGTGGCGGACGCGGCGACGTGCCCGTCGAGGTCGGCGCCACGGTCTTCGCCGGGTCCACCAACTCCGGCGACCCGTTGAAGGTGCGGGTGAACCGCACCGGGTCACGGACCAGGGTCGCGGCCGTGCGTCGCTGGATCGCCGCCGCCGAGCGCGAGGAGAACCGCCTGGAGCAACTCGCCACGCGCACCGCCTCGCTGCTGGTGCCCTGGGCCGCGGTGATCGCGGTGATCGCCGGGATCGCCTGGTGGACGGCCTCGTCCAGCATGACCGCGGCGGTCTCCACCACGCTGACCGTGCTCGTCGCCGTCGCCCCCGTCGCCCTGGCCCTGTCGACCACCCTGGCGCTGCGCCTGGGGCTGGCGCGCGCGGCGTCCGACGGGATGCTGCTGCGTGACACCGGCACCGTCCACCGACTCGCCGCAGTGGACACGATCATCTTCAACCGCGCCGGCACGCTGACGAAGGGTCCGATGAACGTCGTCGGCGTGACCCCGGCCAAGGGCGAGGTCGGTGAACTGGTGCTGCGCGTCGCCGGCGTGCTGAGCCTGGAGAGCCCCCACGGGGTCTCGCGCGCGATCGTGCGCGCCGACCGGGAATCGCGTGACAGCGGCGCCGGGGGAGCGGACGTGCCGCACTGGCTGGAGGCCGGCCCGGTGGAGGTCGACGGCAAGGGCGTGTTCACCGCCACCGTCGACCTGCCCGTCGCCGACCCCCAGACCGGGGAGAAGGCGCTGCGCCCGGTCCAGGCCCAGCTGTGGCGTCCACGCGACCTCTCCGAACTCACCGACCCCACCCTGGCCAACGCCGTGCTCAGCGGCGGGACCCCGCTGGTGGTCAGCTGGCGGGGCAGGACGCGCGGGGTGATCAACGTGGCCGACGCGGTGAAGCCGGACGCCGAGTCCTCCGTCCACTGGCTCGAGGACGCCGGGGTCGAGACCTACATGCTCTCCCGCGACACCTACCCGGTGGCACGGAGGATGGCGGACTCCATCGGCATCTCCAAGGTGCTCGCCGGCATCATCCCCTCCCAGAAGGCCCCGGCGGTGCGCAACGTGCACGCCCACGGTGCCACCGTGGCCATGGTCGGCGACCAGGACGTGCTCGACTGCCTCGAGGTCGCCGACGTGGGCATCCTCATGGGGTCGGCCGACCGGCTCGACAACATCGGCGGGGAGCACGGGGAGGTCCGTGGGCTGGACTCCGCGGGCAGCGACGTGGTGATCATCCGCGACGACGTGTCCGTGGTGGCGGAGTCGGTGAACCTCGCCCGGCACGTGCGTGCCACCGTGGACTGGAACCTGTGGCTGGCCTGGGGCTACAACATCCTCGCCCTGGTGCTGGCGGTCTCCGGCCTGCTGAACCCGCTGCTGGCCACGGCCCTGATGCTGGGGTCCTCGCTGCTCATCGAGTGGCGGTCGGCGCGCATCAGCCACCGTGACTTCAGCATCGGCGACCCGCTGGGCAGGGACGGTGCGGAGGTGCCGGGCAGCAACGGCGACTCGCGCCTGGCCCGGCTGCGCGCCTGGGCGGGGGAGAACCTAAGCCCCTGGCAGTCGCGCTGAGCGCTTCCCCCGCGCACCCGGGACCGCAGCCCACTCATTATGCTGGGGCACGTCAGTAAGACACGCGAACCAGCAGGACGACGAAGGAGCGGCAGATGAGTGGACGGACGAACAGTTCGCAGGCGATGGACCAGGCCAGGGCGGTCACCCCGGGTGGGGTGAACTCCCCGGTGCGGGCCTTCGGCTCGGTCGGCGGCACCGCCCCCTTCATCGCCTCGGCGGCCGGTTCGCGTCTGACCGACATCGACGGCAACGACTACGTCGACCTCATCTGCTCCTGGGGCCCGATGCTGCACGGCAACGCCCACCCGGCGGTCGTCGAGGCGGTCCGTGAGGCCGCGGGCAAGGGACTGTCCTTCGGCGCGCCGACGTTGGCCGAGATCGATCTGGCCCAGGAGATCATCGACCGCACCAGCGTGGAGCAGGTGCGCCTGGTCAACTCCGGGACGGAGGCGACGATGTCGGCCGTGCGCCTGGCGCGTGGTTTCACCGGACGCGACAAGATCCTGAAGTTCAACGGCTGCTACCACGGCCACGTGGACTCGCTGCTGGTCGCCGCCGGTTCCGGTGTGGCGACCCTGGGCCTGCCGGACTCCCCGGGGATCACCGCCTCCGCCGCGGCGGAGACCATCGTGGTGGACTACAACGACCTCGACGCCGTGCGCGCGGCCTTCGCCGAGAACCCCGGCCAGATCGCCGCGGTCATCGCCGAGGCCAGCGCGGGCAACATGGGTACCGTGCACCCGCAGGACGGCTTCAACGCCGCACTCAAGGAGATCACCCACGCCGACGGCGCGCTGCTGATCCTCGACGAGGTCATGACGGGTTTCCGTACCTCGCGCTCCGGCTGGTTCGGGGTGGACGGCGTGGCGGGCGACCTGACGACCTTCGGCAAGGTCGTCTCCGGCGGTATGCCGGCCGCGGCCTTCGGCGGACGCGCCGACATCATGGGCATGCTCGCCCCGGAGGGGCCCGTCTACCAGGCGGGCACGCTGTCGGGGAACCCGGTGGCCACGGCCTCGGGGCTGGCGTCGCTGCGTCTGGCCGACGAGTCGACCTACACCACCCTGCAGGCCAACGCCGACCGGTTGTCCGACCTGGTCAGCGAGGCGCTGTCGCGGGAGGGAGTGGCGCACCACATGCAGCGGGCCACGACGATGCTGTCCGTGCGTTTCGCCGAGGGGCAGGGCCACAACTTCGGCGAGATGCAGGCGGCGGACACCTTCCGCTACGCGCCGTTCTTCCACTCGCTGCTGGACAACGGGGTCTTCGCCCCGCCGAGCGTCTTCGAGACCTGGTTCGTCTCCACCGCGTTGACGGACGCCGACTTCGAGCGGATCGAGTCGGCGCTGGTGCCCGCGGCGAAGGCGGCGGCTGCCGCGCGCCCGGCGTCCGACTGACCCGTCACCCTGACCCGT
>JAKDIS010000152.1 GCA_030450335.1 Corynebacterium sp. | reverse complement strand
TCAACATCGGGGACGTCGTCGTTTACCCCCACCACGGTGCCGCAGTGATCGAGGGAATTGAGCAGCGCGTTTTCAAGGGGGAGCCGGTCGACTACCTCGTGCTCCGGGTGAACCAGGGGGACCTGCTCGTCCGGGTGCCCGCGGCGAACGCCGAGACCGTCGGTGTGCGCGACGTGGTGGGCGAGGAGGGGCTGCTGAAGGTCTTCTCCGTCCTGCGTGAGACGGACGTCGAGGAGGCGGGCAACTGGTCCCGCCGCTACAAGGCCAACCAGGAGCGTCTGGCCTCCGGCGACGTGAACCGGGTGGCCGAGGTCGTGCGCGACCTGTGGCGTCGCGACCAGGACCGTGGCCTGTCCGCCGGCGAGAAGCGCATGCTGGCCAAGGCCCGCCTGGTGCTCGTCGGAGAGCTCGCCCTCGCCGAGGGCGTCGACGACAAGAAGGCGGACGACACGGTGCGCCGGATGGAGGAGACCATCGTGCGCCACCGTGAGGAGTCCGCGGCCCGCCGTGCCGCAGGCGTCGGGGAGGACGAGGCACCGCAGTCCGTCGACCTCGACGATGAGCTCGGCGAAGACGAGGACTGACGCCGGTGGCGGGAGCAGCGGGAGCCCCCGGGGGACGCAGCGGTGACGGTGTCGACGGTGTCGGCAGCGTCGAGCGGGTCTTCGCCGTGGTTGCTGCCGCCGGCAGCGGCAACCGGTTGGGGGAGGTGCTGCCCAAGGCGTTCGTCGAGGTCGACGGGCGCACGATCCTGGAGCGTTGCCTGGACGGGCTGGCCGCCTCACAGGCCGTGGGCCACACCGTGGTGACGGTGTCCAGCGACATGCTCGAACACACCCGCGACCTGGTGGCCGCCCAGTCCGGGCTGTGGGGACCGATGGATGTCTCCGTGGTCCTCGGGGGAGCCGACCGCGCCGACTCCGTGCGCGCCGGACTCGAGTCCGTCCACGCCCTGGTAGGCGATGCGGGTCAGGATGCAGGGCTCGACGGCGGCTCCGCCTGTGCCGAGCTCGGTGAGGTTCCTACAGGGTTCCTCGTCGCCGTTCACGATGCCGCCCGGTGCCTGACCCCGCCGGACATGATCCGCGCCACCGTCGCCGTCGCCGCCGAGGGCGTGGAGGACGGCACCTGGGCCGGCGTGGTCCCCGTCCTGCCCGTGACCGACACGGTCAAGGTGGTGGAGACCGTCTCCGGTGGGGCCGTGGACGGTGCGGAGGTCATCCGCTCCACCCCGGAGCGCCGCGTGCTGCGCGCCGCACAGACCCCCCAGGTCTTCGCCCTCGACCGGCTGATCGCGGCCAACCGCATGCAGCAGGCGCGGGAGGAGCTGGACTCGGCGCACCCGACGGGCAACCCGCCGTCCGACCTCGCGCCGGCGGCGGTGACCGACGACTCCTCGCTGATGGAGATGGCCGGTGAGACCGTCGCCGCCGTGGCCGGGGATGAGCGCGCCTTCAAGATCACCCTGCCGGAGGACCTGGAACGCGCCCACCGCGCTGTGGGCAACGGGGGAGTGGCGTGATCGTCCCGCGTGTCGGTGTGGCCACCGACGCCCACCAGGTGGAGGCCGGCAAGCCGTGCTGGATGGCGGGCCTGCTGTTCGAGGGGGCCGACGGGTGCGAGGGGCACTCCGACGGCGACGTGGTCGCCCACGCCGTCGTCGACGCCCTGCTGTCGGCGTCCGGCCTCGGCGACCTCGGCTCCTTCGTGGGTGTGGGACGCCAGGAGTACGCCGGGGTCACCGGTGCCCGTCTTCTCACCGAGTGCCGGGAGTTGCTGGCGTCCCACGGGTTCACGATCGGCAACGCCGCGGTGCAGATGATCGGCAACCGCCCGAAGATGGGTCCGCGCCGGCTCGAGGCGCAGCGGGTGCTCTCCGACCTCCTCGGTGCGCCGGTGAGCGTGTCCGCCACCACCACCGACCACCTGGGGTTCACCGGTCGTGGCGAGGGCGTCGCGGCCGTGGCGACCGCCGTGGTGTGGCAGGACGCGGCGGCCGTGGGGGTCTGAACGGTCTTCTGACCGGGGGAAGTGCCGACCGCGGGGGCCGGCGCGCATCCGCTGACGGTAGGCGGGGATACCGCCGATGGGGTACGCGAGTGACTGCGTAGGAGGGATTCGGCACCGGCCTGCGTCGACGAGACTTGGGAGCACGTTGTTGAACGGCAGACGCCCCGGATGACCCCGGGGAGCAGGACCGCCGTGAACACCGCGACACCGCAACTGTTCCCAGTCCCCGGGAAGCACCCCGGGAAAGGAGACCATCATGGCCACCCGAGTTCCCGAACCCACCTCCACCCCCGACGGCCCCGCCTACGAGGGCCGCCTGCTCGACCGCCCCGACGAGGAGGTCGTCGACCAGGGCGTCGGATTCGACCTGCGCACCCTGATGAGCCGTCGGGTGTTCATCGGGGCCGGCGTCGCCGGCGCCGGTGCCGTCGCACTGGCCGCCTGCTCGGACGGCTCCGGTTCGTCCTCCAGCGGGGTCACCGCCACCGCGGGCAGTGTCGACACCGCCGACCTGCCGGACGCAGAGATCCCCGACGAGACCGCCGGGCCCTACCCGGCCGACGGGTCCAACGGACCGGACGTCCTGCAGGAGTCCGGCATCGTGCGCAGCGACATCCGCTCCAGCATCGGTGCCGACGACCCCGTGGACGGCGTCCCGTTGGAGTTCACCTTCACCATCACCGACATGGACAACGACGACGCACCGTTCGCCGACGTCGCCGTCTACGCCTGGCACTGCGACGCCCAGGGGCAGTACTCGATGTACTCCGAGGGCGTCGAGGACGAGACGTGGCTGCGCGGCGTGCAGGTCGCCGACGCCGACGGCACGGTCACCTTCACCTCCGTGATGCCCGGCTGCTACACCGGCCGCTGGACCCACATCCACTTCGAGGTCTACCCGGACGTCGACTCCATCGACGACTCCGCCAACGCGATCGCCACCTCCCAGATGGCCTTCCCGGAGGACGTCCTCACCGACGTCTACGAGCTGGACACCTACGACGGCTCGTCGAGCAACCTCTCGCAGATCACCCTGGACTCCGACAACGTCTTCGGGGAGGACAGCGCCGCCCTGCAGATGGCGACGATCTCCGGCGACGTGGACTCCGGCTACATCTCCTCGCTCACCGTGCGCGTGGACACCACCACCGAACCGACCGGCGGCGACGCACCCGGCGGTGGTGGCGGCGAGGGTGGCCCCGGCGGCGAGGGCGGCGAGCCGCCCAGCGGCGGCATGCCGGACGGCGAGATGCCGGACGGTGCCCCCGACGCCGCGTCCGACGCGACCGCGTCCTGACGCCCCAGAACACACCCCAGAACACGCCGCTAGAACCCACCTAAGGAGTACGTCATGCTACAGAACCTCACCGGAATGCACGCCCTGGTCATCCTGGCCGTCGTCCTGCTGCTCTTCGGGGCAGCGAAGCTCCCCGCCCTGGCCAAGAGCCTCGGCCAGTCCGTCCGGATCCTGAAGACCGAGGCGTCTGACCCTGCGCCCGCGGCGGCAACCGCTACCGCGCCCGCGGTACCTGCCGCAGCAGCCACCGAGGACGTCGCCGCAGCGCCCACCGCGCAGGCACCCACGATCCACACCGTGAACACCGTCGACGACCTGGACGGCGTGAACGGCCTGAACGGTGCAGAGAGGAAGCTCACGTCATGACGTCCGCGACCGCAGGACCGGCCGGCATGCCGCTGTCCGGCCACCTGCTCGAAGGACGCAGGAGGCTCACCCGCGTCGCGGCGGCCCTCGTGGTCGCGGCCGTCATCGCCTACCTGCTCTCCGACCAGGTGCTGGAGGTGCTGCGCGCGCCGGTGGTCGACATCGCGCAGACCCGCGCCGCAGCCATCAACTACGACAGCATCACCGGCGCCTTCGACCTGAAACTCCGCATCGCCCTGTTCGGCGGTATCGCCCTGTCGAGTCCGGTCTGGCTCTACCAGATCCTGGCCTACGTGGCCCCCGCGCTGACCCGCCGGGAGAAGCGCTACGCCTTCGGTTTCCTCGGCGCGGTGATCCCCCTGTTCGTCGCCGGGTGCGCCGCCGGTGTGGCGGTGTTCCCCCGCATCGTCGAACTGCTCGCCAGCTTCGCCTCCGCCGACGACAGCACCCTGCTGCAGGCGTCCTACTACTTCGACTTCGTTCTCAAACTCGTCCTGGCCGCCGGTGTGGCGTTCACGTTCCCCGCCTTCATCGTGGTCCTCAACTTCATGGGCGTGCTGTCGGCCCGCACCATCGCCCGCAGCTGGCGGGGGATCACCATCAGCATCGTGGTCTTCAGCGCCCTGGTCACCCCGGCGGCCGACCTGCTGTCGATGTTCCTGATCGCCGTCCCGATGGCGGTGCTGTTCGGGATCTCGCTGGCCATCGCCTGGATCCACGACCGACGGCACCGTACCGACGCTCCCGACTGGGCGGATCTCGCAGAGCAGGACGACCAGCAGGCAAGCACCCGGACAAGCACCCTGGAAGGAGTGTCCTGACATGTTCGGTCTCACCATCGAGAAGATCATCGTGATCGGCGTCGTGGCCGCGATCATCATCGGCCCGCAGCGGCTGCCGCTCTACGCGGAGAAACTCGCCACCTTCATCAGGAACTTCCGCAGCTTCACCGACTCGACGAGACGCCGCGCGGAGGAGGAGCTGGGCGTCCCCGTCGCCGCGATGGACCCCAAGACGTGGAACACCCAGTTCCGAGCCTACGATCCGCGCAGGATCGTGCGCGACGCCCTGAACGGTGACGGCACCGCGGGTCCTGCCACAGCACCGGACGCCGCCCCGGACGCAGTAGCGTCCTCCCCGGAGACGGGCCGCGAACCCGAACCGGAACCGGCGCAGCAACAGGAGCCGGTGCAGGAGTACCGGGAGCGCTGGGTCGTGGTCGGCGGATCCTCCGGACACCCGATCCGCCGCCGGATCGTCGAACCGGTCCCGCCCGTCACCGACGTGCAGGACGATGCGCAGGACGTGCAGGACGATGCGCAGGACGCTCCGGCCGCAGCGGCGGCCCCTGCGCCGGCCGCACCCTGAGCGTCGCGGATCGCCCCGATACTGCACAATGGCCTCATGAC
>JAKDIS010000033.1 GCA_030450335.1 Corynebacterium sp. | reverse complement strand
TCGGGGTGGGGGGACTCCAGCCAGCCGAGGAAGGTCGCGCCGTCGAGCATCTCGGCGGCGAAGGCGAAGGCCGGGAGGGCGGGCTTCGGGGAGCGGTCCACGTGCACGAGCCCGTAGTGGTACTCGGGTTCGGTGGGGTTCACCCCGTACTTGTCGTGCCAGAGCCCGTCGGTGAGCTGGAACCAGTGCACGCCGGTGACGCCCTCGGCCTTGGCGAGCATGAGCGTGAGCAGGACGGAGTCGGCGGCGGTGCGCTCGTCGTCGTACCACCAGGCGTTGGGGCGGGTGCAGGCGTAGGTCTCGGTGAGCCAGAGTTCGCTGGGTGCGTCCCCACCGTCGCCGGCACCGTGGCCGTCGAGGTAGGCGCGGGCGGTGCGCACCTGGCCGAGGAAGTTCCACTTGCCGCCGTCGTAGTCGACCACGTAGTTGCCGCGTCCGGCGTGTTCGGCGATGCCGTCGAGCAGGTCCCAGCCGTCGCGGTCGCGGATGGTGTCGAGGAAATCGGCGTCCCAGCCGGCCAGGGGCATGGCCAGCAGTTTGGCGTCGGTGCCGCGGCGGTCCATCTCCGCGCGGAAGGGCTTGAGCCACTGGTCGGTGTACTCGGTGGCCAGTTCCACGGTGTCGGCGTCGGAGAGGCTCCACTCGTTGAGCAGTTCGTAGTGCTCCACCCCGGCGTCCTCCCCGCGGTCGAGGGCCTTGCCGGCCCACTCGGTGAAGGTCTCACCGCTGCTCTCACCGTCACCGTCGTCGTCGAACTTGCCGGGGGCACCGCCGGGCTGGGAGCCGGTGTTGATGCCGAGGTCCTCGGACTCCTCGGCGGTGAGCCAGGGGTTGCGCAGGTGGCGGATGCCCAGACGGCGCCACATCGCCCGCTCGGCACTGCGGGACTCCAGCCCGTCTGCCTGGGAACTGCCGGCGGAGGCGGTGGAGGCGAAGCCGCCGAGACCCACGATGGACTGGTCGGCGGGGCCGAAGTCGTGACCGGGCCACACCGCGGCGGTGGTGCGGGCGAAGGAGTCGGCGCAGGTGACCTCCACCGAGCACCAGGAGCGCGGGCCGGGCAGGTCGATGTTGACCGCGGTGTCGGCGTAGGCGGCGTCCTGCGGGATGGCGACCTCGTGGCGGGAGCGGTGGAACTCCGCGCCGTCGAAGTCGCGGGCGGTGACCTCGAGCACCGTGGTGCTGCGTGCGGAGCGTCCGGCGAGCCCGACGGTGAACGTCCTGCGCCCGTCGTCGGTGAAGACGTTGTAGGTGGCGGAGGTGGTCACGTCCACGGTGGGGTCGGGCAGGCCGGTGCCGCCGAGGACCGCGCCGGCGAGCAGGGTGCGTCCGTCGTCGACGAGGCGGCGGGCGGTGCCGACGGTGGTGTCGGCGCGGAACTCGACCTGGGCGCGCCACACACCGTCATCGGAGCCTGTGTCGCCGGGGGCGGACGGCGCGGCGTGCAGCATCGAGGAACTGCGCGACATGCTGTTGCGCGTGGTGATGCAGCCGTAGAGTCGTTTCGGGTCGTCGTCGGTGGTGTCGGGGACGTCCCACTCCACGAAGTTGAGCTCGGTGACGCGCTCCTGGACGGGCACGCCGCCGCCGGTGTCGTGGACCCATTTCGTGGCGGGGACGTGGAACTCGGTGTCCTCCCGGGCGTCGACGAGGGTGCGGTAGATCCGCCCACCGCGCAACAGGGCACGGTCGGAGTCGTCGAGACCGTCACCCGGGACGGTGAACTCCCAGTCGGCGGTGACGCGCCCGCCGTCGGCGCGGTAGGTGACCGCGGCGGTGTAGTCGGGGTCGGTGACCTCGAACTCCACGCGCACCGGCCCGGAGGACGGTGCGCCGTCACCCGGGTCGTCCACGGTGGCGCCGCGGGTGCCGGTGGAGGACGACAACCGGTAACCGTCGAAGTGGACGAGCTGTCGTCCGGCGCTGGTCAGCACGGTGACGCGTCCGGGGTGGTCGGCGTCGCCGACCTGCAGCTGCAACGGTCCGGGATCCACGGCCGGGGGCGGGCCGGACGCCTCGTCGTCGCGGTTGCGCAGCACGGCGACGCCGCCGACGGTGGCCACGGCACCGGCGCCGAGCACGCCGCCACCGATGAGGAAGGAGCGGCGGCTGATGCCGTTCTTCTGGGTGCTCACTACTCCTGGTCCTCGCTCTCGAGCCGGGACATCAGGTAGTCGTCGGGTTCGACCTGCAGCACCTGTTCTCCGTCCTCACCGGTGGTGACGTTGGTGAACACGCGGAACTCCCCCTCGTGCGCCAGGTGCAGGCGCGCGGTCAACGGTCCCGGGTTCGCGGCCAACTGGCCCAGGGCGACGGAGGTCATGGTGTTGATGCCGTCGAGCAGGTCCTGGCCGGTGGTGACCTCGCGGACGAGCATGAGGTGACGGTGCGGCACGGTCACCATCACCCCGGCGGAGGCGTCCAGCTCCGGCAGCCAGCGTGGCAGCAGTTCGTCGAGGAACAGCGGTGCGCTGGCCAGGAAGTAGGAGTCGGACTCCACCACGTGGAAGTGTGCGGCGGGGGATTCCTGGCGGGCCTCGGCGCGCACCTCGTTGACCTCGACGTCGGCGTCGAGCAGCTCCTGCCAGGTGTTGCGGTAGCCGGCCTGGTAAAGGTCGGCGAGCTGTTCGCGGGTGGCGGTCCCGTGGGCGGCGAGTGTGTCGTCGTTGAGGGTCACGACCGCGTCCGGGGTGTCCAGGACCAGGGAGACCAGCAGGTCGCCGGTGAACTCGCGGGAGGAGTCCTCGACGGTGCCCGACGCGGCGTCAAGGGTGTTGCGGGACACCAGCCGGACGCGGAGCTGGCGCAGGAACTCCGCCTCGTCCAGCCCGTCGACGTCGATGTCGGTGAGCACGGTGCCGAGGAAGTGGTGGATCATCTCCACGACCTGGGCCGGGGTGGACCCCGGGGCGGCGGCGATCTGGAGGGAGAGGTTGTCGAGGCCGATGAGGCGGCGTGACGGGGGTGTGTCCGGCTCTGTCCCTGTGCCCGTTGCCGGCTCCGTCGCGGGGGTGGCGGCGATGTAGCCGTCGGGGCGCCAGGAGGTGTCGTATCCTTCGGCGTGCAGGCGGCGCATCGTCTCCTCGCGCAGCAGGTCGGCGCGGTGCCGGGGCAGGTGGGGGAACATCGCGTCCGGCGCCTCCGGGTCGACGACCCGCCGCGGTGTGGGGCGCTTACGGCCGTCTCTGGAGAACATGGGAACTTACCCTAACAGCCGGGAATGTCTGCTGCGCGTCATGCGTTGCATGCAGGAGATAGACCTTAGCGTGATAGGCTCAAGTTTCATGTGACGGGTCCCGTGGGGTCCTGTGGGGCCCACGGCGGCAGCCAGGCCCTGAAATAGAGCCGAGACAGAACCCAGGAAGAGAGGAACCAGGTGGCCCAGAAGGAGTGGATCGACAAGGACTACTACGCCGACCTCGGCGTGTCGTCCACCGCGGAGGCCGACGAGATCAAAAAGGCCTACCGTAAGCTCGCGCGCGAGAACCACCCTGACGCGCACCCGGGCGACACCGCGGCGGAGAACCGGTTCAAGACCGCCTCCGAGGCCTACTCCGTGCTCGGCGACAAGGACAAGCGCGCCGAGTACGACGAGCTCAAGCAGATGGTCGCCTCGGGCGGCTACGGCGCGCCGGGCGGCGGGTACGGCACCCCGGGCGGGACGTCCGGCGGTTTCGGCGGGTTCGGCGGCGGTGCCGGCGGCACCGGCGGTTTCGACCTCGGTGACCTCTTCAACCGTGCCGGTGGATCCGGTGGCGGTGCAGGTGGGTTCGGTGACGTCTTCGGCGACATGTTCGGCGGCGGCTCCGGCGGTGGTGGCGGTGGTCGTACCCAGCGTCGCACCCGTGGTGCGGACGTGGAGACCGAGATTACCCTGGACTTCCGGGAGGCCACGAAGGGCGTCACCGTCCCGATCCGGCTGACCAGCCCCGCGGCGTGCACGACCTGCCACGGCTCCGGCGCCACGCCGGGGACCTCGAGCGCGAGGTGCGGCACCTGTTCGGGTGCCGGGGTCGTCTCGGAGAACCGCGGCGCGTTCGGGTTCTCCCGCCCCTGCCCGGACTGCAACGGCACCGGTACCCGTATCGAGGACCCGTGTGCCGACTGCAGCGGGTCAGGCCGGGTGACCCGTACCCGCACGATCACCGTGCGCGTGCCCGCCGGTGTGGTGGACGGCCAGAAGGTCCGCCTCGCCGGGCAGGGTGAGGCCGGTGAGCGTGGGCGTCCGTCCGGTGACCTCTTCGTCACCGTGCACGTGCGCGCGGACAAGCTGTTCACCCGCAACGGCGACGACCTGAAGATGACCGTGCCGGTCAGCTTCACCGAGCTCGCCCTCGGCGGGGCGGTCACCGTGCCGACCCTGGACACCCGCGTGCGGGTAAAGATCCCAGCTGGGACGGCGGACGGCACCACGCTGCGCGTGCGCGGCCGCGGCGTGACCAAGCGCAATGGCGCGTCCGGCGACCTGTTGGTGACGGTGAAGGTCGCGGTGCCGAAGAATCTCGACGAGGGCGCGGCGAGTGCGTTGCGTCACTACGCTGAGGAAGAGAAGCGGACCGGTTTCGACCCCCGTGCGGGCTGGTCCGGGAACTGACGGACAGTTGGTGGTTGAAGATGAGTGACAGGAACGGAGACGTCCCGGGTGAGCCCCGGGAGGTGTTCGTGATCTCCGTCGCCGCGGAGATCACGGGCATGCACGCGCAGACGCTGCGCACCTACGACAGGTTGGGGCTGGTCTCCCCGGAGCGCACCAGCGGCGGGGGGCGGCGCTACTCGCGCGACGACATCGAGCAGCTCCTGGAGATCCAGCGGCTCAGCCACGACGAGGGTGTGAACCTCGCCGGCATCAAGGCGATCATCGGCCTGCAAAACAAGGTCCGTGACCTGCGTGACGAGGTGGACGTGCTGCAGGTCCGCCTCGCCGCCGCCGAGCACGACGCCGACGAGGCGGGACGCTCCGGCGGCGGGCGCCGCCGTGGCGAGATCGTCCACGTCCCGCGTTCCACCGCGGTGGTCCTGTGGGAGCAGCGCCGACGCCGGGGACGGGATGGCCGTGACGGTCGCGACGGGCGCGGCGGCAACGGGTCCGACGGCCGTCAGGGCTGAGGCTGGGGGAATTCCGCGTGACCGTGGAACAGGGTGGTCGTGGCGCCACCGACCAGGACGTTGCGTCCTGACCCGACCGGGGTGACGCTGATGCGTCCCGTGCGGCCCAGGACGGTGCCCTGGGCGGCGGTGTAGGCCTCGGTGATCTTCCCGCTGCGCAGCAACCACTGGCCGACCGAGGCGTTGAGCGACCCGGTGACCGGGTCCTCCGCACCGGCGGCGCCGGGCACGAAGGCGCGGATCTCCAGTCGGCACGCCGCACCGTCCGGGTAGAGGCCGAAGACGCCGACCTTCAGGTCGGGGTGGGCGCTGAAGTCCGGACGCAGGTCCAGGACGTCCTGCGCGTGGGGCAGCTGCACCGCCGCCCACCCGGGGCCGTTGTCGGCCCACTGGTGGTCGACGATCAGCGACCGGTCGATCCGCAGCGCCTCGCTGATCCGGGCGAGGTGTTCCTCCTCCAGCGGCCCGGTGCGGGTCGTCGGCGGGGCGGTGAAGGACAGTGCGCCGGTGCCGGGATTGCGGTGGACCTCCACCAGGCCGGCGGCGCACTCCTGGATGATCACGTCGTCCTGGTGCGGCTCGCCGCCGACTTCGAGCCAGGCGTGCGCGGTGCCGAGGGTGGGGTGTCCGGCGAAGGGGAGCTCGCCTTCTGGCGTGAAGATGCGCACCCGGTAGTCGGCCTGCGGTGCCGGTGCGTCCTGCGCCGGATCCGGGGTGGACGGGGAGAGGACGAAGGTGGTCTCGGAAAGGTTCGTCCAGCAGGCGATGCGCTGCATCTGCTCGTCGTCGAGGTCGTCGGCGTCGAGGATCACGGCGACCGGGTTGCCGCGGTAGGGCTCGGCGGAGAAGACGTCGACCTGGGCGAAACGGTGCTGGCGTGCGGGGTCGTGAGGCATGCACGCATCGTACAGCGGGGCAGTTACAGGCTCAGCGTCCCCTGCGCGATGAGCACGATCGCGACGATCGCCGCCACCGAGACCCCGGTGGCGATGACCCACTCGAAGGCGTTGAACACCCGGCCGCCGGCGCGGCGACGGGTCACCACGTAGGCGATCATGCCCGGCACGATCAGCACCATGCCCATGAGCACGTACTTCACGTCCGCGGCGTAGAACAGCCACAGCGAGTAGACCAGCGCCAGCACGCCGGTGAGCAGGTGGACGCGGTTGGTCCGGCGGTCGACCGAGGGGCCGGAGAGGTCGAACTTCGTACCGGCGTCCGGGTGCGACAATCCGGCGCCGCGGGTGCACAGGAACACTAGGTACAGCGCGGAGAACAGGTAGGGGATCAGGTACAACGACGTCGCGAGCTGCACCATCGTGGTGTAGGCGGACTCGTTGAGGTAGAACACCACGATGAACAGCTGGATGACCACCGCGGAGAACAGCTGGGCGACCACCGGGGCGCCGCGGTGGTTGATGTAGCCGAGTTTGCGGGGCAGCAGACCGTCCTGCGCCATCAGGGTGATCGGTTCGGCGCACAGCATCTGCCAGGAGACGTAGGCGCCCAGCACTGAGATGCACAGGCCGATCGACACCAGCCCGGCCCCCCACGGGCCGACGACGAGTTCGAGCACCTCGGCCATGGAGTTGTCGCCCATCGCGGCGAGTTCCTCGCGCGGGGCGACACCGTAGGACAGGAAGCTCACCATCACCAGCAGCAGGAAGACGGTGAGGAATCCGAGCAGGGTGGCCAGTGAGACGTCCTTGCGGCGGCGTGCGCGGCGCGAGTACGTTGACGCGCCCTCGACACCGATGAACGCCCACACGGTGAACAGCATCATGCCCTTGACCTGGTCGGACAGGCTGGACGCCTGGTCGGCGTTGTCTCCGAAGGTCTCGGCGGAGCCCCAGAAGTCGGCGGTGAAGACCTCGGTGTGGAACCCGGCGAAGGCGACGATGCCGAGGAAGGCGAGGATCGGCAGCAGCTTCGCCGCGGTGGTGACCACGTTGAGTACCGCGGCCTGGTGCACGCCGCGGGACAGGGCCAGGAAGATCACCCAGTTCAGTCCGGAGACGAAGAACGCCTGCACGAGTGACTGCCCGTCGGAGAACAGGGGGAGGAAGTGGCCGAGTGAGCCGAAGAAGAGGGTGGCGTAGCCGACCTGGGCGATGATGCTGCCCAACCAGTAGCCCCAGCCGGAGGCGAAGCCGACGAAGTCGCCGAGTCCGCCGCGGACGTAGCTGTACACCCCGGAGTCGAGGTTGGGTTTGCGGTGCGCCAGAGCCTGGAAGACGAAGGCGATGCACAGCATGCCGATGCCGGTGACGACCCAGCCGATGACCGCGGCGCCGGGTGAGGCGACGGCGGAGATGTTCTGGGGCAGGGCGAAGATGCCGGCACCCACGCAGGAGCCGACGATGAGCGAGACCAGCGTCGGCAGGCGGACGGTGTCCCTGCGGGCTGTGGACCCCCGGGTGTCGGGGTCGGCGGAGAGGCCGGGGTCGGCGGAGGTGTCAGTCACGGGGAGTCAGAGTATCCCGAGTGCCGTGGTGCACACGAATGCGGTGCGAGGTGGTGGCCGGGGAGGGACGTCGCTCCAGGTGGTCAGTGGTCGCTGGTCAGCGCACGCAGGTGGCGCAGGATGGCGGCACCGTCCTGGCTGATCCCGTTGTGCTCCCACCGGTTGGTCACGTGGGGGCGCAGGCCACGGATCGTGGCGGCGGTCTCCATGGACAGTTCGAAGGGGACGAAGATGTCGTCGAGGTACACCGCGGCGGCGGTCGGGACCTCGGTGCGGCGCAGCTGCGCGGCGTCGTACAGGGGCGTCCAGTCGTCCTTCGCGGCGAGCAGGTCGGCGACGGCCTTCCACGGGCGCAGCGCGGGGTCCTCGTCGAACTGCCAGGGGAAGAAGTGCTCCGCGGTGAGGTAGAGCGGAGCGTCGGTGTCACCGTCGGTGCGTCCTGCGTTCTCGGCGAAGCCGGGGACCTCCTCGCGGATGCGGTCGGCGGCCCAGTTCGTCGCGGTGTCGATGCCGTAGATCGTCTCGTGGACCACCGCGTACAGCGGTGCGTCCGACACGGAGAGGTGACCGGCGAGTTCGGTGAGGAAGGGGGTGCGCAGCCGGCGACGTCCCGCGATGCCCGGGCCGCCGGGCACCGCGCGGAAGGGGTCCTCCAGCAGGTATGCGAGCATGTCGAAGCCACCGGTGCGGCCCAGGTTCATGCCCACGGTGCGGAAACGGCGGGACGTCAGACGTTCCCCGGTGGGCAGCGTCTCCTCCGTGTCGTCCAGGTGCCGGCAGATCTCGGCGACACGGTCGGCGGCCCAGGGGAAGCGCTCGTAGAAACGCTCGTTGCGCACGGCGGTCTTGGCGAAGGTCGCCCGGTAGATGTCGTCGACGCTGGTGTGCGGGGCACCGACGTAGCCCGGCAGGCCGCCGGTGAAGAACGCCTCGCGGACGCCCTCGGGGCGGAAGGAGAGGTAGGTGGTGATGCAGAAACCGCCGAAGGACTGCCCGAGCAGTGTCCACGGCTGCTCGCCGAGGGCGTGGCGTAGCAGTTCGGCGTCCTCCACGATGCTGTCGGCGCGCAGGTGGGTGAGGTATTCGGCCTGGTCGTGGGGTGTGGGGCCGAGGGCTTCGGGTGCGGCGACGTCGACCGGGGTGGAGCGGCCGGTGCCGCGCTGGTCGAACAGGATCACCCGGTAGTTCTTGAGCGCCTCGCCGAGCCAGCCGGACAGCACGCCTCCGTCCCCGTTGGCGACAGGGCGCGGCGAGCCGTGGCCGGGGCCGCCCTGCAGGAAGAGCAGGGCGGGGCGGTCCTCACCGCCGTCCGGGACGTACTCGCGGGCGTAGATGTCGATGGTGCGGGGGTCGGTACCGCCGTGGACGAGCGGTGCGGTGAGCACGTGCTCGCGCACGGTGTGCCCGTGACGCCGGGTGGAGGTCGTGTGCAGGTCGGTACCGGAGGAGGCGGGGGAGTTCATGCCCTCAAGTTCTACCCGAGAGCACGGACATGGACGGAGCTGACTCATAGCGACACTTGTTGACCGGGATCACCCCAGGTCGTAGTCCACGACCACCGGTGAGTGGTCGGAGAGCCGGACCCCGCGGAAGTCACGGTCGACCTGCGTGGTGACCGCGGCGCGGGCCAGGCGCGGCGACGCCAGGTGGTAGTCGAGGCGCCATCCCGCATCCTTCGCGAAGGACTGGCCGGCCCACGACCACCACGAGTACGGGCCGTCCTCGTCCGGGTGCAACCGGCGGACGACGTCCACCAGTGTGCGGGCCGAGAGCTGTTGGCCGAACCACTCGCGTTCCTCCGGGAGGAAACCGTCGTTCTGCTGGTTCCGACGCCACGCCGCGAGGTCCTGCCTGGTGTGCGCGATGTTGAGGTCACCCATCAGCAGGAACTCCCTGCCGTCGGCCATCGCGGCGCGCCGGGTGAGTGTGAGGTAGCGGGCGAACCCCGCCAGGAACCCCATCTTCCGGTCGTCGCGGGCACCGCCGTCCGGTGCCTCACGCATTCGCCCGGGGCGTTGCAGCTCCGCAGGGAGCCCACCTTTGGGCAGGTAGAGGCACGCGATGGTGACCGGGGCATCGGCGAGATCGACCTCGATGTAGCGGCCCTGGGTGGTGAAGGGCCGTAGCTTCCTCGCCAGCGGCACCCGGTCGTCCGCGGGGATGTCCCGGAGGTCAGCGGCAGTGCAGTGCGGGGTGCCGCGCAGTGCCGAACCGCTCCACGTGCGAACGGCCACCGGCGGGCGGCGGGTGAGTACGGCGACGCCGTTGCGTCCTGCGATGGAGCCGGTCTCCAGGGCGACGTGGTAGTCGCCGAAGGCGGCGTCCGGCACTTTGTCGGCCTGGGCGCGGACCTCCTGGAGGGCGACGACGTCGCAGTCGCGTCCGGCCAACCAGTCGCCGAAACCACGTCGGTGGGTGGCGCGGATGCCGTTGACGTTGGCGGTCGCGATGCGCAGCATTCCCTGAGGTTACCTCCCGTGGGCCGGGAGCTCTCGAGAGGCTGGAAGGTACCGGAAGGCACCGGAAGGCACCGGAAAGCACCGGAAAGCACCGGAAAGCTAGGAGAGCCTCTTGGAGAGGTGGATGAGTGAATAGTCCCCGACAAGCGTGCGAGCCGTCTCGACGTACCCGCTGCGCTCGTACAGGCGGATGTTTGCCGTCGAGTGTTCGCCGGTGAAGAGCCGCATCTCCAGGGCGTGGGGGAACGCCGTCTCTGCCTCGTCGAGCAGGAAGCTCCCGACCCCCTTTCCCTGCATGTCAGGAACCACGGTCAGGCGTCCCAACTCAACGGTGGAACCGATCCGACGAAGTCGCACAGCTCCGATCAGGCGTCCGTTGTACCGGACGCCGAGTGCGGCGACGTCCGGGGCGGCCAGTTCGGTGCGTAGCTCGTCGAGGGTCTGGGTCAGTGGTGGCAGGTCGAGATCCTGGTGTGCCCGAGCCTCTGTGACGTAGACGGCGCGCTGGAGGGTCATGACTTCCCCGGCGTCGGCGTCGCCCAGCGCGGTGATCGTGTACGTGGTTGTCTTCGGCATACCGTGACTCCAGTCCTTGGGGTGATCGTGATCCTACGGGACCGGGGGGGATGCTGTGCTCGGTGTGGAGTACAGGGGCGTGGAGGTATCGTCGGCCCGGTGTACAGCATCTCCGCGGCGGACCTCGACGACCCACGTGTCGTGCAATTCATCGGTGAACACCTGCGGGATCTGGCTCCGACAGCTCCTGTCGAGAGTCAGCATGCGCTGGGTCTGGCTGAACTGAAGGCTCCCGGGGTGAGGGTGTGGGTCGCCGTCAGCGACGACCGTGGTCATGGTGTGGTCGGCTCGGTGGCGCTTGCGCCGGTGGGCGTGGGCCATGAGGAGCTCAAGAGCATGCGGACCGATCCCGCCCGGCGCGGTGAGGGGATCGCCGCCAAGCTGCTTGGACATGCGCTCGCTGATGCAGGACGGAGAGGCGTGGGGCGGGTGTCGTTGGAGACCGGGAGCGGGGACTTCTTCGCACCGGCCCGAAGGCTCTACCGCAGGTCGGGGTTCCTGGAGTGTGCCCCGTTCGGTGACTACGGCGAGGACGCGAACAGCGTCTTCATGACGGTCGAGGTCACCGGGAGTCACCTATCGCGGTCGGCTCAGAGCGGGTAGCCGGTGACCGGGCCGGCGGTGTTGGGCTGCCAGCCGAGTTCCGGGGCGACGTGCTCGGCGAAGGCGGAGAGGATCCGCAGGTTGGCGTCCACGCCCAGCTGGCTGGGGATGGTGAGCATCAGGGTGTCGGCCTCCATCACCGCGGCGTCGTTCTTCAACGCCTCGACCAGTTTGTCGGGCTCGTCGGCGTAGGTGCGTCCGAAGGTGGCGGTGCTGTCGTCGATGTACCCCACGCCTCCGGAGTCGCCGGAACCGAACATGCGCCGGTCGGTCTCCGAGAGGATCGGGAAGATCGATCGGGACACCGAGGTCCGCGGCGTCCAGGTGTGGCCGGCCTCCTTCCACGCGGTGCGGAACAGTCGCAGCTGGTCGGCCTGCAGGTCGGCGAACTCCTCGCCGTTGGCCTCGGTGAGCAGCGTGGAGCTCATGAGGTTCACACCCTGCTGTGCGGCCCACACCGCGGTGTCGCGTGAGCCCGCACCCCACCAGACGTGCCGGCGCAGCGTCGGGGAGTTCGGCATCACCGGGACCTGCACGTTCGGCTGGTACATGCGTGGGTACTGCTCGTCGAGGGGGAGTGAGGTGGCGATGCCTTCACCGTCCACGGCGGACATGAAACGGTCGAACTTCTGCCGTGCCATGGCCGCCCCCTTGGGGTCGTCCGGCTCGGGGACGTAGCCGAACTCGGCGTAGCCACGGTCGACGGGTTCGGGTGATCCCCGGGAGACGCCGAGGGCGACCCGTCCGTCGGCGAGGAGGTCGAGCTGGGCGGCTTCCTCGGCCAGGTGCAACGGGTTCTCGTAGCGTAGGTCGATCACGCCGGTGCCGACCTCGATGCGGCTGGTGCGGGCGGCCGCGGCGGAGAGGATCGGCATCGGGGCGGCGTGCTGCGGGGCGAAGTGGTGCACCCGCCAGTACGCGCCGTTGACACCGATCTCGTCGGCGCCGACGGCGATGTCCACGGCGTTGCGGATGTTCTCCTTCGCGCCGGGCATGCCGCGGCCCGGGGTGGACGCCCCGGACGCGGCGAGGTCGTAGTGGCCGAAGCTGAGGATGCCGAATGCCTTCATGGTGTCTCCTGGAGGAGGGAAGTAGTTGACACGTCAACTATATGCCTGCGGGTGCGGACGGTGCAAGGGTCGGCGCCTACCCCGCCAGGCGCCGCGCGGCGACCTGCCCGGCGAGACGCCCGGCACGGTTCGCGCCTACCGTCGAGGCCGTCGACCCGTAGCCGGCGAGCAGCACCCGGTCGTCGCGCACCACCTCCACCTCGTTGGTCACGGTGATCCCACCGCCGGGTTCGCGCAGGTGCAGTGGGGCGAGATGGGTCAACGCCGGGCGGAAACCGGTGTTCCAGAAGATCACGTCCACCGCCTCCTCGTGCCCGTCGGGGAAGGGACTCCAACTGTCCGGCTGGACCAGGCCGGCCGTGCCTTCACTGCCGCCACCGTCTGCGCCACCAGCACCACCGAAGGTCACCGAGTGCTCGTTGATGCGGGTGAACATGCCGCGGGAGACCAGCGTCCCGTCTGCCACACCCGCCAGGTACTCGGGCAACGCCGGGATACCGGTGTTGGCCACCACCGAGGCCGGACGCCGCCCGTGCTCGGTGTCCTCGCGCACGTGACGTTCCACGTCCCGGCCCCAGGAGGCCTTCGAGTTGTCGAAGGTGTAGTCCACGAAGTTCGGCGGACGGCGCGTGGCCCACACCGTCGACAGCGCACTGCCGGCGCTACCGGATCCCGGCGCGAGTTCCAGCAGGAACTGCACCGCACTGAGCCCACCGCCGACGACCAGCACCTTCTCGCCGGCGAAGTCCTCGCGACGATGGTAGTCCGCGGTGTGCAGCTGCCGTCCGGCGAAACGCTCGATGCCGGGGACGTAGGGGATGTAGGGGTGAGTCCACGTGCCGGTGGCGTTGATGAGCAGGCGGGTGGTGATGCGGGTGCACCGCCCGTCCAGCACCACGGTCAAGGTCAGCGGGCCACTTTCACCACCCTCACCGCCCTCCTCGTCCTCGACACGGATGACCCGCGCCGGGCGCCGCACCCTCAGGTCGAAGGCCTCCTCGTAGTTGCCGTAGTAGTCGGCGACCAGGGAGGACGCCGGCACACCCTCGTCCGGTCGTGGCATCGGCATGCCCGGCAGGTCGGCGATACCGTGGGCGCGGCCCAACGTCAACGAGTCCCACCGGTGACGCCACGCACCGCCGGGCCCGTCGTTGCCGTCGAGCACGAGCAGGTCCCCGCCGGGGGTGTAGCCCTTGCGGACCAGGGCGTGGGCGGCGGCGAGCCCGGCCTGCCCCGCACCGAGGACGACCACCTCGTAGCTCTCCACCGGTGGTCCCGCGTCCGCGCCCATCTACCGGACCTGCTCCAGCACGAGGTCGTCGGCGAGGTAGCTGCTGTGCGAGTCCCACTCGCCCTGCGTCCACAGGTAACCGTCGGTCATGCGGCCCAGGATACGTCCGGCCCACCCGTCCTGCTGCCCCGCCGGTGCACCGTTGACGGTGTCCGCCCCGAACCCCGCGGACGTCGGGTCGCGGCCGTGCACCCCGCCGTTGGCGCCCGTCGTCGCCCCGATCAGGTCTCCCGGCGCGCGCCAGGCGTGGACCTCGGCGTGCCCGTCCAGGGCGTCGACGTGCAGCTCCCCGGTGTCGCGGACCCCGGTGCCGGGGCTGCCGAGCAGGTGGATGGTGTCGGCATCCAGTGGGGTGGACGGGTCGCGTGCCGCCGCGCCGAGCAGGGTGGTGCCGTAGCTGTGCGCCACGACCTGCAGCTCGGCACCGTCGGCGGAGCGTTCGCGCAGCGCCGACTGCGCCCCACGCAGTGCTGGTGCACCGACCCCGGCGTAGGACGGGTTCAGTCCCTGCCCCAGGTCCGCCGGCGCCCGGTAGCCGTGCCAGGCGACGACGGCGTGGCCTGTGCCGCCGATGCGTCCGGCGTTCCCCGCGGAACCCGGCAGTGCCCCGTCGCCGGACGATCCGACGCCGCTGACCAGCGTGGTGACCTTCGGTGCGGTGTGCAGGTCGCCGACGACGACCACCGGCTGCCCGTCGAGTTCCTGCACCGTGACCCCGACGGCGTCCGGGTCCAGGCCGCGTAAGGCCAGCTCCCGGCGCGCGGCGCCGACCGCCTGACGCAGGGAGTCCTCGGTGGCGGCGTCCAGCGGGACGGCCAGGCCGGAGGGCATGGTCACCGCCGCGGCGGCGGCCTGCGCGGCGGCCGGGTCGACGAGTTCGGCCACCGTCGCGGCGTCCAGCGCCGTACGGTCCACCGCCGTGACTGTCGGGGCCTGACCCACTGCGCTCGCCGCCTCGACGACGGCGGCGGTCGCGGTGTCCAGGGCGTCGGTGAGCATCCGGCAGGCGTGCAGGACCATCGACCACGCCGCGGCCAGAGTGAGTAGCGGAGGTAAGGGCGCCGGCGGGGTTACTGTGCCGTCCGCCGAAACGCGCATCCGGAAGGTTCGCGCCATCCCCAGCACGGGCGCGGCCTGATTGCGCGCCGCGGCGAGCAGGGTGGCGTGGTGGCCCAGCACGACCCCCACCCAGTGCGCGGCGATGCAGGACGCCAGGACCCGGTTGGCGCAACTGTCGATACGGTGGCCCATCGCCTCGGCCGCACCACCCGACCAGCCCGGCAACCGGCCGTGCCCGCGCACCGCGCCAGCTGCCTCGCGCATCTGCCCGGACGCCGTGGCCCACTGCCGGGCGGTGGCGGCCGCCTGCTCCAGCGGGGCGTCGGCCAACTCCTGCATGTCCATCAGCGCGCTCCCGCCGTACCGGAGAGGGACCTCGCGGCGTCCTGCTCGGCGGTGCCGACCACCCCGGCGAAGGTCAGCAGGTCGGTGGCGATGACGTCCACCACCACCGACTCCCCGTCGACGGCCTCGGCGACCCGCGTGGTGCCCGCCGCCAGGGCGGCGAACGTCCGGCCCCCGGGCAGGCAGGACGCCGCGGGCAGCGAGCCGGCGACGGCGCGCGCGGCGCCGGCCACCGCGGACGCCTCGGCGTCCAACGCCTGTGAGGTGGTTCTGACCTGGGACAGGTCGATGCCGAACACGGTCATGGTGCCTCCTGGGCTGATGCGCTGGTGCGGTGCTGCCTGCGGTCCCAGGAGAGTACGACGCGGCGGTGGTCGTGGGGAAGCGTGGTCCCCAGGGGCGGGAAAGCTGTGGACAACTTTCGTCAGGTTTCACCTCCGACCCCGCAGGGCTGTGGATAAACCTTCGGCGACCGACCCGGGGCACGCTCAGCCGAGACGGCCCTCCAACCGCTCCACGTAGGCGCGGCTCGTGGCGTCCAATCCCGTGAACGTCACCGACTTGCCGCGGCGTTCGTACTGCTCACGCACGCCCTGCAGCGCGGCCACCGTGGAGGAGTCCCACACCGTGGCGTCGGTGAAGTCCACCGTGACCTGTGCCGGGTCGCCGGCGTAGTCGAACTGGTACACCAGGTCATTCGACGAGGCGAAGAACAGCTGGCCCGTCACCCGGTAGCGGCCGGCACCGGTGTCCCCGACCCGCTCGACGCGCGTCAGGTGCGCCACGCGCCGGGCGAAGGCCACCATCGCGGTGAGCACACCCAGAATCACCCCGACGGCCAGGTTGTCCGTCAGCACCGTGGACACCACCGTGACCAGCAGCACCACCGTCTCGGAGACCGGCATCACCCGTAGAGTGCGCACACTGTTCCAGTCGAAGGTGGTGAACGCCACCACCAGCATCACCGCCACCAACGCCGCCATCGGGATGCGCCCCACCACGTCCGACAGCGACACCGACAACACGATCAGAAACGCCCCGGCCAGGAAGGAACTCACCCGGGTGCGCGCACCGGCCTGCTTCACGTTGATCATCGTCTGGCCGATCATCGCGCAACCGCCCATGCCGCCGAAGAAACCGGTGACCACGTTCGCCACACCCTGGCCCAGTGACTCGCGGGTCTTGTCGGAGTGGGTGTCCGTGAGGTCGTCGACCAGCTTCGCCGTCAACAACGACTCCAGCAGCCCCACCAGCGCCAACGCCACCGCGTACGGGGCGATGATCCCCAGCGTCCCCATCGACAACGGCACGTCCGGCACCCCGAAGCCGGGGAACGACGACGGCAGTTCGCCCTGGTCACCCACCGTCGGCACGTCCCAGCCGAAGACCACCACCGCCAGCGTGATCAGCAGGATCGACGCCAACGGCGCGGGGAACTTCGAGGTCAACCGTGGGAAGCCGATAATCACCAGCAGGCCCACGGCCGTGAGCGGGTAGACCAGCCACGGCACGTCGAAGAGGTGCTGCAGTTGCGCGGAGAAGATCAGGATCGCCAGCGCGTCCACGAAACCCACCATCACCGACCGCGGGATGAACCGCATCAGCTTCGCCACCCCGAGCGCACCCATGACCATCTGCAGTACACCGCCGAGGATCACCGTGGCCAGCAGGTACTCCACCCCGTGGTCGCGGGCGACGGGGAAGACGACCAGGGCGATCGAACCCGCCGCGCCGGACACCATGCCCGGGCGTCCGCCCAGCACCGCGGTCACGCACGCCATGGTGAAGGCCGCGTAGAGGCCCATCATCGGGTCCAGGCCCGCCACGATGGCGAAACTCAACGACTCCGGGATCAGGGCGAACGCGGTCACCAACCCGCCGAGGACCTCGACGGTGAGCAGTTTCGGGCTGCGCAGCGCGCCCAGGACGCTGGCCGGGGAACGTTCGGCGGGAGAGGAGCTCACCCGACAATCCTAGGTCGGTGACGTACCCTTGGCAGCATGCGCATCGCCGTCATCCAGATGAACTCCGTGCCGGACGTCGACAAGAACCTCGAGAAAATCAGATCCTATATCGCCGGGTCCGCCGAGAATGGTGCTGACCTGGTGGTCTTCCCTGAGGCTGCGATGTTCCCCTTCGACGCGGGACGCCTCGACATCATCGCCCAACCGCTGGACGGCCCGTTCGCCCGCGCCGTGGAGAAGGCCGCGAAGGACGCCGGGACCACCGCCGTGGTCGGCATGTTCACCCCGGCCGACACCGTGTACCGCCTGCCGTCCGGTGAGTTGCAGACCGACCCGGTGGAGGGCTCCGGTGAGGCGAACAAGTTCCGCCGCGTGCACAACACCCTGCTCATCACCGGTCCCGGGGGAACCGAGCA
Source organism: Corynebacterium sp. (assembly GCA_030450335.1). Taxonomy (GTDB): domain Bacteria; phylum Actinomycetota; class Actinomycetes; order Mycobacteriales; family Mycobacteriaceae; genus Corynebacterium. The sequence goes on along the minus strand of JAKDIS010000033.1, from coordinate 4,724 downwards.
CTACCACAAGATCCACACCTTCGACGCCTTCGGCTACCGGGAGTCCGACACCGTCAAGCCCGGCACCCGCCGGGTCACCTACGACGTCAACGGCGTGACCATCGGCCTGGCTACCTGCTACGACATCCGCTTCCCCGGGCACTTCTACGCCCTGGCGGAGGCCGGCGCCTCGGTGATGGTGGTGCCCACGGCGTGGACGGACGGGCCGGGCAAGCTCGACCAGTGGCGCACGCTCACCGCCGCCCGCGCGCTGGACACCACCAGCTACGTGGTCGCCGCCGGTCAGGCGCGTCCCGGTTCCCCGGACCGTTACGGGCAGAACGACGGGCCGACGGGCATCGGCCACTCCGTGATCGTCAGCCCGGGCGGGGCGCGCCTGGCGGAGACCGGCTACGTCGCCCAGATCCTCATGGTCGACATCGACCCGAACCACGTGGAGAAGGTCCGCAAGGGCCTGCCCGTGCTCAAGGGGCACCGGCAGGACCGCGAGATCGGGAAGGCCGGTGCCGCCGGCGAGTAGCGGGCGGCACCGGCGGCGCCCCGCCCTTCCTCACGTGCGGCGCAGCAGCCACACGAAGTACGGCGCGCCGACGAGGGCGATCATCAGGCCGGCGGGGATCTGGGCCGGCGCGATCACGGAGCGGCCCAACCCGTCGGCGAGGCAGACCATCGCCGCGCCGAGCACCATCGCCACCGGCAGGACGCGCCCGTGGCGTCCTCCCACCAGGGAGCGGGCCAGGTGCGGGGCGACCAGGCCCACGAAGCCGACGACACCGACGGCCACCACGCTCACCGCGGCGAGCACGGCGGCCAGGGTCAGCAGGCCCAGGCGGGTGCGTTCCACGGGCACGCCGAGGATGCGCGGGGTGTCCTCGTCGACGGACATCAGGTCGATCTGCCGGCGCATGGCCAGCAGCACCGGCAGGGTGAGCAGCAGCACCACGGCGACGGGCACCACGTCGGGGAACGTCCTGCCGTAGGTGGTGCCGGACAGCCAGGTGAAGATGCGCGGGGTGTCGTAGGGGTTGGCGCGCAGCAGCAGGAAGGTGGTCACCGAGGAGATCCCGTAGCCGCAGCCGATGCCGATGAGCACGAAACGGTCGGGCAGCAGGCCACCACGCCACGACAGGGCAGCGACCAGGGCGAACGTCGCCAGGCCGGTGGTCACGGCGAGGGCCACCAGCACGGTGCGTCCGGAGCCGGGCAGCATGGTGGTGGCGATGACCGCGCCCAGGCCCGCGCCGGCGGTGATGCCGAGCAGCCCGGGTTCGGCCAGCGGGTTGCGCACGGTGCCCTGCACCACGGTGCCCGCCACGCCGAGGGCGGCACCGGCCAGCACTGCGGCGGTCACGCGCGGGGCGCGGGTGTCCAGGGCACCGCCGACGAGTCCGGGGGCGGCGTCGCGCAGCCACAGGGCGATGTCACCGAGGCGCAGCCACAGGCTGCCGGCGAGCAGTCCGTAGACCACCGCGGCGACGAGCAGGACCACGGCGGCGACCAGGACGACGAGGAAGCGTCGTCGTGCCTGGGCGGGGGTGGACGTCCCGCCGCGGGCACCGGCGTTGGCGCGCGCGGCGCGCACCACGCCCTGGTCACGCATGCGCATCGCCAGCACCACGATCACCACCGCGCCGAGCAGGGCGGTGGGGATGCCGGTGGGGATGGACGCGGCCTGTTCGGCGCCGAGCACGGCGCGCAGCAGTGCGTCGGCGAGCAGGACGATCAGGGCGCCGACCAGCCCGGTCACCGGGATGAGCACGGCATGGCGGCGCAGTCCGGGCACCTTCGTCGACAGCAGGCGGGCGAGCACGGGCGCGCCGAGCCCGATGAAGCCCAGCGGCCCGGCGACGGTCACGGACAGGGCGGTGAGCAGGACGGCGAGCACCACGGCGATGGTGCGCGTGGCGCGCACCGGCACACCGAGGGTGGTGGCGGTGTCGTCGTCGCCGAGGGACAGGACGTCCAGACGCCGCGACAGCAGCACGGCGGCGAGCAGCACCGCCACGATGACCGGGACGGCGCGGGCGGAGGCGTCCACGCTGAGCTGTGACAGGGAGCCGGAACCCCAGGCGAACAGGCCGGTGGTGTTCTGCTTGAACAGGATCAGCAGCATGCCGGTGACCGCGTCGAGCGCCATGGCGATCGCCGAGCCGGCGAGGATGAGTTTCGTGGTGCCGGTGGCCCCGCCGCGTCCGGAGCCGGCGCCGGTGAGGCTGAGCACCAGGGCCGCGCTGGCCAGGCCACCGCAGAAGGCGACCAGGCCGGACGCCCAGAACGGCACGGTGAGACCGAACGCCGCCACCGCGGTCAGTGCCACGTAGGAGCCGGCGGTGACCGCGAGGGTGTCGGGGGAGGCCAGCTGGTTGCGGGTCACCGACTGCAGCAGGATGCCGGCGACACCCAGGGCGAATCCGACGGTGATCCCGGCGAGCAGGCGTGGCACCCGCGAACCCGACAGCACGCTGTCCACCGGCACACCGTTGACGCTCTGCGGGGCGTCCGGGTGGCCGACGGCGTAGAGCACCAGCTCACGCATGCCCAGTCCGGAGGTGCCCTGGGTGAGGTGCCACAGTCCGACGACGGTGATCGCCACGACGAGCGCGACGATGAGCGCCAGTGGCGCGACGAGCGGTGCGGCGTGCGTCCTGCCGCGGGTCACCTGCCGTGTCACTCTGCGTCGGAGGCAGCCTCGACGGCCTTGACGGCCTCGACGAAGGCGTCGATCAGCTGGATGCAGGAGCGCGGTCCGCCGGCGGCCCACAGGTCGTTGGGGAACTCGTAGGTGTGGTCCTCCTCCACGGCGGAGAGGTTGTTCCAGATCGGGTTGGACGTCATGGCGGCGACGTAGTCGTCCGCGCCGCCCTGGGAGCCGGTGTAGAACAGGTTGGCGTCGCCGACGGCGGTGAGGCCCTCGATGTCGGTCTGGGCCAGGCCGTACGCCGGGTCGACGCCGCCGTCACCGTAGGACTCGTTGACGTCGTCGGTCCAGGCCGAGGTCATGCCGAGCTCCTCGCCGAGCTGCGTCATCAGCGCGCCGCTGGTGTAGGGGCGGATGGTGAGGTTGCCGCTCTCGACCCAGCCGTCGAAGTAGAGGAAGTCGGTCTGGTCGCGGTCCTCGAGGGTGGCCACGGTGTCGGCCAGCTCCTCGCGGGCGGCGGCGAGGTGGTCGTCGAACTCCTGGTTGACCTCCTCGGCACGCGCGGAACGCCCGGTGGCCTCACCGATCATGGACAGGGTGTTCTTCACGGTGCCGATCTGGTCCTCGGCGTCCGCGCCGGTGACGGCCAGGACGGGCACGTCGCGGTCCTCGAGCTGGGTGAGCACGGCGTCGTCCTCGCTGTAGGCCTCGACGATGATGAGGTCGGGGTCGGCGCCGTAGATGGCGTCGAGGTCGGGTTCACCGCGCTCACCGGCGTTGACGACGTCGTCCGGCAGGGCCTCGGCGCTGACGTAGGTGCCGTAGTCGTCGGGGGACGCCACGGCGACGGGGTCGACGCAGAGGCTGATCGCGTCCTCGATCTCCTGCCACTCCAGCACGGCGACGCGGCTGGCGGGCTTGTCGAGTTCCACGGTGCGGCCCAGGCCGTCGGTCATCGACACCGGGTCGGTGCTGGTCTCGACGTCGGCGTCGCAGCCCTCGGCGTTGGAGGTCGGTGCCTCGGAGTCACCGTCGGACGAGCCTGTGTCGGTGGTGCCGCAGGCGGCGAGGGTGAGCGTCGCGGTGGCGACGGCGGCGGTGAGCGCGGTGGCTGTCGCCGGGAATCGGGCCGGGAATCGGGCGGGGAAGCGGCGGCTTCTCGGGAGGTGCATGGTGGTCCTTTCAGGGGGTGGTGCGGACGCGTCCGCGGTCGGCGTGTCGTCCGATGGGGTCGATGCGCAGGCGGCCGGTGCGGGGGTCCACACCGACGTCGACGGGGATGTCGTAGGCGGCGGCGATGTTGTCGGCGGTCAGGACGTCCTGCGGTGGCCCGGTGGCCAGCACGCGGCCGCCGGCGAGCAGGACGAGCCGGTCGGCGACGCGCAGGGCGTGGTCGAGGTCGTGCAGGACGACGCCGATGGTGACGGGCTGGTCGCCGCTAGTGCCGCCGGTGCCGTCGGCCCCGTCCGCGAGGTCGCGGACGAGGTCGAGGATCTCGGTCTGGAAGCGCAGGTCGAGGTGGTTGGTGGGCTCGTCGAGCAGGACCACGCCGGTGTCCTGGGCGAGGCAGGCGGCCAGCCAGGCGCGCTGGACCTCGCCGCCGGAGAGTTCGCCGGCGCTGCGGTCGGCCTTGTCGGCCATGCCCGTGACCTGCAGGGCGTGGTCGACGGCGGCGACGTCCTCGGCGCCGAGCCCGGCGAAGCGACGCCGGTGCGGGTGGCGTCCGAAGCTGACGACCTCGCGCACGCTCAGCCCGTCCGGGGTGGGACGCGACTGGGAGAAGAGGGTGACGCGGGTGGCGAACTCGCGGGGGCTGAGCAGGTGGACGTCGCGGGCGGTCTCACCGTCGCCGAGCCGGACGCTGCCCTGATCGACCGGGTGCAGGCGTGCCAGGGAGCGCAGCAGCGTGGACTTGCCGGAACCGTTCGGGCCGACGAGCGCGGTGACCGTGCCGGGCTCGAGGGTGACCGAGACCCCGTGGACCACCGTGGAGCGGCCGTAGCCGAGGGTGAGGTCGTCGCCTGCCAGGGTCCGGGCGTCGTCAGTGCCTGTCTCGGGGCCTGTCTCTGTGCCTGTCTCAGGGCCG
>JAKDIS010000032.1 GCA_030450335.1 Corynebacterium sp. | reverse complement strand
TCAACGGGTGCACCGCGGCAGCCAGCTCGGCGTGGGACAACCGCGCGCCCCCGGCGTCCTCGAACACCGTCACGATGCGGCGCCACCCGACCCCCGCCCCGCGCTCCACACGACGAATCTCCGCCCGGAGGTCATCCTGGGACGCTGACGGGGCCATGTCCGGTCACCTCACACGTGCCGACTCGATACGCGCCGGTGCGACGTAGGCGGTACCCGCCGTGCACAGGATCGCGCCGAGGGTGAGGAGCGTGTTCCAGTCGCCGTCCAGCAGGCCGCCGAGCAGCACGTAGACCACCCCGGCGGCGATGGCCAGGGCCAGGATCGCCGCACCGAAGAGGTTCTCGTTGCCCGTGCCCACCACCGGGATGTACAGCAGTCCGGCGAGGACGCCGACGATGCCGGCGATCAGCCCGTAGACCACCGCCGCGCCGGGGCCCTGGGCCGCCCACCCGGTGATCGCCGAGACGATGAGGTCGACGACCAGCAGGATCGCGAAGGAGATCACCGCGCACAGCACGCCGAGGATCACCAGGTTGATGACGACCTTCTTCGTGTCGAAGCGTCCGGCCAACAGGTTCTCCGGCTGCTGCCGGGGAGGCTGCTGGGGCTGGTACTGCTGCTGGTAGCCCTGCCCCTGCTGCGGCTGCTGGGGCGAGTACTGCCGCGTCGGCTGGTTCTGCTGACCGTAGCCACGGTTCTGGTCAGGACGGTAGGGCTGCTGGTTACTCATGCGCCCAGTCTTCCATCAGGTCACACCCGGATCAACAACTCCCCGTGCGGCATCACGAAGACCGCCGCCTCGTCCGCCGCCCAGGAACGCCAGCCGGCGCAGATCCCCGCGGCGTCCTGCACCTGTGCTGCCTCAGCAGACTCAGCCGCCTGGGTCCGGCGGATCCAGCTGTCCGCCAGCCACGACGCCCCCGCGCCGTGGGTGTAGGTCCACGTCGAGGTGGTGAAACCCAGCTGCCCGGGGCCGAGGCCGGCCTGCCGGGCCCAGGCGGGCAGCAGGCGTCCGGCGTCCGGCTCCCCGCCGTTGGCACGGGCTCGGCGACGGTAGTCGCGCTGCCACCCGACCAGCCCCTCGGGCTGCGGGTGGAAGAACATGCCGGCGTAGTCGGCGTCGCGCACCGCGACGACCCCGCCCGGGGCGGCGACGCGCACGAGTTCGCGCAGCACGGCGACCGGATCGGCCACATGTTGCAGTACCTGGTGGGCGATGACCACGTCGAAGGAACCGTCGGCGACGGGCAACGCATGGGCGTCGCCGAGCGCGAACTGCGCGCCGATGCCGCGCTCCTCGGCCAGCCCACGGGCCGCGCGCAGGGGCTCGTCGGTGTTCTCCACACCGGTGACCTGCGACGCCGACCCGCCGAGTCCGGCGACAATGGCGGCAACGTCGAGGGTGATCGATCCGGGACCGCAGCCCACGTCCAGCACGCGGGAGTCACGGTGCAGGTGCGGCAGGACGAACGCCAACGAATCCTGCGCGGTGCGGGTCAGGTGGTTGGCCAGCACGGCCGGTCCATGTCCGTGGGTGTACTTCATCGCGCAAGCCTCCTTCTCATTCTTAACTGAACCGGATGCCGGCGAACTGGTGGGACTGGGCCACGAGATTGCCGTCGGCGTCCCACACCGTGGCGGACTCGTCGACCCGGTCCCCCTGGACCAGGTTCGCCTTGAGCAGCACGTTCACCGGGCCGGGCACCGGCGTCGCCCGCACGTAGGTGGACAGTTCGATGGTCGGCACCCAGCCGCCCGGGCGCACGTCGAACGTCGCCGGCGGCAGGATGTCCGCGGCCAGCAGCAGCGACTCCGGGGTGAAGTCCTCCCCGTCCGGCAACTCCACCCAGGCCCGCACCTCGCCGAGACCACGGGGTGCGGAGTCGGCGATGACCTCGGTGAACGCGCTCTGCCCCGGGTGCAGGTACAGCCCGGCGTGGTGGAGGATCTCCACCGGGAACTGCTCGCGCGGCGGGACGTACCGCGTGCAGTCGTCGAATCCCGCGCCCGGGTCGGGGAGGTCGTCGGTGGCCCAGTCGACCGCGGCGTCCCCCAACGCCCCGAGGGTGAACAGCGACTCCCCGGTGATCTCGCCCTGCTGGCTCATCCGCACGCGCACCTGCGTGGTCGTGCGTCCGGCGCGCAGCAGCTCGGCGGTCAGCTCCACCGCGCCGGGGCGCGGAGAGCGCAGGAAATGGGAGGACGCCGCGACGACGTGCGGGTGGGCGTCCCGCCCGGACGCCACCGCGACGGCGACGCGGGCCATGACGGTCTGCAGGTACCCGCCGTTCGGGTTGCCGAGGATCGTCCACCCCGCGTCGATGTCGGCGCTCCACTGGTTCTCGCCGGTCCGGGTGACGGCGCTGACGTCTGCGTATTCACTCACGCGGTTCACGATACCCGGCGGCTGCCTCTACCATTGGCGCTATGACGAAGCCTGCCCACCGTCCCACGTCCGTCACGGCGATCCGCACCGTCAGGGCCAGCCTGGGTGCGAGCCTCACCGCCAGCGCCCTGGTCCTGGCCGGGTGTTCGGTGCCGTGGAGCGACTCGCCGACCGACGAGTTCGTCGACCTGGTCAACGCCGGCGACTGGGCCGGCGCCGCCGAGCACACCGACGACCCCGAGGCCGCGGAGCAGTACCTCACCGAACTCGAGGGAAACATCGGCGAGACGACACTCCACCTCGAACTCGACGACAGCGCGACCACCGCGACGTGGACCGTGCCCTCCGGCGACGAGGTCACCTCGCAGGGTTCGCTGGGCACCACCGACGGCGGCAACGACCCGGTGGTGTGGGACCCGAAGATCCTCGACTCCGCGCTGACACCGCAGACCTCCGTGTCCTACTCCGACGACCGCGCCTTCGACCTGCCCGTCCTCGACGCGCGCAATGACGCGCAGATGTCGTGGACCACGGTGACCGTGTTCACTGCCGCGGCCACCGAGGAGATGGAGCCGCAGGAGCAGGCGTCCGCCATTGCCGACGCGGCGCGTCCGGCGATCGACGACCTGGACACCGACTCCGTCGCCACGCAGATCACCGAGGCCGGCGAGGAGGCGACCACGCTGTTCTCGCTGCGTCCGGAGGACGCCGGGGACGTCGCCGACGCCCTCGGCGCGGTCCCCGGGGTCGAGTCCCGGGAGGAGGGCCGGCTGCTGTCGTCCTCCGGGACGTCCTCCCCGGTCGACGGAGACCTGCGCGCCTACTGGGAGCAGCGTCTCGACGACACCGCCGGTTGGACGCTGACCACCACCGCCGACGAGGAGCAGGGGCTCGAGGGCGAGGTGCTGGGCCAGGAAGCGCCCGCGGAGTCCGAGCCGGTGCGCACCACGATGGACATGGGCATCCAGGCCGCCGCACAACGCGCCATGGACGGTGAGGACCGGGCCGCCTCGATCGTGGCGATCGACCCGTCGACCGGCGGGCTGCTGGCCTCCGCGCAGAACAGCGCCGCCGACGGGCAGGGCACCCCGGCGATGACCGGGCAGTTCCCGCCCGGGTCGACGTTCAAGACGGTGACCACCGCCGCCGCGCTGGGCCGGGGCACCGTAGGCCCCGACGACGAGGTGGAGTGCCCCGCCGAGGTCGAGGTCGACGGCCGGGTCATCCCCAACGACCAGGACTTCGACCTGGGCACGGTGCCCATGCACACCGCCTTCGCCGAGTCCTGCAACACCACCCAGGCGTTGATCTCGCGTGACCTGGAGCCCTCCGACATGAAGGACACGGCGATGCAGCTCGGCCTCGGCGTGGACTTCGACGCCCCGGGCATGACCAGCATGACCGGGTCCGTGCCGGTCACCGAGCCCGGTGCGGCACGCGTGGAGGCCGCGATCGGGCAGGGTGAGGTGCTGTCCTCGCCGTTCGGGCTGGCGCTGATGGAGGCCTCGGTCGCCAACGGCGGGTCGATGGTGACCCCCTCGGTGATCCAGGGTGAGGAGACCACCGCGACGACCGCCGACGGGGAGGACGGGGAGACGGGCGCCGAGCCGGAGCCGCTGGACTCCGGGGTCGTCGACTCCCTGCGTTCGATGATGCGCGAGGCGGTGACCTCGGGAACGGCGTCGTCGCTGAGTGACATCGACGGTCTCGGCGGCAAGACCGGCACCGCCGAGGTCGGCGAGGGTGACGCCCACGGCTGGTTCGTGGGCACCGTCGGCGACATCGCCTTCTGCGTGTTCATCGAGGGCGCGGACTCCTCCGGCCCCGCCGTGGAGATGGCCGGCGACTTCCTGCGCGACGACGCCCTCGCTGACGTCACCGGGGCCTCGGGCAGTTAACATGGCCGCCGAGCCGGACGATTGAGTCCGGTAAGAACCTGTACAACTCTGTACATCTCCCCGAGACCCACCGAGGAGTGGATCCCAATGACCCTCACGCGAAAGATCCTGACCGGCGCCATGACCGCCGCGACCACAGCTGCCCTCGTCGGCTTCGCCGGTGCCCCGGCGGCCACCGCCGAGCCGGTGCAGTCCTCTCTCCCCGACGCCCCGTTCTCCGGCACCTGGGTCGACGTCGACCCCACCGGTGCCGCGGAACTCACCTTCGACGACGGCCGGATCTCCGGCACCGACGGGTGCAACGGCGTCGCCTCGTCCTACACCGTCGACGGCAACGTCGCCGAGGTCGAGCCGTTCGCCTCCACGCTGATGGCGTGCCCCGGGCCCACGAGCGACTGGCTGCAGGGCGCCGCCAGCGTCCACCACTACGGTGCGCTGCTCGTCGTCCACGACGAGGACGGCGGGGTCCTCGGCGCCCTGCGCCCGGAGATCTGATGCACCGCCGCCGCAGTTCCGCCCTCGTCGCGACGCTCGGCGCCGCCGTCCTCGCCGTGGGCCTCTCCGCCTGCGGCGGCGACACCGACGGGGGCGGCGCGTCTTCCACCACCACACCGAGCACGGAGGCCACCACAGTGACTGCCCCAGATCCTGACTCGTCCCTGACAGGAACGTGGGTCGACCCCGACGGCAACGGCTACCTCACCTTCGACGGTGAGGGCGGGGTGACCGGCAGCGACGCCTGCAACGGCATCCGCAGCACCTACGAGAGCGATGGCGAGACCGGCGGCGAGACCGGCGGCGCGAGCGTCGCCCCCTTCCCCACCACGATGATGGCCTGCGGGGACGGCTGGTCGCAGTGGCTGCTCGGGGTCAGCACCGTGGAGCTGCACGGTGACTCGCTCACCGTGCTCGACCAGGACGGCGGCGAGCTCGGCACCCTCGTCCCCGGTGAGGCGCCTGAGTGAGCGTCCGGTGATCCGTCTGGTCGCCACCGACCTGGACCACACGCTGCTGCGCGGTGACCGGACGGTCAGCGACCGCACCGTCGCCGCGCTGCGCTCGGCGCGTCGGGCCGGGATCACGGTCGTGCCGGTGACCGCCCGCAACGTCGTCGGCGTGCGCGCGGTGAACGCGCGCACCGGTTTCGACTGGTGGGCCGTGTGCGGCAACGGCGCCTACGCCGTCCACCTGGGCACCTCCGACGACCGGAGCGCAGAACCCCTGTTCGCCACGGCGGCCACGCCGGACGCGCTGCGTCGGGTGGTGGCCACGGTGCGTGCGGGGTTCCCGCGCGCCTGCTTCGCCGCCGTGCGCGAGTGCGGGGCCCGGTTCATCGCCGAGGACGACTACGCAGCCCTCGCCTCTGCCACCGACCACAGCCGCGACCCGGCGTCGATGGAACGCGCCACCGTCGATGACCTGGTGGACGCACCGGCGGTGAAACTCGTCTTCCGCGACCCGGACGTCCCGGTGGACGTCCTGTTCGACAAGGTCAGCGCACTGCTGGCTGTGCGGGCCGAGGACACGGGGGTGGAGCTCACGATGTCCGGCGCCCCGTTCGTGGAACTCATGGCCGCCGGGGTGTCCAAGGCCACCGGCCTGGCCCGGCTGTGCTCGCACCTGGGCGTGGAACCCGGGGAGGTCCTCGCCGTCGGCGACGGCCTCAACGACATCCCCATGCTGCGGTGGGCCGGACGCGGCGTGGCCGTGGCCAACGCCGGGCCGGACGTGCGCGCCGCCGCCGACGAGGTCACCGCCGCCGCGGACGACGACGGCGTCGCCGTCCTGCTGGAAGGGCTCAGCGCGCAATTCAGCGACAGCGCGGCAGCACCTCCGCGATCGTCCTGACCGCCGGGTCGAAGCGTGCCGGGTCGGGCCCGGCGAAGTTGAGCCGCACGAACTGGCCGGCGGGTTCGGCCGGGAACAGTCCGTCACCGGAGGCGACGAGCACCCCGGCTCGTTCGCATTCCACCACGAGACGGTGCAGGTCCGTGCCGTCGGGCAGGCGAACCCACAGGTTCAGCCCACCGGCGGGCACCCGGGTGAGCACCGCCTCCGGCAGGTGGGTTCGCACCGCGTCGACCAGCAGGTCACGCCGCGAGCGCAACCGGGCGCGAAGGGAGCGCTGGTGGGTTCGCCACGCCGGCTGGCCGACCACGTCCAACGCCGCGGCCTGCAGCACCGGGCTGACGTACATGGTGGACGCCGCGACGTTGGCGCGGATACGCCCGCCCACCGGGCCGCGGGCGATCACCGCGCCGACCCGCAGCGTGGGCGAGACACTCTTGGTCAACGAGCGCAGGTAGATCACCCGTCCGGCGTCGTCGAGCGCGGCCAACGGCGGCAGTTCGGGGAGGTCGGTCATGCCGAAGTCGTGGGCCCAGTCGTCCTCGATGAGGAAGGCACCGTGGCGGGCCAGCACCTCGATGACCCCGCGCCGGGTGGCCTGTGACCAGGTCACGCCGGTGGGGTTGGCGTAGCGCGGCTGGGCGTAGAAGGCCCGCGCGCCGGTGCGGGTGAGGATGCGGTCGAGCTCGACGGGGTCCGGGCCGTCCTGCCCGCCGCCGGTGGGCACGAGCCGCACGCCGGACTCCCCGGCGGCGAGGATCGCGCCCCAGTAGGTCGGCGACTCGATGACCACCGGGTCGCCGGGGGCGGCGACGGCGCGGAAGATCGCGGCTAGGCCGCTCTGCGTGCCGGGCAGCACGGTGACGTCCGCCGCGGCGGCCGGGGCGGTGCCCGGTGGGGTGTGACGTCCCAGTTCGTGGGCGAACCAGGCGCGCAGCCCGGGCAGCCCGGAACGCGGGGCGGCGGTGACGGCGTACTCGCCACGGGCGGCGCGGACCAGCGCCTGGCGCACGAGCTTCTCGGGGAGCAGCCGGCGGTCCGGGTAGCCGTTGTGCAGGCTGACGGCGTCGTCCGGGGTGGGACGCAGCGGGCCGTCGCCGGTGGCGGTGGCCGGGTTCGCCGCGCCCAGCGCCCCGGCCTGCCAAGAGTAGTCCGCGGGGCGCAGGCGTCTGACGCCCGCCCCCTCGGTGACGAAGGTGCCGACGCCGGGGCGGGTCTCCACCGTCCCTTCGGCGGCCAGGACGCGCAGGGCGGCCTGCACGGTCCCCGGCCCCACCTCGTGGTCACGGACGAGGGTGCGGGTGGCGGGCAGTCGTGTGCCGGGCGCGCGACCGTCGATCCAGCGGCGTAGTTCCGTCACCAACTGGGCACTGCTACTCTGCGCACTGCTACTCTGGGCCATGACAGTGAATAGTAGCGCTACCGCACAGTACGCACCAGTGATACCGACCGGAACCGGGCACCCACGCCGTAGCGTCCGGCAGTCCTCGAAACTCCGCAACGTCCTCTACGAGATCCGCGGTCCCGTCGCCGCCCGCGCCGCGGAGATGGAACGCGCCGGGGTGGACGTGCTGAAACTCAACATCGGCAATCCGCAGCCCTTCGGTTTCACCGCCCCGCCGCACATCACCGAGGAGATGGCGCGCGCCCTGCCGACCTCCCACGGATACTCCGACTCCCACGGCATGCCTGCCGCGCTCGACGCCGTGACCGGTCACTACGCCGAGATCCCCGGCTTCCCGGAACTGCGCCGCGAAGACGTGTACCTCGGCAACGGGGTCAGCGAACTGATCACCATGACCTGCCAGGCGCTGGTCGACAACGGCGACGAGATCCTCATCCCCGCCCCCGACTACCCGTTGTGGACGGCCATGGTCACCCTCGCCGGCGGCACACCCGTGCACTACCGCTGCGCCGAGGACGACGGGTGGAACCCCGACCTGGCAGACATGGAGGCCCGGATCACCGCGCGCACCACCGCCATCGTGGTCATCAACCCGAACAACCCGACCGGTGCGGTGTACCCGCCGCACATCCTGGAGGGAATCGCCGAGCTCGCCCGGAAGCACTCCCTGACCCTGCTGGTCGACGAGATCTACGACGCCATCACCTACGACGGCACCGCCCACACCCACCTGGCGGCGGTCGCGCCGGACGTGCTGACGTTAAGCTACTCCGGACTGTCGAAGAGCAGCCGGCTGGCCGGGTACCGCGCCGGCTGGATGGTCGTCACCGGGCCGAAGGAGCACGCCGCCGACTTCCTGCACGGCCTGGACCTCATGGCCTCCACCAGACTGTGCGCCAACGTGCCCGGCCAGCACGCCATCGTCGCCGCCCTGACCGGCGAGGGCGACCATTCGATCGGTACGCTCACCGGGCCCGAGGGTCGACTCACCCGGCAACGCGACGTGGTCGAACACGCCCTGAACTCCATGGACGGGGTGAGCTGTGTGACACCGCGCGGTGCGCTGTACGCCTTCCCCCGCCTGGACCCCGACGTCCACGAGATCCGGGACGACGAGAAACTCGTCATGGACCTGCTGGAGCGCGAGCACATCCTGCTCGTCCACGGCACCGGCTTCAACTGGCCGACGCCGGACCACCTGCGCATCGTGCTCCTGCCCGAGGAGCAGGTGCTGGCCACGGCGATGGAACGCATGGGCAACTTCCTGGCGGACTACCGGCAGTAGTCCGGTGGGTGGTGGGTTTGACCGAAACTCTGCCGGTAGGCGGTGGGAGTGACCCCCAACTCACGCAGAATGTGCCGGCGCAGGCTCGTCGCTGTCCCCATTCCGGTCCGGTGTGCGATGGCCCCGATCGTCAGGTCACTGACCTCAAGCAGCCGACGCACCTCCGCAACCCGCTGCCGGGTGAGCCACTCGGCGGGCGGTACCCCGACCTCCGCGGTGAACCGACGCTGGAAGTGCCGCACGGACATTCCCGCGCGTGCCGCACAATCCGAGGTCGACAGTGGTTCGCCGAGGTGTGCGGTCATCCATTGCGCCACGGACGCGATACCGCCCCGCGGTTCCGGCGAGGGACGGTCGATGAATTGTGCCTGGCCGCCGATCCTCTGCGGGGCCACCACCATTCGTCGAGCGATCCGGGTGGCGACCTGCTCCCCCATGTCGCGGCGTACCAAATGCAGGCACAGGTCGATGCCTGCCGCGACCCCTGCGCTGGTGGCGACGTCTCCGTGGTCGATGTAGAGGACCCCAGGGTCTACGTGGACGTCGCTGTACCTGCGCTGGAGTTCGTCCGCCTCCTTCCAGTGGGTCGTCGCCGTGCGGCCGTCCAGGAGCCCCGCCGCAGCCAGCGCGAAAGCGCCGGTGCAGATCGAGACGACCCTCGCACCATGAGCATGTGCCTGACGCAATAGTGAAAGGGCGTTTCGGGTCGGCCGGTCAGCCGGGTTCAGAGACCTGTTGAAGCCCGGGACAACCACGGTGTCCGCATGCAGGATCTCCTCCGGTCGGCTGACCCCACCGATCGTGAACCCGGTAGAGGTAAGAACCTCCGTGGAAGTCGTCCCCACCACGAGTGCTTCGTACTCGTCCTCGCCACGGAAGCCGAATATCTGGGATGCGGTCGCCAGGTCGAAGGCGACGACCTCGGGGAACGCCAGGATCATCACTTTGTGGGGAGCCTCAGCACCTCGATGGCGTGAAATGTTCGACATGTGGCATTTATGCCACTCACGTGCCGGGAAGTCCACGCAATAGCGTCAACCACATGACGAGAGAAACCCCTGGAGCTACTCAACCAAGCCGGCCGCCGCGCCCGCCGTTCACACGACAGACGGCACTCGCGAAGGTTCAGGCGGCCGAAGATGCGTGGAACACCCGAGACCCGGAACGGGTTGCCCGGGCGTACACGACGGACACCGAATGGCGGAACCGTGAGAACCACGTCACCGGACGCGAGGAGGTCATCCGGTTCCTCACCGAGAAATGGGAGCGCGAACTCGACTACCGGCTGAGGAAAAACCTGTGGGCGTTCGACGAGGACAGAATCGCCGTTCGCTTCCAGTACGAGTGGCACGACACCCACGGTCAGTGGTGGCGGTCCTACGGCAATGAACTGTGGGAGTTCGACTCCAACGGACTGATGCGTCGGCGCGAAGCCAGCATCAACGATCTCGCCATAGCCGAATCGGAGCTGCGTGTCACTCCTGGAGTTGGGGTGATCCCGATATGGTGAGCCCGGCCGACACCGCGCAGAAGAGGACCGTGACAGTGATCCTCTACGAGGGCTTCGAGGTGCTGGACGTCTTCGGCCCAATTGAGCTTTTCAGCCACGCCCCGGGCTGGACGGTGGAGTACGCAGGGCCGCGGACCGGGCAACCGGTGGGAAGCGCCCAGGGTGCGGAAGTCACCGCCCAGACCGGGTACACCGACGTCCGGGACCGCCCGGGCGGCCCCGACATCGTCCTGGTTCCCGGTGGGAACGGCAGCCGTCGGCTGGCCGGCGACCGCGAGTTCTTGACCGTCCTCGCAGAGATTTGCCACCGCGCCACGGTCATCACCTCGGTGTGCACCGGTTCCGCCTTGCTTGCTGCTGCCGGGGTACTCGACGGCTGTCGGGCGACATCGAACAAGAAGGCGTGGGACTGGGTCACCTCCCAGAGCGATCAGGTGGCCTGGGTCCCGCAGGCACGGTGGGTCGTCGATGAGGGGAACGGGACACCGATATGGACGTCGTCCGGAGTTGCCGCGGGGATGGACATGGCCCACGCACTGATATCGGAACTGGCAGGCCATGAAGACGCAGATCGGATCGCGGAGAACATCGAGTTGGCCGTCCACCGGGATCCTGGGTGGGATCCCTTCTCCGCTATCCACGGCGTGAAGTAGTCGAGCTGCTCGAATCGCTGAGCCTTATCCATTTTATCCATGTCGGGCTTCTATCCGTTTTATCCACTCTATCCAGCCACTTCCCGTAGACTGTCCGGCATGACCTCCCCGGCAAACCCCTTCCGCCCCGGCTTCGGCGAGTCCCCCACCGTGTGGAGTGGGCGCGGGACCATCCTCGACGCCTACCGCCACGCCATCGAGACCGACGCCGGCAGCCCGGGCCGCATGCTGTTGATCAACGGCGCCCGCGGCATCGGCAAGACCGCGCTGATCAACGAGCTCGAGGACATCGCCCGCACCAACGGGTGGGTGCTGCTGCGCACCTCCAGCAACAAGAACATGCTCGGCGAACTGATCGACACCGCCATCCCCGAGGCGATCAACTCCCTGAACGGCCGCCCGGGCAGGCGCATCAGCGGCGCGTCCATCGCCGGCATCGGGTCCCTGCGCACCGAGCAGGAGGACGCCGAACCCGTCACCCCGTCCCTGGCGTCCCAGCTCCGCCGCCTCGCGGAGTTCACCGGTGCGCACCGCTCCGGGATCCTGATCACCATGGACGAGGTCCAGGCCGCCGACGCCGACGACATCGGCGTCCTCGCCACCGCCGTCCAGGACCTGGTGCGCGACGACATCGCCGTCAGTTTCATCGGAGCCGGGCTCACCGCCGGCATCCAGTCGCTGCTCAACGCCCCGGGCACCACCTTCCTTCGCCGCAGTCAGCGCTACCAGCTCGCCCCGCTGCAGCAGGACGACGCGGTCGACCTGCTGCAGCGCACCGCGGAGCCGACGGACGTCGTCTTCTCCCCCGAGTCCGCCCGCCACGCCGCCCGGTCGGCGTTCGGCTACCCCTACCTGCTGCAGCTCATCGGCTCACTGGCCTGGCGGATCTCCCTCGCCGAGGGGACGGGCACGGTCTCCACCGGCGCCGTGGAGGAGGCCGTCGGCCTGGCGATCCCGGTGCTGGGCAACCAGGTGCACCAACCCGAACTCGCCACACTCCCCCACGCCCAACTGGATTTCCTCCACGCGATGGCCACCGTCATGGACCGTGCCACCGACCCCGAGCACCCAGACCGCGTCAGGATCCACGACCTGGCCGAGGAACTGCGCAAACCGGTGACCTCACTGTCCAGGGTGCGGGCCGCCCTGATCGACAGGGACATCATCCACTCACCGGCCTGGGGCACGGTGGCTTTCCGACTGCCCTACCTCCGAGAGTTCCTCGACAGCCCCGGCGGCCCGCTGGAGGTGTCGTAGCGTTCAGGCGGCCCCCACGCCCCACCGGGATACCGAGGACTCATGCGCACGGGATCCAAACCAGCCCTTACCATTGTGTACATGAACACACCTCCCATCGCATTCGTCATCGCCGGCTCCGAGGCCACCGGCGGTGCAGGCATCCAGGTCGACCTCAAGACCTTCCAGCAGCTCGGCGTCTACGGCGTCGGCGCCCTGAGCTGCATCGTCGCCTTCGACCCGGCGAACAACTGGGGCCACCGTTTCCACCCGGTCGACCCGCAGATCATCGCCGAACAGTTCGAGGCGGCACTGGCCACCCACCCGGTGGAGTCGATGGACACCGCCAAGGTCGGCATGCTCGGCACGCCGCAGACCATCGACACCGTCGCCGGGAAGCTCTCCGAGCGCTCCTGGCGCAACCTCGTCGTCGACCCCGTGCTGATCTGCAAGGGTCAGGAACCCGGCGCGGCACTGGACACCGACAATGCGCTGCGGGAGAAGATCCTGCCGCTGGCCACCGTGGTGACCCCGAACGTCTTCGAGTCCCAGACCCTGTCCGGGATGGACAGCATCACCACCGTCGAGGAGCTCGAGGAGGCCGCCCGGCGCATCGGTGAGCACGTCCCCTACGTCCTGGCCAAGGGCGGCGTCGAGCTGCCCGGCGACGAGGCCGTGGACGTCCTGTGGGACGGCCACGAGATCACCCGGTTCTCCGCCCCGAAGATCGGTGAGCAGCGTGTCTCCGGCGCCGGTTGCACGGTCGCCGCCGCGCTGACCGCGGAGCTGGCCAAGGGCACCGAGATCGTCGAGGCCGTCCAGCGTTCCAAGGATCTCGTCACCCGCGGCATCGAGCACCGCGTCACCGCGAACACGCCCTTCGACACCGTCTGGCAGGGCGCCTGAGCGTCACCACCGGCGAGCGCCTGTCACCGGTGGACCTATGATCGAACAGTGCCTGACATAAACGCAGCTTCCGAGAAACACCGTGGCACCTCCCACCTCCGGGAGGCCGCGCGCAGCATGCTCACCGTCGCGCCGGGCAACAGGGACCTGGCTCCGGCGGTGCGTATCGCCGTGTCACTGGCGGTGCCGCTCGTGCTGCTCCTGCTGGTCGACCGGCTCGAATGGTCGCTGTTCGCCTCCTTCGGCGCGTTCACCTCGATCTACGGTCGCTACATGCCCACCCGCACCCGGGTGCGCCAGCAGTCGGGCATCGGCGCGATGCTCACGGTGTGCGTGGGACTCGGCGCGTTGATCGCCCAGGCCTCGCAGTCGTTGACGGACACCACCCACGCGGTCGTCACCGTCCTGGCGGGCACGCTGGTGGCCGCGGTGACGGCGACGGTGATCATGGTCCTCGACCTCAAACCGTCCGGCGCGGTGTTCACGGTCTTCGCCACCACGGCAGTGGCCTCGGCACCGGTGACCGCACCGGTGTGGGGCGCGCTGCTCATCGCCGGGTCCGCGGCGTCCTGGTGCGTGCTGCTCAGCGCGTTGTCCCGCTGGGCGGGCGAGGCGAATGCGGACGCGGTGGTGCACGCGCCGCCGAGTTACTCGCGCGCCGCGATGGTCCGTCAGTTCTCGAAGTACGGTCTCGCCGCACTGCTCGGCGGGTCGGTGGCCACGGCCACGGGCATCCCCTCCCCGTACTGGGCGCAGGTGGCCGCGGTGGTGCCGTTGTCGGCGCCCGGACACCGTCAGCAGGTGGAGCGTGGGCTGCACCGCATCACCGGTACGGTCCTGGGTGTCGGGGTCGCGGCGTTTCTGCTGTCCTTCCCCAGCGAGCCCTGGCAGATCCTCGTGTGGGTGGTGGTGATGCAGTTCCTGGCCGAGATGTTCGTGCTGCGCAACTACTCCCTGGCCTTGGTGTTCATCACCCCGCTGGCCCTGCTGATGGTCTTCCTCGCCCACCCGCAGCCGGTGTCGACGTTGCTGGGCGCGCGGGTCGCCGAGACGGCGATCGGCGCGGTCGTCGGCATCGGTGTCGTCCTGCTGTCCGCGTGGCTGGCCAGACGCCGACCCCGTGCGGTGCGGCGGGCCGAGCAGGTAGATTGACACCCACAAGGAGGATTCCCATGCCGGAACCTGAGCTCGTCGACCTGCCCGCCCGCCATCTCGCCGTCGTCCGCGACACCGTCGCCGTCGAGGAGTTGGCCACGTTCTACGACCGCTCCTTCCCGCCGATCTTCACCGCGTTGGACGCCGCGGGCGTCGTCGTTTCGGACGCCCCGATGGCCGTCACCCACGGCGTCCCCGGGACGCTCCCCGGCGCAAGCGTCGACATCTCCGTCGCCGTCCCGCTCGACGCCGCCTTCCCCGGCGCGCGGGACGCGGCAGTGACGGCAGAGACCCTGCCCGCCACGCGCACGGTCACGTTGCTGGTCCGCGGCAACTACGACCTGCTCGCCGGCGCCTTCGACGAGGTGATCTGCTGGGCACGGTCGCAGGGGCTCACCCCCACCGGCACGTCCTGGGAGCAGTACCTCACCGAACCGACGCCGGACGGCGACCCGGACGCCAACGAGACGCTGATCGGCGTCCTCGTGCGGTGACCGTCCGGAAAAGCTGCACAATGGGCTGACGGGGGCCGATCCCGTAACATGATGCGTCGAACTGACATCTACCCCGTCCGGTAATGCTGACAGTGTCCTCCCGACACGTCCGCAGCCGGGCGGAGAACGGAATGACTCCGTGCCGGATTCCCCGGAACCTACGTCCCCCGCCTCCCCGGAGGCGGGACGCTACCCGGACGACATGCACCCCGGCCTCGTGCCGGGCATCAGCGTCGACGACCAACGTAACCGCTTCGGCCTCGACAAGACGGTCTTCTTCGTCACCGCGGCGCTCATCGTCTCCTTCATCGTCTGGGGTGTGTCGAGCCCGTCGTCGGTCTCCGACGTCTCCTCGACCATGTTCTCCTGGGCCATCAGGAACATGGGCTGGCTGCTCAACGTGGTGATGGTCTCCGCGGTGGTGCTGATGATCTACCTGGCGTTCTCGCGCTTCGGGCAGATCAAGCTCGGCACCGACGACGAGAAGCCGGAGTTCTCCCGCTTCGCCTGGGTGGCCATGATGTTCGGCGCCGGTCTCGGCGTGGGCATCTTCTTCTTCGGCCCCTCCGAGCCGCTGACCTACTACATGGACCCGCCGCCGCACACCGTCGACGCGGAGACCCCCGAGGCCATCCACCGCGGCCTGGCACAGACCCACTTCCACTGGGGCCTGGCCATCTGGGGCCTCTACGCGATGGTCGGCGGCGCGCTGGCCTACAGCTCCTACCGGCGCGGCCGGGTCTCGCTGTTCAGCTCCGCGTTCCGCTCCCTGTTCGGCGAGCGCCAGACGGCCGGCCTGGCCGGACGCCTGGTCGACATGATGGCGATCATCGCCACCCTGTTCGGCACCGCGGCCACCCTGGGCCTGTCTGCGCTGCAGATCAGCCAGGGCGTCCAGATCGTCTCCGGCGCCTCGGAGATCACCAACACGGTGCTGATCATGATCATCGCCTTCCTGACCCTGTGCTTCATCATCAGCGCGGTGTCCGGGGTGAGCCGAGGCATCCGGTACCTGTCGAACCTCAACATCTCCCTGACGCTGGGCCTGGTGCTGTTCGTGTTCCTCCTGGGACCCACGCTGTTCCTGCTGAACCTGGTGCCCTCGGGCATCATGGCCTACGCCGACAACATGCTCGACATGATGGGACGCTCGCTGTCCTGGGGTGAGGACACCCTGGAGTTCCAGTCGATGTGGACCGCCTTCTACTGGGCGTGGTGGATCGCCTGGACCCCCTTCGTCGGCCTGTTCATCGCGCGCATCTCCCGCGGCCGCACCATCCGCGAGTTCGCGCTGGTGACCACCCTGGCCCCGACCTTCATCCTGATCCTGGCCTTCACCATCTTCGGCGGCACGGCAATCACCTTCTTCCAGGAGGGACGCGAGGGCGTGGACGGCGACTCCTCGGCCGAGCAGATCCTGTTCGCCGTCTTCGACAACCTGCCGTTGAGCTGGCTGACCCCGTTCATCATCATCTTCGTGCTCGCCGTGTTCTTCATCACCTCGGCGGACTCCGCCTCGCTGATCATGGGCACCCTGTCCGAGCGCGGCAACCCCTCGCCGAACAAGCTCGTCGTGGTGTTCTGGGGCCTGTGCATGATGGGTATCGCGGTGGTGATGCTGCTCACCGGTGGGGAGACGGCGCTGACCGGACTGCAGAACCTGACGATCCTCATCGCCATACCGTTCTCCGTGGTGCTGATCGGGCTGGCCGTCGCGTTCGTGAAGGACCTGATGACCGACCCGGCCGCCATCCGGCGCGACTACGCGAAGTCCGCCATCCAGAATGCGGTGTACAAGGGCATGCAGGAGCACGGGGACGACTTCGAATTCTCCGTCGCCCGCACCGAGGACGGCGCCGGTGCCGGCGCCCACTTCGACTCCACCTCCGCGAAGGTCACCAACTGGTACCGACGCACCGACGAGGACGGGAACGACGTCGGCTACGACTACGGTGCCGGCCAGTGGTCGGACGGGTGGACGTCCGACGGTGAGGACGGCCCCACCACCGAGACCGTCGCCGAGCCGCGTAACCGGGACTAGGCTGTCACCTCCGCGGGCTCCACACGATACGATGTGGAGCCATGAGCGACGAACGCGAGATTCTCACCTACGACCTCTTCGGCACCGCGATCAAGGACCTGGCGCAGACGGTCGTGGACGACTACAAGCCCGACCTGATCCTCTCCATCGCCCGCGGCGGGCTGCTCATCGGCGGTGCCCTGGGCTACGCGATGGGGATCAAGAACGTCTCCGTGATCAACGTGGAGTTCTACACCGGGGTCGGTGAGACCCTCGACCAGCCGGTGATGCTCCCGCCGACGCCCGAGGCCGTGGACCTGTCCGGCATGAAGGTGCTCATCGCCGACGACGTCGCCGACTCCGGCAAGACCCTGGAACTGGTCCAGGAGTTCTGTGCCGAGACCGTCGCCGAGGCCCGCACCGCGGTGATCTACGAGAAGTCGCGCTCGATCATCAAGCCGGACTACGTGTGGAAGAAGACCGACCAGTGGATCGACTTCCCCTGGTCCGACTTCCCCGTCATCACCCCGTCCGGCACCCCCACCGGCGGAGAGGCCTCCTAAGCTTCTCGAGCTTCTCGAGCTTCTCGAGCTTCTAGGCCCCCTGGCCCAGCGCCTCACCCACGCGCTTGCCGCTGTGGATGCAGCCGCCCAGGAACGTCCCCTCCAGGGCGTTCTTGCCGTGCATGCCGCCTCCGCCGAACCCGGCGACCTCGCCGGCGGCGTACAGGCCCGGCAGCACCGAGCCGTCGGCACGCAGGCAGCGTCCCGAGAGGTCGGTCTCGATCCCGCCCAACGTCTTGCGCGTCACGATGCGCAGCCGCACCGCGATCAGCGGTCCGTTGTCCGGGTCGAGGATCCGGTGCGGCTTGGCCGCTCGCACGATCTTGTCACCGAGGAACTTCCGTGCCGTGCCGATGTAGTTGACCTGCGCGTCCTTGGAGAACTTGTTGTCGAGCTGACTGTCGCGGTCCTCGATCTGACGGCGCAGGACGTCCGCATCCACGACCGGAGCATCTGCACCGGTGAGCTCGTTCATGCCCTGCACGAGGGTCTCCAGGTCGTCGGCGATGACCCAGTCCTCACCGTGGTCCATGAAGTTGCGCACCGCCACGTGTGTGCCGGGGCCGA
Source organism: Corynebacterium sp. (assembly GCA_030450335.1). GTDB lineage: Bacteria > Actinomycetota > Actinomycetes > Mycobacteriales > Mycobacteriaceae > Corynebacterium. Next base: position 4,222 of record JAKDIS010000032.1, on the reverse strand, counting down.
CCTTGCCGGCCAGCTTCCGCAAGGACTTGTCCGTGAGGTCCGGGTTCTGCTCGGAGCCGGAGAAGATGAACTCCTTGTCCGCGATCGTCTGGTCCAGCACGAACCAGCTGTAGCCGTGGCCGGTGCGTCCGATGTGTTCCAGGGATGCCAGGTTGTCCGAGCCGGGGAAGATGTTGGTCGGAAGGCGCTTCCCGGTCGCGTCGAACCACAGTGAACTCGGCCCCGGGATGATGCGGATGCCGTGGCCGGGCCACACCGGGTCCCAGTTCGCCATGCCCTCGGTGTAGTGCCACATACGGTCGGTGTTCACCGTGGCCGCACCCGCCTGCGTGGAGATGCCGATCATCCGTCCGTCGACGTGCGCGGGCACACCGGTGACCATGTCCTCCGGGCACCCGCCCCACCGTTCGGTGGGCCATGAGCGGCGCACCAGGTCGAGGTTGCCGCCGATACCGCCGGAGGTCACCGCCACGGCCGCACCACGGTGCTCGAAGGTGTCGACCACCTCGCGCGGCGAGGCGACGCCGCGTCCGAGCTCGTCGCAGGGGGCCAGCACGCTGCCGCGCACCCCCACCACCGCGTCGTCCTCCACGATGAGTTCGTCGACCCGGTGACGGAAGGCGAAACGCACCCGCCCGGCGCGCTCGGCCTCCAGCAGCGGTTCGCGGAACACCCGGACGACCTCGGGTCCGGTTCCCCAGGTGAGGTGGAAGCGTGGCACGGAGTTGCCGTGCCCGGAGGCGTCGCCGCTGCCACGTTCGGCCCAGCCGACCGTGGGCAGGACGTTGAGGCCGAGGTCGCGCAGGTAGTCGCGCTTCTGGGTGGCGGCGAAGTGCACGTAGGCGCGTCCCCACTCCCGGGGCCAGCGGTCGTTTTCGGCGGGGTCGTAGTCCGCGGAGTTCTCCCAGTCCCGCCAGGCCAGCTCCTCGGAGTCGTGGACGCCCATGAGCCGTTGCTCGGGGCTGCCGACGTAGAACAGCCCGCCGAGCGACCAGTAGGCCTGCCCGCCGAGGTTCGCCCGGTTCTCCTGGTCCAGGACGAGCACGTCCCGTCCTGCCTTCTGCGCCTCGTAGGCGGCGACGAGTCCGGCGAGCCCGGCGCCGACGATGATCACGGTGTCTGTGCTGCCACGGTTATCTCCCATACGAAAGCAGTCTAGGGGCTCGCCCGTGGAATGGGACGCGGACCGACATATCTCACACAACGGACGCTTGCGTTCGCTGAGTGAGACCTGTAATTTTTCCCCTCGTCCCATAACCGCCGAAAATGACGAAGAGAGAATCGCAGCCGCCCCATGACCACCTCACTCACCGAGCACCCCGCCCCGCCGTCGGCGCGGCCGAACGGCAACAAGAAGAGCCGTGTGATCTTCGCCTCCACCATCGGGACGACGATCGAGTTCTACGACTTCTACGCCTACGCCACCGCGGCGATCATCGTCTTCCCGCACCTCTTCTTCCCGGAGAACGAGAACTCCACCATCGGGCTGCTGGCCTCCCTGGCCACCTTCGGGCTGGCCTTCGTCGCCCGCCCCGTCGGCTCGGTGCTCTTCGGCCACTTCGGTGACCGCATCGGGCGCAAGGCCACGCTCATCGGCGCCCTGCTGACCATAGGCGTCGCCACCTTCATCATCGGCCTGCTGCCCATCGGCCTGTGGGCCCCGGCCCTGCTGGCGCTCATGCGCTTCTGCCAGGGTCTGGGCCTGGGCGGCGAGTGGTCGGGCGCTGCCCTGCTGGCCACGGAGAACGCCGAGGACGGCAAGCGGGCCCGTGCCGCGATGTGGCCGCAGCTCGGCGCACCGTTCGGCTTCATCCTCGCCAACGGCCTGTTCCTCATCCTCGTCCTGGGCCTGGACCACACCCACGGCGAGCCCGGTGGCGCATTCATGACCTGGGGCTGGCGCGTGCCGTTCCTGCTGTCCTCGGTGATGGTGGCCATCGGCCTGTACGTGCGCTTCAAGCTCGAGGAGACCCCCGTCTTCCAGGACACCCTGGACAAGGGCGAGGACGTCAAGGTCCCCACCGTCGAGGTCTTCCGCACCGCGTGGCGTCCCCTGATCCTCGGCACCTTCGTGATGGTCTCGACCTACACGCTGTTCTACCTGGTGACCACCTGGTTCCTGTCCTTCGGCATCGGCGACCGTGAGGCCGGCGAAGGCCTCGGCATCCCCTACAACCACTTCCTGGTCATCCAGCTGATCACGGTGATGTTCTTCGTCGTCGGCATCCCGCTGGCCGGCTACCTCTCCGACACCGTGGGCCGACGCCGCTACCTCACTGTGGTCTCCGTGCTGGTGCTCTTCTACGCCTGCGCCTTCCAGGCGTTCCTCGACCCGGCGACCTCCGGCGAGGTGAAGGCCGGGATCTTCCTCGGCATCGGCATGTTCCTGATGGGCCTGATCTTCGGCTCCATGTCCGCCGTGCTGCCCGAGATGTTCCCCACCAACGTGCGCTACACCGGCTCCGGGATCGCCTACAACGTCTCCTCGATCCTCGGTGCCGCCGTCGCCCCCTTCATCGCCGTGGCGCTGGCCACCGCGTACGGCCCGTGGGCCGTCGGGATCTACCTGGCCGTGGTCGTGCTGATCAGCCTCGTGGCCATCCGCCTGATGCCAGAGACGAAGGACTCCGACCTCTACTCCGTGTAGCGGACTCAGTTACGGCGGAACACGAACTGTTCGCAGTCCAGGGCACCTGCCCGCGCGAGTGCCTCGTGCAGGGCCAGCTGGTAGTTCCAGAGCCTGCGGTACACCGCGTCGAAACCGGCGGCGGCCGCCGCACGTTCGCGGGCGGTGAACGCCGAGCGCCACAGGGCCAGCGTCGTGGCGTAGTGCGACCCCATCCGGTTGCGCGCCGTGAGACGCAGTCCCGCACGGTTGGCCTGCGCCGTCACGTGCGTGGGCGTGGGGTACTCCAACGCCGGCCACACGTAGGCGCGCATCACGTCCAGGCTCTCGGTCACGCTCGCCTCCGGCGGGCGGAGATCCTGGTCCTCCCCGTCGACGGGGTCCGTCGGACGCACCACCGACTGGACGACGGCGATCCCGTCACCGGCGAGCATGCGTTCCACGGCGCGCAGGAAGTGGATCGTGCCGTCGTTGCCGAGGGTCTCCATGCGCTCCACGCTGAAGACCGCGTCGTAGGTGCCCGACCACTGGCGCGGCGACGGGATCGGCCCACGGATCGTCTGGACGCGCACCGCACCACCCACGCCCGCCTCGTGGGCGAAGGCGCGCACACGCTCCGCGTGGTCCACGTCGGACGTCAGGACGTCGACGTGGGCGCCGCGCCGCGCGGCGGCCACCGGCAGCGCACCGCCGGACGACGGCAGCTCCAGCACCCGGTGCCCCGGGCCGACCTGCGCCTCGTCGAGCATGGCGTCGATGCGGTGCTGCTGGGCGGAATCCAGGTCGGCGCGGTCCACCGCCGCCGGGTCCGTCGGCGCGTCGAGGTAGCTCACCGTCACCGGCGGACGCTGACCGCCCTGCTCCGGGTTGTCGACCTCCGAGGTCCTCGTCCCGGAGGCGAACAACGCCGAGCCGGTGGCACGCGACTGCCCGGCGTAGATGTCGACGAGGGCGTCCGGCAGGTCGCCGGCGCGCACATGACCGGCGACCCGGCGCCGACGGCGCGACAGGCGTCGTCCGAGCCCGCCCTCCAGGGGTTGGGTCAGCAGCGCCCCCAGCACCTCCGGCAGGGGGTCGGCCGTCCACTCCCCGGCCATGTAGCCCTCCGCCAGACCCAGCCAGCCGGCGTCGACGACCCGGTCGAGAACCAGGCCGTCGTCCACCACGAAGCGGGGGGAGGAACCGGGGGTCAGCGAGATTCCGTGGTCCTGGGTCAGGTTCTCCAGCCGCTGCTGCAGGTGCACCGCCCGACGACCGAGGAACGGGGCCTCCGGCGCCCGCGCCACCCCCGGCCACCGGTCTGCGTCGACGTAGTTTTCGCGGTTCTCGCGGGCATCGCGGGGGTCACGTCGGACGCCACGGCGATGGCCGTCGTCGACAGGTCGTGTCACGTCCGCCTCCGTCCTCGCTGGTCTTAGGTATTCTAGGCAAAAGCAATCGGCCACCCCCGGCTGCACCCGAAACAGAAAGGCCCGCCGAGAGGACCCACCGCATCCAGCCCGCGTGATGATCCCGTCGAGGACAGGCACTAGTATGGGCACTCAGGTCCGACGCGACCGGGAGGTCCGTCGGCTGACGACACTACACCGGCGTCCA
>JAKDIS010000151.1 GCA_030450335.1 Corynebacterium sp. | reverse complement strand
TGTACCGCTACAACGACCTGCGGCGTCCCCCGGCACGCCGTTCCCGGGGACGACGCCCCGGCGGTTCGGCGACCCCGCCGGTGCACTGGGGCGTCCTGCGCCAGCGGCGCCGCGGCACCCCCTGGCTGCCGGACCCCACCCGCTCGCATCAGCGGAAGAAGGACCGGGAAAGTGCGCCGGACGGTCAGGGGAGTTAGACTGAAGGCTTACGGGTCTCAGGCCGAACATCGTCATGCAAGGGAGCAATAAGTGCCGCCGAAGGTCAGCGACAACCACACCACCAGCGCAGAGTCCCTGCACACCGTGGAGGAGGAGACCGCCAAGGCCGCGCAGCGCATCGTCGCCACCTACGCCGACGACTTCCTCGACGCCGCCACGCTGATGTGCATGCTCGGCGTGGAACCGGAGGGCCTCATCCACCGCAAGGTGGCCGCGGACGCCGCCGCCGAGGAGGAGGCCAAGAACCCCAAGGCCGCCAAGAAGACCACGGCGAAGAAGACGGCCAAGAAGGCTCCCGCGAAGAAGGCGACCAAGACCACCGCCAAGAAGACCACGGCGAAGAAGGCGGCCACCTCCACCACCGCGAAGAAGGATTCCGGCGAGTAGTCTGTAGGTCACAGACATCCGAGAAGACCGACCCGCGACCCAAGGGGAGACCACGCCGTGACTGCCGGAGATGACAGCACCACCGACACTGGGATCGACACGGGGAGCGACATGGTCGTGGTCGCCAACCGGCTGCCCGTCGACCGCTCCGTGGACCGCGACGGCAACGTCACCTGGTCCCCCAGCCCCGGCGGTCTGGTGACCGCCCTGCGTCCGGTGCTGGAGTCCAGTCAGGGCAGCTGGGTCGGTTGGCCCGGCGCCACCGCGGACTCCCCCGACGAGGAGATCGTCGCCGCCGACCTCCCGGAGATGGACGGCGGGATCACCCTGTCCCCGGTCAACATCTCCACCGAGGAGTTCCAGACCTACTACGAGGGGTTCTCCAACGACACCCTCTGGCCGCTGTACCACGACCTGATCGTGCACCCGGAGTTCCACCGCTCCTGGTGGCGCGCCTACCGCACGGTCAACGAGCGTTTCGCCCGGGCCGCCGCGGACGCCGCCGCCCCCGGTGCCACGGTGTGGGTGCAGGACTACCAGCTCCACCTCGTGCCCGGCATGCTGCGTGAGATGCGCCCGGACCTGAAGATCGGTTTCTTCCTGCACATCCCCTTCCCCTCCCCGGAGCTGTTCCGTCAGCTCCCGTGGCGTTGGGACGTGCTGATGGGCACCCTGGGCGCCGACCTCATCGGCCTGCACACCCCGGACTCGGCCTGGAACTTCCTGTACACGCTGCGCGCGCTCGGCGGCGACGTGACGTTCAGCAAGGTCGGCGAGGGCGACGCCTGCGGAGCCGACGGCGAGGGCACGTTCACCGACGACGGTGCCGCGGGCACCGACGAGTCCGGCGTCTCCTACATCCGCGGGGCCCGGCTGCCGCGCAGGGACGCCGTGGCCGGCACCGTGCGCACCGCCGACGGACGTGAGGTGAAGGTGGGGGTCTTCCCCATCTCGATCGACACCGAGGGGGTGCAGGCCAAGGCCACCGCCCCGGAGACGGTCTCGGCGGCCACGGCGCTGCGCCGCCGCGTCGGCTCACCGAAGATCCTGCTCGCCGGCGTGGACCGCCTGGACTACACCAAGGGCATCCACCAGCGACTCAAGGCACTGGAACAGCTGCTCAGCCAGGGCCTGCTGAACCCGGACGAGGTCTGCCTGATCCAGGTCGCCACCCCGTCGCGCGAACGCCTCGACTCCTACGCCCGCACCCGTGAGGACGTGGAACGCACGGTCTCCCGGATCAACGGCGCCTACGGCAGCCTGGGCCACACGGTGGTGCACTACTCCCACGCGAGCATGCCCTTCGCCCAGCTGGTGTCGTTGTACGCCGCGGCGGACGTGATGCTGGTGACCGCCCTGAAGGACGGCATGAACCTGGTCGCCAAGGAGTACGTCGCCAGCCACTCCGACGGCTCCGGCGCCCTGGTGCTCAGTGAGTTCACCGGTGCCGCCACCCAGCTGCCGAACGCCTACCTGTGCAACCCCTACGACGTGGAGTCGACTGCGGCGGCGATCATGAAGGCCATCGACTCCCCCGACGAGGACAAGCAGGCCCGGATGGCGGAGATGTGGGAGGAGGTGCGCACCCACGACGTGCACGGGTGGGCGCGCCGCTTCCTCGCGGTGCTGGATCCGGAGGTGCTCGACACCGACGCCGCCGACACCGCCGCCGACGCAGGGGCGGACGGCGAGTGACCCGGCAGCACCCCCGCAGCGTCCTGCACCCGACCGCACGCACCCGCCGACGCACCGCCTTCGGCGGGGTCGTTCTCGCCGGTGGGCTCCTGCTCACCGCGTGCGGCTCCGACATCCCCGGCGAACTCGCCGACGTGCGCTGGCAGGTCGGACGCATCGAGGACGCCGGCCTCGCCGACTCCGGTACGGCCGTGTCGTCCAGCCTGTCGCAGACCGACCAGGCGCGCACCTGGCTGGCCCTCGGCGGCAGCACCGTGACCGGCGGAGCGGGCTGCATGGCGATCAGCGGCGACGTGGAATGGCTCGACAACGACCGCGTCCGGTTCCCCGGGCTCAGCGCCCGCGACATCAGCGGCGAATCCGAGGGCACCCAGTGCCTGCCGAACGACCGTGAACTCGCCGAACGGCTCGTCGCCGTTCTCGGCGAAGGCGACGGGGCCACCGAGTCCACCGAGTCCACCGAGTCCACCGACGCTGAAACCACGGAGCCCTCCGAGTCTGCCGAGCCCTCCGAGACCGCCGACACCGACGACGAGGCAGGCGACACCGACGAGGTGCCCACGCTGCGCTGGGAGACCCCCGGCGAGGACGAGCTGCGGCTGACCCGCGCGGACGACTCCCCGTCGGCGTGGCAGACGGGACGCTTCGTGGAGTTCCTCGCCACACCGTGATTCCGGTGCCGCTACGCTGGGGGCCATGACCGACGCCACCACCCTCCCCGCCGTCTCCACCGACGACATCCAGTACCTCGCCGAAGTACCGCACCTGCTCGTCGCCCTGGACTTCGACGGCACCCTCTCCGGCTTCTCCACCGACCCGCTGGCGGTGCGCATGGTCCCCGGCGCCCGTGCCACCATCGACCGGCTCGCCGGGTGCGCCGGCACCACCGTGATGCTGCTGTCCGGACGCAACCTCGAGGTCCTCGAACCCGTCGCCGAGGCCACCGCCATCGCGCACCCCGGTCCCGGGGACATCCTTCTGGTGGGCAGTCACGGTGCCGAACCCGCCGACGCCACCAGCTCCGGTCTCGACGACGACCAGCGCGAGCTGCTCGACACACTGTCGGCGATGGCCCAGGAGTACGCCGACCGCGACGCCGGGATGTGGGTCGAGCACAAGCCCTTCGCCGTGGGTCTGCACATCCGTGGCGCCTCCGACGAACGCACGGGGCTGACCGCCTACGAGGAGTTCCGCCTGGCCGCCCAGAAACTCGAGGGGGTGACCGTGACCCCGGGCAAGAGCATCGTGGAGGTCTCGGTCTCCCCGGTGACGAAGGGCAGCTACCTCTCGGCGTTCATCGACCGCACCGAACCCGACGCCGTGGTGTTCGCCGGCGACGACGTCACCGACGAGACCGCCCTGAGCGTCCTCGACCAGCAGGGGCTGGCGACGGACGGGGACGGCGTGCCGGCGCGTCCTGACCTCGGTATCCGTGTCGGCGACGGGGACACCGCGGCACACCGGCGCCTGGCCGACCCCGTCGCGGTGGCCGACGTGCTCGCCCGGCTGGCCGAGGCGCGCCTGCTGCGCCAGGGAGACCGTGACGGCGGTGTGGTGGACGCCGCATCGGTGGCCGCGGTCAGCGAGCTGCGGGAGGACCGATAGTCCTGCCCGGAAGGAAGCGTGTCGGCAGGATGATGCGCTGCTCGGGCTCCGCCCAGGCCATCGTCGGCTGCCGGCGGGTCGGTTCGGAGTTGCGTCCGATCAGGGCGGCCAGGACGTTTCCGCTGGTGAAACCCTTCTCGCGGTTGGGCTGCTCCACGGTGGCCAGGCCGCGGTCACGGGCGCGGGCGATGCCGTCGAAACCCACCACGGAGAGATCGCCGGGCACGTCGATGCCGTTGTCCTCGGCGTAGTCGAGCACGCCGAGCGCCTGACTGTCGGTCGTGCAGATCACCGCGGTGAGGTCCGGGTGGTTCTCCAGGAGTTCCGCGGCGGCGCTGCGGGCGGTGTCGGGGTTGTTGAGGTGGCGTTCGATCACCGGCACGTCCGACCGGTCCACCCCGGCCTCCTCGAGCACGGCCAGTGCGCCGAGCACACGGCCCTTCTGCACGTGCATCTGCGCGTCCGCCAGGCGTCCGGCACTGACCGGGCCGTTGTTGGGCCGGCGGTCCAGACGGATGCACAACACGCCGATGCGACGGTGCCCGGCGTCCACCAGCGCCCGGGCGGCCGGACGGATCGACTCCCGGTCGTCGATGCCCACGAAGTTCACCCCGTGGTCGTCGGCCGGCTGGTCGCAGATCACCGTCGGCACGTTGCGGTTGGTCACCGAGGCGAGGAAGGGGTCGTCCGCGGCGACGGAGTAGACGATGAAGCCGTCCACCACGGCCTGGTTCACCAGGGCGGCGGGCCGGTCCTCCTCCGCGGTCTCCGCCCCGGCGGGGATCAGCAGCATGGAGGTGTCCATGCCCACACACGCCTCGGACACCCCGGACATGAACTCCAGGGAGGCCTGGTCCTCGAAGGCGTAGGTCATGTCGTCGGTGAGCAGCACGCCGATCGCCCCGGCCCGGCGCGTACGCAGCGAGCGCGCCGTGGGGTCCGGCCCGGAGTAGCCCATGCGCTCGGCGGTGCGCATGATGCGTTCGCGGAGGTCGACCGAGAGCTGTTCGGGACGGTTGTAGGCGTTGGACACCGTGGTCCGGGAGACACCCAGTTCCGCGGCGATGGAGGCGAGTGTCCCCCGTCGTCCCTGACGGGCCTGGTTGCTGGAGCGATTCACGTCGACCATGGTATCCGACCTGCCCCGCTGTGACCCTGGTTACCCTAATTGGCAATCGTTCCCAACAAGGATTAGAGTCGGCCCCATGCCCAGACGCCGCCCCACCCCCCGCACCGTCAC
>JAKDIS010000150.1 GCA_030450335.1 Corynebacterium sp. | reverse complement strand
CCCCCGCCCGGACTGACCGTGGGCGGTCCCCGCAGTAGGATCAGAGCCATGGAGCATCCCGCGTACAGCCAGTTGCGTTCCGTCACCCCTTCCACCGGAGTCGTCCTGTGCGACAACCCCAGCTACCAGGCGTTGGAGGGCACGAACTCGTGGGTCATCCGGGCACCGGGTGACAGCCGGAGCGTGATCGTCGACCCCGGGCCGCAGGACGAGGGACACCTCAACGTCCTGCGCGCGAAGGCCACCGAGGGTGGCGCGGAGGTCGCACTGATCCTCCTCACCCACCACCACCCCGACCACGAGGACGGGGCCGCCCGCCTACGCCAGCTGCTGGGGGCACCGGTGCGCGCCATCGACAAGCGCTACTGCATCGGCGGGGACGTCCTGGAGGACGGCGAGGTGATCCGGTTCGAGGGGCTGACCCCGTCGATCGAGGTCATCGCCACCCCGGGGCACACCGATGATTCGGTCTGCTTCGCCGTCCACACCGACGCCGGTGACACCGATGCCGACGTCGAGGCCATCATCACCGGTGACACCATCGCCGGACGGCACACCACCATGATCTCGGAAACCACCGGTGACCTGGGCGACTACCTGGAGACCCTGCGGCTGTTGATCCGTCGTGGGGCCGGGGTGCACATGCTGCCGGGCCATGGTCCGGACCGCGAGGACACCGCCGAGCTGGCGCAGAAGTACCTGGAGCGTCGGGAGTTCCGGCTCCAGCAGGTGACCGAGGCCGTGGCGAAGCTGGGGGACGAGGCCACCGTGGGCCAGATCGTCGACGAGATCTACACCGACGTCGACCCGGTGCTGCGTGACTCCGCCAAGCAGTCCACGCGTGTGGCGCTGCGCCACCTCGGCAAGCTGTAGGAGTCCCGGCGCCGGCCCGTGTCGCCGGATCACCCTTCTAGGCAGCGATTCGGCCCCTTTGCCTACCTGGAAGGGTGAGTATCTTCGGGCTCGGGCAACGGGGTGATGTCGCCGGTGTTCCCGGTGCCCTCGCGACGTTCATCGTCCCCGCTGCGCTGCGGGGCGAACGCGAGGATCAGCAGCACCAGGGCGATCAGCGCCAGGCCGACCCACCCCAGAGGGGCCAGGCGTTCGCCGACCACCGCCACGGCCAGCAGCGCGGCCACCGCAGGTTCCAGCAGCGTCACCGTCGTCGCCGTGCTCGGGGCGAGTGCGGTCAGTCCGTAACCGAACAGGACGTAGCCGAGGAACATCGGCACCACCGCGATGTACGCCGACACCGCCACGTTGTTCCACGAGTCCAGGATCGGCGCACCCGTCAGCAGCAGGACCGGGATCAGCAGTGCGCCGCCGACACCGAACACCGAGCCCATCGCCGCGCCGCGTCCCGCCCCGACGACCATGAGCCGGAACGCCGCCCACGCGTAGACGGCGTAGGACACCCCGGCGACCAGGCCCAGCACGATGCCGGCGAGCATCGCGCCCGAGCCGGAGTCGCCGGAGTCCCGCTCACCGGACGCGACACTGATCAACACCGCGCCGGTCACGCCCAGTGCGGCGGCGGACGCCCACCACTGCCCCAGCCGCGCCCCGCCGGTGAACTTCTCGATGAGTCCGGCCGCCAGCGGTGCCGAGGCCAAGGAGATCACCGTGCCGACCGCCACACCTGACAGGTGCATCGAGCTGTAGAACGCCAGGGGGTAGGTGAACACCGCCACGCCGCCGAGCAGGACGGTGCGTCGGTGCGTCCGGAGCAGGGCTCGTTGCCGCCGTAGCTCAGGGACGGCGATGAGTGCCTGGAGGAGTCCACCGACGCCGAGTGACACCGCGCCGATGGCGAGTGGTCCGACGTCGCCGGCGAAGGTGGCCGCCGTGCCGGTGGTTCCCCACAGCACCGCGGTCACCGTGACCGCCAGCAGGGCGGGGAGTCGCGAGGACGTCATGCAGCGAGCGCCCTGATGATCTCGCGGGCGTGGTGCAGGTGGGTGGTGGTTCCGTCGAGTCCGGACCGGCTCATCGCGCCCTCGAGGAGGAAGGAGATGTGCAGGGCCGTGGCTCGGCCGCTGGCTCGGTCGCCGGAACCCAGGGCGGTGGCGACGATGTCCTCGACCTCCTGCTTGTGCCGGGCGACCTGGGCGCGCGGGGCCGAGCCGAGGGGGAACTCCGCGGCGCTGTTGAGCAGGCCGCACCCGCGGAAGTGCGTGCCGTCGGCCTCGGCGTGGTCGATGTAGGCGTCGACCACAGCGAGGACCTGCTCGGCCGGGGTGCTGCCGGCGGCGCGGAGCCGTGCCTGGTGCAGGTCGAGCCACTGGTGGTGCCGGCGTTCGATGAAGGCGGCGATGAGCTCGTCCTTGGAGGCGAAGTTGTTGTACAGGCTCTTGCGGGCGACGCCGGCGTGCTCGACGACGGCGTCGATGCCGGTGGCGGCGATACCGCGCTCGTAGAACAGGGTGGTGGCGCTGGTGAGGATGCGTTCACGTGCCGGTCGGCGGCGGGTCTCGGCCACGGGGTGTCCTCCTGCGCGGGGGCCTGGGTCGGGCCTGGGTCGGGTGCTGGGCGGTCCAGTTAAGTAGCCAGATCAGTCTACCTACTTCGGCGGGCGCAGAAAAACGCAGGGCCTGCAGGCCGCTGCGTTGGACGAGGAGGGGGTGAGAAAGGGGAGGGGTGGCGAAGGCGCTAGCGCGCGCGCTTGGCCAGCCGCTCCGTGTCGGAGATCAGCACGGACTTGCCCTCCAGGCGGATCCAGCCACGGTGGGCGAACTCCGCCAGGGCCTTGTTCACCGTCTCGCGCGAGGCGCCGACGAGCTGGGCGATCTCCTCCTGCGTGAGGTCGTGGTGGACGCGCAGCGCGCCGCCCTCCTGCACACCGAAACGGTTCGCCAGCTGCAGCAGCGCCTTGGCCACGCGCCCGGGAACGTCGGTGAAGATCAGGTCGGCCAGGGTGTTGTTCGTGCGGCGCAGACGTCGGGCCAGCACGCGCAGCAGCTGCTCGGAGATCTCCGGGTGGTCGGAGATCCAGTCGTGCAGCATCTGGGAGTCCATGGTGGCCGCGGTCATCTCGGTGACGCAGACGGCCGCGGAGGTACGCGGGCCCGGGTCGAAGATGGACAGCTCGCCGAACATGTCGGACGGTCCCATGATCGTCAGCAGGTTCTCGCGCCCGTCGGGGGCGTGGCGTGCGAGCTTCACCTTGCCGTTGATGATGATGTAGAGGCGGTCGCCCGGTTCACCTTCGTCGAAGATGGTGGTTCCGCGCGGGTAGGTCACCGACTCCAACTGCTCGATGAGTGCGTTGACCGCTGTGGCCTCGACACCCTGGAAAATTCCGGCGCGAGACAGGATCTCAGGTACTTCACCCATTACTCGTCTGACTCCTGGTCTTGGTACTGTTCGTCTGCTGTTCGGTCGAAAGCTGGCGGTGTCGGCGATGCTGTGGCCGTGGTGACGGATCGGTCACACAGGCCCCCGAAAAGGGTCACTCCACACAATACAGCCTGGGGGGCGTGTTCTGTGGAACGCCGGGGGAATCATCGTGGCACGGGCGGTGATGTTTCATGTCGGGTCCATGTCCGTCGGCGGGGTTAGACTGTCTCCACCATGGTCACAACCTCTGCATCCCGTTCTGATTCCCGCGCCACCCACCGGACCGGTACGACCGGCACGTCCGGCTCGTCGCTGGCGTTGACGCGCCGGACCCGCTGGGTCAACCGGACGTTGGCGGGGGAGTACCCGGACGCGCACTGCGAGCTCGACTACACCACGCCGTTGGAGCTGCTCGTCGCCACCGTTCTGTCGGCGCAGTGCACGGACAAGCGGGTCAACCAGGTGACCCCGGGGCTCTTCCGGGAGTTTCCGGACGCCGCGGCGTACGCCGGCGCCGACCGTGAGCGCCTGGAGGAGGTCATCCGTCCGACGGGGTTCTTCCGCAACAAGGCGTCCAGCCTCATCGGCCTGGGTGCGGCGTTGTGCTCCGACCACGGCGGCGAGGTGCCCGGTTCGATGGAGGAGCTGGTGGCGCTGCCGGGGGTGGGCCGTAAGACGGCGAACGTGGTGCTGGGCAATGCGTTCGGTGTGCCGGGTTTCCCGGTGGACACGCACGTCGGCCGGGTGCTGCGTCGGCTGGGGCTGACCACGCAGACGGACGCGGTCGCGGTGGAGCGTGAGATCACCGCGAGGGTGGAGAAGAAGGAGTGGACGATGTTCTCCCACCGCCTGATCTTCCACGGTCGGCAGGTGTGCCACTCGAGGCGTCCGGCCTGCGGGCAGTGCGTCCTGGCGGCGAAGTGCCCCTCGCGTGAGGACGGTACGAGGTGACGCGCGGGGAGGACGCAACGCCGTCGGACGCGCGTCTGCGCGGCATCCTGCTGGCGGTCGTGGTCGTCGTCGGCCTGGCGGTCGCCGCGGTGCCGATGGTGATCTCCCTGACCGGAGGGGACGGGGCCCAGAACGCGCCGGGCGCAGCGGCGTCGGCCTCGCAGTCGCCGGCGGAGCCGTCCGGTGAGGCGACCGGCGAGCCGGACCCGGACGGGACGTCCTACGACGTGCCGGAGGCCCAGCGCGTCGCCTGCCCGTCGCCGGAGGCCGGGGCGCAGGACGCTGAGGTCGCTGAGGACGCCGAGCTCGCCGACGTCGTCCTGCCGTGTCTGACCGACGGAGGTGGGCAGTCGAGCGCGTCCGTCGCCGAGATGCTGTCGGGCAGGCCCACGCTGGTCAACGTGTGGGCGTGGTGGTGCGGGCCGTGCCGCCAGGAGCTGCCCGTCCTGCAGGAGGTCGCCGAGAAGCACCCGGAGTGGAACATCGTCGGGGTGCACTCCAACGAACGCGGCCAGGCAGGTGTGGACCTGCTCAACGACCTGGACGTGCGTTTCGCCAGCTTCCAGGACTCCACCGGGCAGGTCGCGGCCGCGGCGTCGTTGCCGGCGGTGGTGCCGTTGTCGGTGGTCTACGGTGCCGACGGTTCCCGCCAGGAGCTGCATCCCGGGGAGTTGACCTCCGTGGAGCAGGTGGAGGACCTCATGGCACGTAGTATGGGGAACTCATGAGCCGACCCACCGAACCCGAGCGTGACAACGCCGGGGAGTACTCACTGCAGGACTGGCTGGAGTCTGCGCGGACCCAGCCTGCACTGCCGGACGACCTCCCGGACTGGGTCCGTCGTCTCGCCGAGGTCACGGCCCCGGGCGCGGACCCGGATGCCGGGGAGAGCGGCATCGGCGCGATCTTCAACGAGCCGGCACGTACCGTCCCCGAACTCGGGCCGGACGGCACCCCGCCGCGCTACTCGGCGGTGCTGGTGCTGCT
>JAKDIS010000149.1 GCA_030450335.1 Corynebacterium sp. | reverse complement strand
CGATGATCTCGACGGTGTTGGCGCGGGCGACGAAGCTGTTGGCGTCGGCCATGTACAGCGCGTCGACGGGGCGCAGCTTCACGTCGGAGCCCTCCACACGAGACGGGTAGGTGCGGGTGAGCTTGTCGAAGTCGGACATGATGTTCTCCTCTGCCAGGAATGGCGGGTTGTCGATGTAGTGCTGCACGCGGGCGCGGAAGGCGGGCATGTCGATGCCGCCCGGATCCCACTTGCCGTCGCTCGAGTACTCCTTGTGCCCGATCACTCGGGCCGCGTCGACGTTGAGCACCCAGCAGATCGCCGCGCAGGCGCGGTAGTATGCGTCGAGCTGGGCTGCGGGCCAGGTGCTGGTGCCGCTGCTGTTCGCCTCGATGCCGATGGTGTGGAAGTTCGCGTTGTTCGTCGGCAGGCCGGGGTAGGCTCCTCGTCCGGCGTGCCATGCGACGCCCTGTCCGGTGATGTGGGCGGTGCCGTCGCGCAGGAGGTGGATCTGCGATAGCAAGCCGCGCAGGTCCGAGCGACCGTCGCGGATGAGCGAGGTGGGGGTGTTGTCGCCGCCGGTGTGGTGGGCGAAGACTCCCCACACGGTGAGGAAGTCGCCGTTGCCGCGGTCGCGCCAGCCGGCTTCTTCGACGGTTGTGACTCCCCATGCTTTGAGGGCGTCGACGATCCACGACGGGTCGCCGGTCCACCCGGGGCGCTTGGTCACCGACGGAAGCTGCGGGGTCTCCGGGGTGGAGTCGGTGAGCGGCTGGTGCCCCCAGTTGGCGTGGTAGACGTCGTTGATGTCGATCTGCAAACCGTCGGGACCAGGGGTGTTGTGCACGCGCTGATACAACACGGCGTAGTCCCGACCGGTCGCGCCGTTGGACCACGAGCGGGTGACCCAGCCGAGCACGCGGCCGGTGGCGACGGTGGCGACGACGCCGTCTTCCATCGCCCAGTGCACGACGCGGGAGTGCCCGTAGATGCCGACACGGTGCTTGCCGAGAACACCGGCGGCCGCCTTGAAGTACTCGACAGCGGTGGCGTTCCACTGGTTCAACGTGATGTCGAAGTCGCAGGCGAAGAACACCGGATGCCCGGCCAGGCCGACGGCGTTGAGCTGCTTCTGCGCGGCCTCCGCATCAGCCCGGCCGCCAGCGGCTCCGCGCATGACGTCGGAGGTTTGTGCGGTGCCTGCGGCGTACTGCCACACCACCGCGATCTTCAGCCCCGCGGCGCGGTAGTCGTCGACCTTCGCCTTGGTCAAGGGCTTCGCGCCCATCCAGTTCTCGCGGGCCGGGCTGATGTACGCCACCACGCCGTCGTGCCCCGCTCGTTTTATGGCGGCGCCGCTGGGGAACGACGCCGAGAAGTCAATGACAGTCATGTGCCCTCCTTCGGGCATAAGAAAAGCCCCTGCGCGGGGCTATGGGGTCGGATCGGGGAAGGCAGTGATCTTCCGGATCTCTGTCGCGGAACCAGTAACAGTGGTCGGCGAGGTAACGTGTCGACGCACCGCATAGCCCCGCATATTCCGGCCGGGCGTGGTGACCGACACGTCACCAATCGACACGCTGCCGCTCCCGTATCCGGTCTGCACGGCCTCAACAACGATCGCCCACTCACCATCCGGAAGGTCGACTGGCACGGACGTGGACGGCGTCGAGGGCGAGAAATCCAGGGGCACGGTTGCCCCGCCGATCTTGCCGACCACGGGTCCGAGCGTGAGATCACTCATCACCGGTCACCTCCTCCACACTGTGCACGTCGCCGCCATCGGTATCCCAGACGTTGTCGACCGGCAGCGCGGCCTCCGGTGGTGCCCACGGCACTACACCGTCCCACGGCCACAGCGCAGGACGCGCCCGCACCAAAGCCTCCAGGGCAGTCAGCCGGTCGACGACAGCGCGTAGACCACGGACCTGGTTGATCTCGTGCTCATGCTCCGTCGGATACCGCGGATCAGACAGACGCTCATCATTGCCCCGCACGTAGCCGGACATGACCTCATCCCACCACGGCAGGTCCTCCCTGGCGTGCTGATGGGAGGGCATAACCTGCACCACCAGGCTCGCGGTACACACCGCGTCGAGGTCCTCCTGCGTCCACGTCGCAGCCACCGCCACGGCCTCATGCCGCGACAAGTCCACGATGACCGTGGCAGACCGGTGAGTCTCCGGAGCGCCCTCCGGCAAGGTGACGATCGTCGACGCCGTGCCGTCCGACCGACGACCCCGCAAAGCCAGAGACGATCCACCACACCAGTCGACAGTCACCGTCACCCGATCCAGCCACAGTGGTGGGGTCAGCCACTCACCGTCGAAATCCCACCCGGTGGGTGTCGTCGCCGGGTCAGCGACCGCATTACCCCACCCCGGGCCCGGTGGCACAACCTGCACCGACGCGCCCGGCGCCGCCAGCGACAGGGCAGGCACACGCGGATCATCACCCGACCCAGCCAAGTCACCCGTCATCTGGATCAGACCCCGCGTCGACTCCGACGCGGCCGGCAGATCACCAGTGGCGATGTCCTCCGCCTGGGCCGCCGCCTCACGCGCAGCATCCCGGTACCCACGCCCCTCCGTCGCCGCCGACCGGGCATTGCCCGCAGCCGCCTCCGCCGCGACCTTGTGACCCTCGGTGATGCCCGTGGCCTCCGAGACAGCATCACGCACCGTCTGCCCCGCGGTGTCAGCGTGCTGCCCGGCGCGGGTCTCGTGCCCGGCGGCGTTGTCCTCCGACGTCTTCGCGTTCTCCTCGGAGGTCGCTGTGGCCTGACGGTGACCGTCCGCGGCCGTCGAGTGCTCGCCAGCGGTGTCTGCGTGCCCCTTCGCCCGGGACTCGTGCCCAGCCGAGTTCGTCTCGGAGGTCTTGGCGTTCCCCTCGGACATGGCCGCGTTGGCCTCGGATGTAGCGGACGCGCCCGCACTACTCGCCGAGTCGCTAGCCTCCCCCGCCGACCGGTCCGCCTCCTGCTCAGAACGCGTTGCCTGCCGGGCGGCCTCCTCCCGATGCGCCAACGCATCTGCCTCGGACTGCACCGCTGTGGCTTCCGCCTCAAGCACACGCTCGGCGGACCCCACCCGATCGGCAGCACGCTCGGACCGATCCGCTTCCCCCTCGGACCGGTCAGCCTGCGCCCGGGACTCCCGTGCGGCAGCCTCCGCACGAGACACCACAATCGGCTCCCACTCGACCTGCTCACCGATAAGGTCCGCCAGATTCCAGCGCTGATCGTCGTCCGGGATGCCGATCTCCCACTGCTGGCCATGAGACACCCCTCCCTCCAGGCGGACGATCACGGGCCCCGGGTCCAGCTCCTCAGTCTCGAAGTGCCCACCAGAGTCCTCCATCTCGATCCTGGCGAGCTCGACGAGGGTCAGCGCGTCGGAGTGCATCGCCGGGCGAGCCTGCGTAGCGGAGATCACCACCGCCGTGCCCTGCTGATCAAACGGGGCGCCCTGCACATCCCGCAGGTCACCATACAAAACAGTCATCCCTGCTTCGCCTCCTCTTCAGTCTCGTTGGGCACAATCTCGTCACCCTTGTTCTCCACATCCGTGGAGTGCCTAATCGCGGCCATCATGCTGTAGCGGTAGCCGCCGTCCCACCAACGCCAGGCACCGGTCCACGTCTCCACGTCGACAGTGCAGCCCGGCTCATCAATCACGACCGGGAAGATCGACAACAGAGTCGACGCTCCCTTCGCGTTGATGACTCCGGTGTCCGACATGGTGGAGGCATCATCAGTGACCGTGTGGTACACCGTGCCGTCCGGCCGACGGATACGCACCGTCTGCTGGATCATCGCGTTGCCGCCGTAGCCGGTACCCCTCGCCCGGTTCTTCACCATCACAAGCCACGCACCCACGCCATCGAGCACCAGTCGCCCCTGCGAATCGATGCGCGTATTCTTCGCCGGTCCGAGCTGCTTGTCGAACGGCATACGGCGAACATTTCCGCCAATGAGGCCCCACTCGGCGTTGATGTTGCGCGACATGTACGCGAAGCCGTACCCAGGTAGGCCGAACAGCAGGTTGATTGAGTTCTCCAGCCCCTCCTGCCCATTGCGGATCTCGACCGCGGCTTCCTCCGCGGGGGCGAACGGGCCGCCGGTGACGATGCCCTGAAGCCCGTTGATGATAGCTTCCCCGATGCCTCCGACCGTGTTCTGGAATGAGCCGGCGAGGGCCCCGCCGAGATCGTCGCCTGCACGGCCGAGGGCGCTGATGTCCTGGGGTGATCCGTCCCAGCCAGGCTCCTGGCGATCAGGTGAGATCCCCATGTCAGTCCTCCTCGTCCAGCGCTGCGCGCAGTGCGGCCCGCTGCTCCGGGGTCATCGCCTTCACGTCGACCGTCTGGGGTGTGATCGGCTCCCGGTCCTCCAGAGCGCCGATCCAATGGCCATCCTGATGCGGTGACCCCTGACCGCCGAGGCTGTCGTACTGCACCTGCGGTCCGAGCCGGACGGTCCAGCGGTACTGCCCAGCCGGCAGCGTCCCGACCATCCGACCGGTCCGCGGGCACAGGCTAAGTCCGGGCGGAAGCTGCTCCGACCACGCCGCGGTGTACTCCGCACCGGGCACGACCTCGTCGACCTCGCGGGGGTCTTTCCAGTCCCGGAAGTACTCGACGGTGCTCGGGGCGACGTCGTGGAGTTTCGCGCCGCACATGTCGAAGAGGTGCGTCGCCAACTCATTCATCATCTCGGGGGTCAGCTTTGCCCCCAGTGGGTGGAGGAACAGCTGGGCGTAGGGGTGGGCCCCCTGTGGAGGTTCATGCTCGAACATGGCCTGCATCTGCTGATTTGTCACAGTGATGTTCCTCCTTGGTGTTACGGTATGGCCGTTTTCACCCGATCAATGGCCGACGACAGGGTTTTCACGCTCCGCTCGAGTGAGCGTTCCGGCGATTCACGGAGTCGGGGATCACCCAGCCCGAGGGAGACGTCGTCACCGTCCGGGGTGACGGACACATCCCACTCCGCGACGTAGGTGGCGAAGACGATGCCGTGACTGATGACGCCCGCCTGGTCTCCGGCAAGGTAGTCGCGCCCGAGGACGTATGGCTGACCGTCACCGACGGTGAACTCCGTGCCGACACTCCCCTGAGTCGATTGCAGTCCGGTGAATCCCGACTGCAGGGACGACAGCGAAAAGCCGTCGCCAGGGGTCACGATGCCGCGGTAGCGGTACGGCCCGTGCGCCACCGCCCGGGCCGACGACGAGTACTGCGCCCAGGCGAACAGCTTGTCCTTCAGCAGCTCGCCCTGGACGTGACCGATGAAAGCGCCGGCAGCCACAGCGAGCGGCGCCAGTGGCGGGAAGATCATCGCGACACCGGCACCGATCCCCTGCCACAGCGCATTGCTGCCCGCGGCTATCAGGGAGTTCACAATCTGCGGGGAGCGCCCGCCGACGATGACATGGGAGTCGGTGGATTT
>JAKDIS010000148.1 GCA_030450335.1 Corynebacterium sp. | reverse complement strand
CGTAGGAGTCCTCGATGCGGCAGTAGGAGAACATCTCCACCTTGTGGAACTGGTGGACGCGGATGATGCCGCGCGTGTCCTTGCCGTAGCTGCCGGCCTCGCGGCGGTAGCAGGCGCTCCAGCCGGCGTAGCGGAGCGGGCCGTCCTCGAGGTCGATGATCTCGTCCTTGTGGTAGCCGGCGAGCGCCACCTCGCTGGTGCCCACGAGATACAGGTCGTCGCCCTTGTCCAGGTGGTACACCTCATCGGCGTGCTCGCCGAGGAAGCCGGTGCCCTCCATCGACTCGGGCAGCACCAGAGTGGGGGTGATCATGGGCGTGAACCCGGCGTCGGTGGCCTGGTCGATGGCGGAGTTCAGGATCGCCAGCTCCAGCTGGGCGCCGATGCCGCGCAGGAAGTAGAAGCGGGCGCCGGAGACCTTCGCGCCGCGGGCCATGTCGATCGCCCGGAGCCCCTCGGCGATCTCTAGGTGGTCCTTGACCGGGTGGTCGAAGCGGGGGACCTCGCCGACGTGCTCGCGCACGGTGAAGTCCGCCTCGAGGCCCTCGGGCGCGCCCTCGGAGAGGTTCGGGATCTCCCGCAGAGCCGCATCGCGGGTGGTCAGGGCCTCACCGGCCTCGGCCTCGAGGCGCTTCACATCGGCCGAGAGCTGCTTGACCTCGGCCAGCAGCGCCTGCTTCTGCTCCCCCTGCGCCTGGGCGACCTGCTTGCCGAAGGCCTTCTGCTCGGCGCGCGCGGATTCGAAGGCCGCGGTCATCTCGCGCCAGCGGACGTCGGCCTCGAGCACCGCGTCCACGGCGGCGGGGTCTCGTCGGCGCGCCCGCTGGGCGTCACGGACGGCTTCAGGGTTCTCGCGCAGGTGCCGCAGATCGATCATTGCTCCAGGATACCTGCGCCCGCGCGTGCCAGTACCGTGCCAGTACTCTGGCTGCATGGACCTCACTCTGCTGATTCTGAGCGTCGCCTCGGTGGTCATCGCCGTCACCACCATCGTGCTCCTGGTGGTGGTGCTGCGCCATCTGGGCCGCCACCGCCGCGAGCTCGCCGCGCTGCGAGCGACCGCCGAGGCGCACGACGCCGAGACCTCCGGGGGCGGCGCGCAGGGCGGATCGTCGGAGACGTCGGAGGCATCGGCCGAGGGGGACTCCCTGCGCAGGGTCGCCGTGGTGCTGAATCCCTCGAAGTTCGAGGAGACGGACACCTTCCGGCGGAAGATCACGGACGCGGTCCAGCGGATCGAGGGCGCCGAGGTCGTCTTCTACGAGACCAGCATCGACGACCCCGGCAAGGGGCAGACCGAGCAGGCCGTCGCCGACGGCGCAGATCTGGTCATGGCCGCCGGCGGAGACGGGACGGTGCGCCTGGTCGCCTCGGTGCTGGCCGGCACCGACACCCGGATGGGCATCATCCCCGCCGGCACCGGGAACCTGCTGGCCCGCAACGTCGAGGTCCCGCTGGAGGACCCGACCGCCGCGATGGTCGCCGCGCTGACCGGTACGGACCGGCAGGTCGACGTGGGCTGGCTGCGGGTCGGCGACTCGATGGCGGCCGCGAAGGCAGCGGAGCGGCAGGTCTTCCTCGTGATCGCCGGGTTCGGGGCCGATGCGGAGATGATCGGCTACACCGATCCGGAGATGAAGAAGCGCATCGGCTGGGTCGCGTACATCTTCGGCGGGATCCGCACCGTGCTGGGCCGATCGGTGGATGTCGTCGTGCAGCTGCCGGACGAGAGCCGTCATGCGCACAAGGCGCGCACGGTGCTGCTCGGCAACGTGGGCAAGCTGCCCGGCGGCTTCGTGCTGATGCCGGATGCGACGATCGACAACGGGAAGCTCGAGGTGGTCGTGGCCGGCTGGCGCGGTGCGGCCGGTTTCAGCCAGGTCGCCGCCCAGGTCATGAACCCGAAGCTCACCCCGAAGTTCGGCCCGAAGCTCGCGAACATGGACCGCTACCTGACCACGGGGATCCGGGTGACCACGACGAAGCCGCAGCCCGTGCAGCTCGACGGTGACAGCGATGTCGAGGCCACCCACATGATCGCCATCGTCGATCCCGGGGTGCTGCGCCTGCGGGTCCCCGGGGACGGGGACTCCGCACGGCGCTGATCACCGGGCGGGAGCCGCCTGCTCGACTCGTTCATCCTTCAGCGGCGGGACCACCATGACCGGTCGCTGAGACCGGTGCAGCGTCGCTCGCGAGACCGAGCCGAGCAGTGCACTGGCAACGGCGCCGCGACCGTGGGAACCGACCACGACCAGCTGCGCCTCGGGCACGGCGTCGTGGAGGATCTCACCGGGCGTCCCGATCCGGACCTCGCCCGAGATCTCCACGCCGGGCACGTGCTCGGAGACCCACGCGGCCTCCTTCTGCAGCTCCTCCTGGAGCTCGGCCCGTCGCCCGTCGACGAGGTCGGAGTCACTGCGCGGCCGCACCCGATACCAGTAGTCACCGGTGTCGGGCGTCTGCATGGCGGTCACCAGCACCAGGGAGGTGCCGCGAACGGCCGCTTCCTGCGCCGCATGCAGGGCGGCACGGCGACCATGGACCGAGCCGTCGACACCGACGACCACCGGACCGTCGCCGAACTCGGCCTTGACCGGGACCATCACGGTGGGGCACTGCGCATGCGCCGGCAGCGCCATGGACACCGACCCCAGCACCCGGCCGAGGAAACCGCCCCGGCCGCGGGCGCCGACGATCATCAGGTGCGCCTTCGCGGAAGCGTCGACCAGGGCCCCGACGGAGTCCCCCTCCATCGTCAGGTACGTGACCTCACCGCTGTACTCGGAGAGATGCGACGCAGCCGCCTCCAGCGCGGCCTCGGCCGCTCGCTCGCTGGCGCCCACCTCCTGCGTCGGCGGGAGCGAGGCGTAGTTGGGGTAGAGCGGGAAGGGAGTCTTGTACGTGGTGACGACGGTGAGCGGCGCACCACTGCGGCCGGCGACAGCGACGCCGTAGTCCAGCGCCAGCTCGGAGTTCGGTGAGCCGTCGAATCCGACCACGATGCCGAGTTCGCGTGTGGAGAGGTCGAAGGGGATCTCACGCAGCTCATTATGATCTTCAGTGTTCATGGCGGTTCCTCCACGGGGCTGCCGGGTGAAGACGATGATGGCGCCCCGCTCTCGAGTCCATCCTCGTCGCTTCCAGCCTAGTCTGTCGAAGGACCCTGCCCAGGACAGAGGTCCTGCGGTGATCAGTCCTCACGGTCGTCCGCCAGCGGCGGCACCACCATGACCGGTCGTCGGGCTCCGTGCAGCGTCGCCCGGGAGACCGAGCCGAGCAGGGCGCTGGCCACGCGGCCACGGCCGTGGGAGCCGACGACGACCAGCTGCGCCGCGCGCCCCGCATCGTGGAGCACGGCGTCGGCCACCCCTACCTGGACCTCTCCGGTGACCTGGACGCCGGGTACGCGCTCCGAGACCCACGCGACCTCCTGATCCAGGTCGTCCTGGGGCTCGGCCCGGTGCTTCTCGGCGAGCTCCGCAGCATCGCTGGGGCGCAACGGGAACCAGTACTGGCCGCTGTCGAGGATCTGCGTTGCGGTCACCAGCACCAGGGAGGTGCCGCGCTCGACCGCTTCCTGCGCCGCATACAGGGCGGCACGGCGACTGTGGGCTGAGCCGTCGACACCGACAACCACCGGGCCGTCGCCGAGCTCCGGCTCAGCGGGGATGACCACGGTGGGGCACTGAGCGTACGAGGGCAGCGCCATGGACACCGACCCCAGCACCCGGCCGAGGAAGCCGCCCCGCCCGCGGGCACCGACGACCATCAGCTGCGCCGTCGCGGAGGCGTCGACGAGTGCGCCCACGGAGTCACCCTCGATGGCCAGGTAGGAGACCGTGCCGGTGTGCTCCGTCAGCCGCTTCGCGGCCCCTTCCAGCACCGCCTCGGCCTGCTGCCTCCGCGCCACGTCCTCGGGGTCCGGGGGCAGCTCGTCGTTGGTGGGATATCCCGGGATCGCGGGCCGGTAGGTGATGACGACGGTGAGCGGGCAGCCACGGCGCGCGGCGACGGCGGCGCCGTAGTCCAACGCCTCCGCAGCGTTCTGGGATCCGTCGAATCCGACCACAACACCGAGGTCCCGCGCGGCGGGGTCGACGGGGGTCGAGGAATGATCCGGCTGAGCAGCAGTGTGCATGGCTGATCCTCCGCGGGGCTGTGAGCAAGGACGACGATGGCGCCCCGCTGTCGAGGCCACCCCGTCGCCGCCCACTTTACGGGCTCTTCCCGGTTCGTGGTGATGGGGAGCGTCGCGTCGCTGACGTAGAACGGCTCGTGGCCCTGCTGTGATGGGTGTTGTCAAGACATCCACATCCCAGAGGACCACGAGCCTGTGCACGAGAATACTGGTTCGCAGCGCGATGCTGCGAGCACGATCTTCAACCTGCCCAACTACCGCGTCATCGACGCCATCGACCTGCCCGACGGGGACCGGCGGGTGGTGATCGCCTCGACCGTCCCGCCGGGCTGTCCGGTCTGCGGAGTGCTCGCGACGAAGGTTCACTCGCGCCGGTCACAGCAGGTCCGGGACGTCCCCGTTGCCGGCGCGACGGTCGTTGTTTGGGCCAAGCGCCGCTGGTTCTGCCTCGAGCAACGCTGTGGCAGGGGCACGTTCTGGGAGGTCACCGAGCAGATCCCTCGATACGCACGCTCCACGACCCGGCTACGGGACCAGGTCGTCTCCGCTGTGATCACCTCCGGCCGGGCCGCCTCGGAAGTCGCCCGGGCTCATGGCGTCTCGTGGTGGCTGGTCCAGGCCGCCCTGGCAGCTGCTGCCGTGGTCCTGACTGATGTCGAGGCGACGCGCGTGAGGCGGCTGGGCATCGATGAGCACCGCTACCGGTCGGTGCGCTGGTTCCGTACCGATCACGGCTCCTGGCGACGGTTCGAGCCGTGGATGACGACCCTGGTCGACCTGGACACCGGGCAGGTCCTGGGCATCGTCGACGGACGCGATAGCGCCGCGGTTGGCGACTGGCTCGGCCAGCGTTCTGAGCGGTGGCGGGAGCGGATCGAGATCGTCGCGATCGATCCGTCGGCCGCGTTCCGCAAGGCGCTGCGGACCTGGCTGCCGCGGGCTGCGGTCTCGGTCGACAAGTTCCACCTGGTCAAGCTGGGCAACGACATGGTCACCACTGTCCGTCAGCGCCTCGCCCGCAACCATCGTGGTCGTCGGGGTCGCAAGGACGATCCGGCCTGGGCGCACCGGATGCTGCTACTGCGCGGCGGCGACACCCTCACCCCGCGAGCCTGGGAGCGATTGGAGACAGTGTTCCGCACCGATGACCCCACCGACGAGCTCTCCGCCGCCTGGGGCATCAAAGAGCAGCTCCGACGCCTGCTGGCCACCGACACCCTCGCCCAGGCCTGGCAGGAGCGAATGCGGATGGGCTACTTCGCCCAGATCGCGAACATGCCCGAGACGACGAAGCTCTACGACACCGTCGTGACCTGGTGGGACGCGATCGAGGTCCTCATCGTCACCGGCGCGACCACCGCCCGCGT
>JAKDIS010000031.1 GCA_030450335.1 Corynebacterium sp. | reverse complement strand
CGCCCGGTGAACTCACCGTCCTCGTCGACGCCTCCACGGTGGAGTTGACCGCCGGTGGCGGAGCAGTGGCCTGCGCCCTGCGCTCTTTCCCTGAGCCCGCATCCCGACCTGTCAGCTAACTCATGCCCGGCTCACCGACGCAGGATGCTCTCATCCTCGAGATGCCCGATCTCGCGGTCACCCACCTCGTCCTCCAACTCAACCAACAGCGAGGCAGCCCGTCCCACGTCCTCACACGCTGAATGTGCCTCGGGAATAGTGCCTACGATCGTCGCGACGAGGATCTCATCGGAGTCCTCCTGCACGGCCGCACGCGTCCCGTAACAACTGGTGGTCCCCGCCGTGAAATGCACCCGGAGACTCGTCGCTCCGACCTCCTCGACGGACTCCCACTGGACGATGCGCTCGTCGGTCATGTCATCACGCGGTTCATCGTCACCCGCGTCCGTTACGGAGCCCGACCCGCCTCCCTGGTCGTTCCGATTCTCCACAGAACATCCGAGCAGCAATGCGGGAAGCAGCAACACTGACAGGCATTTGAGGCGGGACATTTTTCACTCCGTAGGGATTGCGGTTCGCTACACTCACTGCAGTTCCTTGTGAGCCACACTACCTACTTTTGCTGGCAACACAATGGCTCGGTCACGAACCATTCCTGCAGCCAGACAGCGCACTAACGGTACCTAACCTGCGCTGCGGCGAGGAGTCTGCAGAGAGACCTGAACAGGCCGTGCGCCAGGCGACATGAGCGAAATAACGTGATGGACTTGACAGACTAAGCGGTCTACTGGTTACCTTGGGCGCGAAGCAGTCGACGAGAGTCGAGTTCCCCTCCTGGAGCCCCGGACGAGGTGGAACCTGCGGTGATGAACCGCAGCATGTGGTCTGCCGTTCACGGTCGTCATCAGCGCTATCAGCGCTAACCGCGTCTCCGACGCGAGCACCGTGTCCGCGCGTTCCCGGGGCGTACCCCGAGGCGCGGCTAGAACTCTTCTAGGGCCCCACATGTGACTCACCGGCCGACGGCGAGAACCGTACATCCACATGTGAAGGATCATTTGTGACCGCACAGATCAACGCCACCGTCGCCGGGGTTCCGCGCATCGGCCCGAAGCGCGAGCTGAAGAAGGCCCTCGAGACCTACTGGAAGGACGCGTCCACCGGACGCAACCTGGCCACCGTCGCCACCCAGCTGGTCAACCAGCAGGCCGACAACCTCACCCAGGCCGGCCTCGACTCCGTGCCCACCATCGGCCGTAGCTTCTACGACTCGATGTTGGACACCTCCGCCCTCCTCGGCGCCCTGCCGACCCGCGTCGCCGACATCGACGACCACGGCAACGACGGACTCCCCGCCTACATCGACCGGCTCTTCACCGCCGCCCGCGGCACCGCCGGCCTGCCCGCCAGCGCGATGACCAAGTGGTTCGACACCAACTACCACTACATCGTCCCGGAGCTCGCCGCCGACACCGAGTTCCGTCTCGACGACGCCGCCCTGCTCGCCGACCTCGGCGACCAGGTCACCCGCGGCACCGTCGCGCGTCCGGTCATCATCGGCCCGCTGACCTACCTGGCGCTCGCCCGCACCACCGACGGTTCGGACGCCCTGGCCCACCTCGAGGAGATCTTCGAGGCCTACGCCCGCCTGCTGCCGCGCCTGGCGGACCGCGGTGCCACCTGGGTCCAGTTCGACGAGCCCTACCTGGTCACCGACGTGGACAAGGACGACGCCCGCAAGGCCGACCTCCTGGCCCGCACCCGCGCCGGCTACGAGAAGCTCGTGGCCGCCGCCGGCGAGACCAACCTGCTGGTCCAGACCTACTTCGGTGACGGCGACCTGGCCGTCAAGACCCTCTCCGGCATCGGCATCGCCGCCTTCGGCGTCGACCTCGTGACTGGACGCACCGACGAGCGTCAGGCCGACGACACCAACGTCGCCGACGCCGACCTGCTTCCGTCCTGGACCGGCGACGAGGAGATCCTCGCCGGCGTCGTCGACGGACGCAACATCTGGCGCACCGACCTGGCCCGCGCCCTGGACACCCTCAAGGCCCTCGCCGCACGCGGCCCGGTCGGCGTGTCCACCAGCTCCTCCCTGCTGCACGTCCCCTACTCCCTCGCCCAGGAGACCAGCCTCGACGACGACTCCGAGCTGCGCAGCTGGCTCGCCTTCGGCGCCGAGAAGGTCGCCGAGGTCGCCGTCCTGTCCCGCCTGCTCAACGGCACCGAGACCGAGGACGACAAGGCCGCCGTCGCCGAGGCGGAGAAGGCCGTGGCGTCCCGCCGCGCCTCCGAGCGCACCCGCAACAGCGCGCTGCGCACCCGCACCGACGCCGTCACCGACGCCGACCGCAGCCGCAACCCCTTCGACCAGCGCCGCGAGGTGCAGGACAAGGAGCTCGGCCTGCCGCCGCTGCCGACGACCACCATCGGCTCCTTCCCGCAGACCACCGAGATCCGCCAGGCCCGCGCCAAGCTGCGCAAGGGTGACTTCACGCCCGAGCAGTACCACGAGGCCATGGTCAACGAGATCAAGGACGTCGTCGACCGCCAGGAGGCCCTCGGCCTCGACGTGCTCGTCCACGGCGAGCCCGAGCGCAACGACATGGTCCAGTACTTCTCCGAGCAGCTCGAGGGCTACCACTCCACCGACCTGGCGTGGGTCCAGTCCTACGGTTCGCGTTGCGTGCGCCCGCCGATCCTCTTCGGCGACGTGACCCGCCCGGAGCCCATGACCGTCGACTGGTTCAAGGTCGCACAGTCCTTCACCGACAAGCCGGTCAAGGGCATGCTCACCGGCCCGGTCACCATGCTCGCCTGGTCCTTCGTCCGCGACGACCAGCCGCTCGGCGCCACCGCCGACCAGGTCGCCCTGGCCCTGCGCGACGAGATCTCCGACCTCGCCGATGCCGGCGCGAAGATCATCCAGGTCGACGAGCCCGCCATCCGCGAGCTGCTGCCGCTGCGTGCCTCCCAGCAGCCCGCCTACCTGGCCTGGGCCGTGGGCTCCTTCCGCCTGGCCACCGCCGGTGCGCAGGACGCCACCCAGATCCACACCCACATGTGCTACTCCGAGTTCAACGAGCTCATCGGCACCGTGGGTGACCTGGACGCCGACGTGACCTCCATCGAGGCCTCGCGTAACGGCATGCGTGTGCTGCACGCACTGCGCGACTCCGGCTTCGAGCTGGGCGTGGGC
This sequence comes from Corynebacterium sp., assembly GCA_030450335.1. Lineage (GTDB taxonomy): Bacteria > Actinomycetota > Actinomycetes > Mycobacteriales > Mycobacteriaceae > Corynebacterium. Next base: position 20,924 of record JAKDIS010000031.1, on the reverse strand, counting down.
CCGGGCGTGTGGGACATCCACTCCCCGCGTGTCCCCGACCAGGGCGAGGTCGACACGCTGCTGGCCGAGGCACTGGAGGCCGTCCCGGCCCGCCAGCTGTGGGTCAACCCCGACTGCGGTCTGAAGACCCGCGGCTGGGACGAGACCACCGCCTCGATCAAGGTGCTCGTCGCCGCGGCCGAGAAGGCCCGCGCCAGCGTCAACGCCTAAGCACCGCCGCACCACAGCAGCACCGTCTGAGCGCTGCAACGCAGCAACCTCGGAGGTTGGTCATCCCGACCCCCGGGGTTGCTGCCTTATGCTGTAGACATCCTCGGCTTCCCCAACCTCCCCCACGACACGTGAAGGACACGACGGTCCCATGACGAACAACCCGAACCCCAACCCCTACGACGGCGTCCCGTCCTACGGGTCCTACAACAACGACCCCTACGGCCAGGACCCCAACAACCTGGTGCCGAACCCGCGCCCCGGCGCCGGCCGCCGGCTGGGCGCGACGCTGATCGACGGCGTCATCATCGGAATCATCGCGACTGCAATCACCTCTCTGCTGGGCATCGAAACTGCCTCACTCGAGCCTGGCCCGATGTTCACGTCGAGTCTGATCTCCCTGATCGTCTGGTTCATCGCCCGTGTCGGCAGCGAGGTCGCGTGGGGCGCCACCCCGGGCAAGCGACTGCTGGGTATGAAGGTCGTCACCGCCGCCGGCTCGAACCCGGACGCCGTCTCCTCCCTGAAGCGTAACTCCTGGTACGCCGCACAGATCATCCCCTTCATCGGATTCTTCGTCTACCTCGGCCTCGCGATCTTCATCGGCGTCAAGATCTCCAACGACCCGGAGAAGCGCTCCTGGTTCGACAAGTTCGGCGGCCTCAGCGTGATCCGCACCTCGTAGTACCCCGGGATACTCGGTGTCCGGACCTCACGGCCCGATCACTTCCTCAAGACCCCCGGCATATTGATGGTTCTCCCCTTGGGCAACCAACAATATGCCGGGGGTCTGATGCGTTCATCCGCCACCGCAGGTCAGCCACCGACCTTGATCATCCTCGCGATCCCGACAGCGACGGCCCCGAGCAATACAGCGAGCCAGGGCACGATCAACAAGGTTGCGTTCACCCCGGCCACGACGGAGAGTACAAGGCTCGCGAAGATCCCGGTACATCCGAGGTTCGTCCACACCATCATCTGTTCGCCGATGCGGTAGAGCGACTGTGCGTTAGCCTCGGTCACCTCCCTCGGATAATTGAACAGCCGGGGACGCCGCGACAACCAGTCAAGCGCTCCCACCAGGAGCAGCAACACCCCGGCCATGATCAGGAGCGAGTACTTCGGTCCCCAATCGTCGGCCTGTCCCAGCCCATTGAAATGCGTCGGGACGGTGGTTGGCATCGACGGGTACATGGCTAGCGTCAGCACCGCGGTGACGACCGCGGCGACGCCCGTGACACGACGTAGCCACACAGTGACCTGTCCTGTTACATACGTACGTTCCGGTCTCGACGAACTACCGAACAACAGTGCTTCACCTCAAAAATTTCACGGCATTCCCCTCTACAAACTACAGGTGAGCAGGAGCGCAGGCGCATGGTCGCCTCCACACCCACACCGCCGGCGAATCATTCAGGCGGCAGCGTAATCCCCTGCAATCGCCAACCGTCCGCGCTAGGCTGGCTTCAGCACCGCACCGTGGTTGCTGGGCGCTTCCGGTCTTCCGGGGTGTTCCCGATTGAACTGGTGCGGACCGCTACGGTAACGCCTGACCAGGCGGGGGTTCGAGTCCCCACACTCCTTGAATGGGTTGCCGTCGCGCGGAACACTTTCGGCAGGAGCCTGCGGCCCGGCCCGATCCCGCACCCTGCTTGATCCAGGGTGCGGGGGACGCCCCGGTGCCCCGCCCCCGCCGGACCCGCCCGGCGGCAACCCCTCCAACTTTCCTCGACAACCACGGTGATCACATGGGTTTCCTCCGCTCCCGCCGGAACACGTCCGGCGCGTCCTTCTACATGCCCCTCTCCAACGCCACGGGGTGGCAGCCGTGCACGCTGCGCTCGCCCGTCGCCCTGCCGGGCCACGCCGTCCTGCGGCAGCGGGAAGGACGCATCGAGCGGTTGGACGCCCGGGCCGTCGCGCGTCCCGGCGACCGTTTCCGCCAGGTCGACCGCCGTCGCCGGCTGATCACCGTGCACCCGCAGACCGTCCCCACGTCCGACGCCCTTCCGGTGACCCTCACCCTGGCGATGTCGGTGCACACCGTGGACCCGGTCACCTACGTCTCCGCCGCGCAGGGCCCCGACGAGGAGATCTACCTCGCCGCCCAGATCGCGCTGCGTGAACTCGTCGCCACCCTGCCGCTGGAGGACTTCGCCGGCTCGCGCATCGACCTGTCGCCCGTGCAGGACGCCCTCGGCGACACCGCCGCGTCCGTCGGCGTGGCCGTCGACTCCGTCCTGCTCAAGGACGTCAGCCTGCCCGCCGAGTACTCCTCGGCACTGCAGGAGGCCGTGGTGTCCAAGGTCCTCGCCGAGAATGACCTGGAGCGCGCCCGCAACGAGGTCAAGACCACCCGCGCGCGTCTGGCCAGCGCGAAGGTGCTGGAGCAGAACCCCGTCCTGGCGAGGATCCGCATGCTCGAGGCCCTGCCGCAGGGCTCGACGATCGAGGTCCGCCCCGACCAGGTGTAGTCCCCCGTCCCTCCCCCGGGAACTACTGTGGAGGCACAGGACGGTCCGGAGGTCCGCGATCCCCACGTCGGCTGACTACCGCGCGTGCGCTCACCCCGGTCGTCCCAGGCAGAAGCACCAGTCGAGCTTGAGAAGAGCTGCTGTGCTCCACGACTTGAGACGAGGGACGACTCCCATGAAGATCGCGTTGTTCGCGACATGCATCGTCGACGCCATGTATCCCGAGGTGGCGAAGGCGACCGTCGACATCCTGGAACGGCTGGGGCACCGGGTGGTGTTCCCGGAGCGTCAGGCCTGCTGCGGCCAGATGCACATCAACTCCGGCAAGTTCACCGACGCCTACCCGGTGGTCCGCAACCACGTGCGTGCCTTCGAGGACGCCGACTGGGACTACGCCATCGCCCCCAGCGGCTCCTGCGTGGCCTCGCTCGGCCACCAGCACCCGATGATCGCCGACTACAACGGCGACGCCGACCTGGCGTCCCGCGCCACCGGCATCGCCGAGCGCACCTACGAACTGTGCCAGTTCCTCACCGACGTCGAGGGCGTCACCGACGCCTCCGCGCAGCTCGGCAGCTGGTTCCCGCACACGGTGGCCTACCACCCGTCCTGCCACGGCATGCGCCTGCTGCGCCTCGGCGACCGGCAGCGCGACCTACTGGCCTCCGTGGACGGCCTGGAGCTGCGCACCATCGGCAACGAGGACATCTGCTGCGGTTTCGGCGGCACCTTCTCCGTGAAGAACCCGCAGGTCTCCGGCGCGATGCTCGGCGACAAGGTCGAGGCGGTCATCTCCACCGGCGCCTCGGTGTGCACCGGCGGCGACGTGTCCTGCCTGATGCACATCGGCGGCGGGCTGTCGCGCACCGGACGCCTCGTGCCCGGCGAGGGACGCGTCCCCTCCGCGGTGCACCTGGCGCGGATCCTGGCGTCCACCAGGGAGAACCCGCTGCTGCTGGAGGACCAGGGCGCCACGGTCACCGGAGGTGAGCTGCGATGAGTTCACACACCGTACTGGGCATGCCCACCGTCCCCGGCCACGGCAACCTGCTGGAGACCCACCCCTTCCCCGAGGTCGCCGAGCACGAGCTCGGCAACGTGCAGATGCGCGGCAACCTGCAGCACGCCACCCAGACGATCCGTGGCAAGCGGGCCGCCCGGGTGGACGAGATGCCGGACTGGCAGGCGCTGCGCGACGCCGGCTCCGCCGTCAAGCAGGACGTGATGTCGCGTCTGCCCGAGCTGCTCCAGCAGTTCGAGGAGGCGTTCACCGCGCGCGGCGGCCACGTCCACTGGGCACGCGACGCCGAGGAGGCCAACCGCATCGTCGAGGGCCTCATCAAGGAGAACGCCCCGCTCACCGAGGACGGCGTGCGCGAGGTGATCAAGGTCAAGTCCATGGCGACCCAGGAGATCGGGCTCAACGAGTACCTTGAACCGCGCGGCGTCAAGGCCTTCGAGACCGACCTCGCCGAACTGATCGTGCAGCTCGGCGGCGACAAACCCAGCCACATCCTGGTCCCGGCGATCCACCGCAACCGCGACGAGATCCGCCGCATCTTCCTCAACGGCATGGAGGACGTCGACCCCGACCTCGACAACAACCCCGAGCACCTCGCCGAGGCGAGCCGGCGTCACCTACGCCGCAAGTTCATGGAGACCAAGGTGGCGATCTCGGGCGCCAACTTCGGCATCGCCGAGACCGGCACCCTGTCCGTGGTCGAGTCCGAGGGCAACGGGCGCATGTGCGTGACCCTGCCGGAGACGCTGATCACGGTGATGGGCATCGAGAAGCTGCTGCCGTCCTTCCAGGACCTGGAGGTGTTCATGCAGCTGCTGCCGCGCTCCTCCACCGGTGAGCGGATGAACCCCTACAGCTCCTTCTGGACGGGCGTGACCCCGGGCGACGGCCCGCAGAACGCCCACGTGATCCTGCTGGACAACGGGCGGACCCGGGCGCTGGCCGACGAGAACGGGCGGCAGGCCCTGCACTGCATCCGGTGCTCTGCCTGCATGAACGTGTGCCCGGTGTACGAACGCGCCGGCGGCCACGCCTACGGATCGGTGTACCCGGGCCCCATCGGTGCGATCCTCACTCCTTTGCTCACCGGGGTGGACGAGTCCGCGAACGGCTCGTTGCCCTACGCGTCCTCGCTGTGCGGCTCCTGCTACGACGCCTGCCCGGTGAAGATCAACATCCCGGAGATGCTCACGCGTCTGCGCAACGAGGACCAGGAGGTCAACCACGGCGGACCGGTGCCGTCCACGCAGCTGGACGCGGCGTTGGACGGCGCGAAGTGGCTGATGAGCGACGGCCGACGCATGGGCCTGGCCGAGCGCGCACTGCCGCTGGTGCACAAGGTCACCCCGTCGTCCGGGATGACCTCGCTGCCCGGTGTCGCCGGGATGTGGACCAGCTCGCGCGACATCCCCCAACCACCGGCGGAGTCCTTCCGCAGCTGGTTCCGCAAGCACGAGAAGGAACAGAAGGAGACCGACCGGTGACTGATTCACGCAATGACGCCCGTACCGAGGTGCTGGCCCGTGTGCGCTCCTCGCTGGGGCTCCGCGACGGGCAGGACAGTGCCGGGACGGTGGACGTGCCGCGTGCCTACCGCAGGACGGGGACGCTGGATGCTGCCGGCCTCGTCGACCTGCTGGTCGACCGGCTCGAGGACTACGACGCCACCGTGACGCGCTGCGACGGCACGTCCGGGGAGATCGCCGGGGCCGTCCGCCACTTCCTGGACAAGGCCGGCGAGAACACCGCCGACCACCGTGTCATGGTGCCCGCCGCCCTCGACCACGACTGGGTGTCCACCCTGGACGCCGAGATCCTCGACGACTCCACCGAGGCCCCGGTGGGACTCGACGAGATGAACGACGTGTCCGCCGTGGTGACGTCCTCGGCGGTGAGCGTGGCGGACACCGGCACGATCATGCTGGTCGGCCCGGAGTCCGGACGCCGCGCGACGACCCTGGTCCCCGACCACCACGTCGTGGTGGTCAAGGTGGCCGACATCGTGGAGATCGTCCCCGAGGCGATCACCAGGCTGGTCAGCGAGGGGTTCGACGACCACCCGGTCACGATGGTCTCCGGACCGAGCGCGACCGTGGACATCGAGCTGATCCGTGTGCAGGGTGTGCACGGTCCGCGCACGCTGGACGTGGTGATCGCCGGCTAGCGTCCCGCCGCGGCGCACCAGTGGTGCACCTGTGGCACCCAATGCGAGACAGCAACCCCGGAGGTCGGTGTGACCGACCTCCGGGGTTATTGTCTCGCAGTTCCTGATCAGGCGAACCGGGCACCGCGTCCGAAACCACGGCCGAAGCCCTGGCCGAAGTCACGGCCCGTCATGCCCATGCGCAACATCGCCATCCGGCCCATCTCGGCGCGCGGATCCATCCCGTGCTCCTCGAAGCCCTCAGCGCCATTCGGGATGTCGCCGGCCTCACGGTCGCACCACTCGGCACGGTCCTCGTCGGGACGCTCACCACCACGACCGCCGCGACCACCACGCCGGCCCCGTCCACCGTGTCCGCCACGACCGCCGTGGCCACCGAATCCGGGCTCGCCGCCGAAGGGGTGCGGACCGCCGAAACCACGGCCCCGACCGTCGCCGCCACCTTCGCCGCGGAAGTCGCCCCGGAAATCGTCGGGGAACTTCGCACGCACCGCGTCCGACACCCGGTCCAGCAGCTCGCCGAACTGGTCGCGCTCCTCCTCGGACAGCACGTCGAAGGGATCCTCCATCTCCTGGAAGCCTGACTCCGCAGTCCTGCCCTCCTCGGTGATCTCGACGTTGAAGGTGCGACGGTCGGTCTCGTCACGCTTGCGCTCCACGAGCCCGGCGGACTCGAGCTTGCCGAGCAGCTCGCTCAGCGACTGGGGACGAACACCCAGCATGTATGCAAGTTCACGCTGCGGCATCGGGCTACGCAGGGTCAGGATGCGCAGCACCCTGCCCTGACCGGCGCGCATTCCGCCGAATGCCCGGCCCCCGCGACCCATCATGTCCATACGCCGCAACATCATGGCGAGGTGGGTGAGGCGGTCGGCGAGATCCGGGGACGCCGTAATGTTCGCTGCGTTCTCGGTGTTCTCGGTCATGTCTTCCATGTCCACTCCTTGAGTTGATGCGGTACCTGTTGTTCAGGTACCTGCTGATGTAGATACTACGCAGGTACCTGACAATGTCAAGCGGTACCTTCGCATCTCCTCTTTGCGCAGGCAGCAACCCCAGGGGTTGGTGCCACCATCCCCTGGGGTTGCTGTCTCATCGAGCCGCCGCGGTCACCACCGCGATCCTCACCGCGGGCACATGGGTCAGTCCTCCACGAATCCCTCGTCGCGCAACCAGTCCCAGGCCACGTCGACGGGTTCCTCGCCGTCCACGTCGATCCGGGCGTTGAGGTCGATCAAGGTCTCGTCCTCCAGTTTCTCCGAGACCGGGCCGAAGAGGTCGGCGATCTGCGGGTACTCGTCCATGAGCCCCTCGGCCACCACCGCCGAGAGGTTGTACTTCGGGAAGAACTGCTTGTCGTCCTCGAGGATCTGCAGGTCCAGCGCCTTGATCCGGCCGTCGGTGGTGAACACCTCGCCGAAGTTGCAGGTGCCACCGGCCGTCGCCGCGTAGATCGCACCGGTGTCCATCAACGACTGGTCGACGTCCGCCGGGGTCAGCCCGTAGGCCTCGAGCATCGGGATCAGGCCGTCGTTACGGTTGGCGAACTCCGACTCCACGCACAACGTGCGCTCGGCACGCGGCACCTCAGCCAGGTCGGAGAGCGTCTCCACCCCGAGTTCCTCGGCGACCGGACGGGTCGTGGCGAAACCGTAGGTGTTGTTCATCGGCGCCGGCGGCAACCAGACCAGCCCGTTCTCCTTCTCCTCGTCACGGACCGCCTCGTACTGCTTCTGCTCGTCCGGGATGGGGTCGTCGTGGTTGAGGTAGGTGGTCCAGGCACTGCCGGTGTACTCCCACTGCATGTTCACGTCGCCCTCGACCATGGCCTGACGTGCACTGGAGGATCCGGGAATATTGGTGAGGTCCTTGACGTCCGCCCCGGCGGACTGGAAGAGGATCACCGCCATCTTGCCCAGCAGGACCTGCTCGGTGAAGTTCTTCGAACCCACCGCCACCGTGGCACCGGAGAGGTCGACGTCCTCCACGTCGCCGGCGAGCGTGCCGGTGGGACTGTAGCCGCCGGCGGTGCCCAGGCCACAGGCCGTGGCGAGCACCGCGGAAAGCGCGGTGACCAGGGCGAGGACCTTGACACGGAGGCCCCGGAAGGCACGGAAGCCACGGTGGCCGCGTGGTGCGGCGCGTTCAGTCATGGTGGTCATGGCTCAGAGTCCCTTCGGGGTCAGCGCGACTTCGAGCAGCCGGCCCACCCATTCGACCATCAGGGCCAGCAGGGCGATGAGGATCGCGCCCGAGACCAGGACGTTGAAGCGGTAGAGCGTGATGCCCGTCTGGATCAGTGCACCGAGGCCACCGGCGTCGATGAAGGTGGCGAACGCGCCGGCACCGACCAGCAGGACCAGCGCGGTCCGCGCACCGGTCATGATCACCGGCAGCGCCATGGGGAACTCCACGCGGAAGAGCACCTGCACCGGGGACATCCCCATGCCGCGGGCCGCCTCCACGAGCTGGCGGTCCACACCGGTCAGCCCGGCGACCGTGTTCGCCAGCACCGGCAGGAAGGCGTAGATGCTCAGCGAGAGCACCGCCGTGGGGGTGCCGAAACCCAGCCAGATCGCCAGCAGCACGATGACACCGATGACCGGCGCGGACTGGCCGATGTTGCCGATCAGCGTGGTCAACAGCGAGAGGATGCGGGAGCGTCGGCGGGTGAGCAGCACCCCGACGGGCACGGCCGTGGCCAGCACGATCACCGCACACATCACCACCAGGACGATGTGCTCACGCGCCATGGTCGCCACACTGCCCCACGCCAAGGCGCGGGTCTCGACGTCCCCCAGGTCGGCGGTCTGCCGCCAGGTCACCCAGCCGAGGAAGACGACCGCGACCAGGACGGGGATGCCGATGATGAGGAGTTTGTCCTCCCCGGAGAGCCTGCGCAGCATGTCACCCCACCCCGTCCGAGTTGAGCTTGCGGGTGTAGTCGGTCACGCTCTCGTAGAAGATCACGCCGACGTAGCGGCCACGTTCGGTGACCATCGCACCGCCGTGGCTGGAGACCAGCATCGAGTCCAGGGCGTCGTTCACCGTGGAGCGCCGCTCCACGGTGGTCTCCAGGTCGATGCCCGGACGCGGGACGGTGCCGGCGCCCTGCAGGGCGCGCAGCCAGACCCAGTCGTGGGGACGTCCCCGGTCGTCGAGGATGATCACGCTGTCCTCGCCCGCGGCGTGCACCCGCTCGACGACCGACGCGGCGTCCTCCCCGATGGTGCAGGTCGGGAACTCGTCGAAGCCCACGTCGTCCACCCGCAGCAGCGAGAGCTGCTTGAGCTTGGAGCCGGAGCCGACGAAGTCGGCGACGTAGTCGTCCGCCGGGTTGCCGAGGATCTGGTCCGGGGTGTCGTACTGGGCGATGCGGGCGTGCTCCTTGAGCACGAGGATACGGTCGCCGAGCTTCACCGCCTCGTCGATGTCGTGGGTGACGCACACGATGGTCTTGTGCAGCTCGGCCTGCAGGCTGATCATCTCGTCCTGCAGCCGTTGCCGGGTGATCGGGTCCACCGCGCCGAAGGGCTCGTCCATCAGCAGGACGGGCGGGTCGGCGGCGAGACCGCGGGCCACGCCGACGCGCTGCTGCTGCCCGCCGGAGAGCTCCCGGGGGAAGCGGGCGCGGTAGACCGACGGGTCGAGGCCGACGAGGTCGAGCAGTTCGTCGACCCGGGCGGTGATGCGTTTCTTCTCCCACTTGAGTAGCCCGGGGACCAGTCCGATGTTCTGCGCGACGGTCATGTGCGGCAGCAGGCCACCGCCCTGGATCACGTAGCCGACGTTGCGACGCAGCTCGGTGGGGTTCTTCTTCGTGACGTCCTCGCCGCCGATGCTGATCACCCCGTCCGAGGGCTCGATCAGCCGGTTGATCATCTTCAACGAGGTCGTCTTCCCGCAGCCGGACGGCCCGACGAACATGACGGTCTCGCCCGCGGGGATCGTGAGGTTCAGGTCCTCCACCGCGGCGGCGTCCTGCCCGGGGTAGCGCTTGGTGATGCCGGAGAGTTCGATCTCGGCGCCGGAGTTCTGTCGGTCGTTCGTCATGCGCGGATCCCCTTCGAGGTCGTGAGTCGGCCCAGCAGGACGAGGACGGCGTCCAGGATCAGCGCGACGATCACCACGCCGATCGTCCCCACCAGGGTGTAGTACAGAGCGTTGGCGCTGCCGATCTGGCTCAGACCGGTGAAGATGTACCCGCCGAGCCCGGGGCCCAGCGCGTAGGCGGCGATCGCCGCGACACCCATCGACATCTGCGCGGAGACCCGCACGCCGGTGAGGATCACCGGCCACGCCAGCGGGAGCCGCACCCGCAGGAAAATCGCGGGGGAATTCATCCCCTGACCGCGGGCGGCCTCGATGAGTTCCGCCGGGACACTCTGCAACCCGACAATCGCATTACGCAGAATCGGGAGGGTGGCGAAGAAAACCACGATGAAGACCGAGGGAAGCGTGCCGATTCCCACCAACGGAATCACCAGGCCGAGCAGGGCCAACGACGGAATCGTCAACCCGATGGCCGAAAGCGCGTTCGCGACCGGGGTCAGACCACGGTAGTTCGTCACGACGACGGCGATGACCAGTGCAATCACGGTGGCGAGGATGATCGCCTGCACGACCAGACTCGCATGCTGGTAGGAGCGGAACAGAATGTCGGTCCACCGTGAGGAAATGAATTCATTCACTGGGTCACGTCGCTTCGTCGTCGGTATGGGATTTTCAGTAGCCTTGAGTGGTGTACGTCACAGACGAACAACGATAGGCCAGCGCACAACCCCGTGCAACCCGGCGCATTTCCCCGATCGGCCCGTCCCGGCGAAATTCACCGCGCTAATGCCGGAAAACCCCGGCTCATGACCGGCGTCGCAGACCCGATCACGGGAGCGCCGCGCGGCGTAGGATTCTCCCCGCCCGCCTGCCGCGGGGCCGATCACGACCATCCCCCGGAGAAGGAGACGACCGCCGTGCCCGAGTACCCCCGGAACCTGCGCCGAAAGGTCCGCGTCCGCCGCGCACTCAACAACAAGACCTACGCGGCCTTCGCCCTCGTCGCCGCGACCGTCGCCGCGTTGGTCTGGGCCAACGTCGGCACCAGCTACGACACCGTGTGGGGCACGGAGGTGGGGTTCACCGTCGGGAACTTCTCCTTCAACCTCGAGTTCAGTGACTGGGTCGACGAGGGCCTCATGGCCTTCTTCTTCCTCATGGTCGGACTCGACGTCCGCCGTGAACTCACCCTCGGCGAACTGCGCACGCGGGAGCGGGCGATCCTCCCCGTCGTCGCCGCGGTCGGCGGGCTGATCGTGCCGGCCCTGATCTTCCTGGCCGTCACCCACGGCGAGGACTACTCGTCAGCCTGGGGGTCGGTGATCTCCACCGACACCGCCTTCGCCCTCGGCATGCTGGCCCTGATCGGGCCGCGCAATGCGCCGCGCCTGCGGATCTTCCTGCTGGCCCTGGCCGTGGTGGACGACATCGGCGCACTGTCGGTCATCGCCGTGTTCTACACCGACGAGCTGAACGTGGGGGCGTTGCTGCTGGGCCTCCTGGGCCTGGTCGGCATCTGGTTCCTGCAGCGCGCGCACATCTGGCGGGTCCTGCCCTACGCCGTGCTCGGCGTGTACACCTGGGCGTGCTTCTTCACCGGCGGCGTGCACGCCACGTTGGCCGGTGTGCTGATCGCCCTGCTGCTCCCGGTCTACCCTCCGCGCCGGTCGGACATGGCGATGGCGTCCACGGCGTTCCACCTTTTCCGGCAGGCGCCGCAGCCCGACATCGCCCGCAACGTCCGCTCGGTGGTCGCCTACACCGTGCCGCTGAACCAGCGGTTGTCGGACGTCCTGCCGCCGTACGTGAACTTCCTGGTGGTGCCGCTGTTCGCGCTGGCCAACGCGGGCGTGGCGCTGAGTTCGGACGCCTTGGGAGACGCCTTCACCTCGAAGCTGACCTGGGGCGTGGTGCTCGGCCTCGTCGTCGGCAAGGCCGTCGGCATCACCGTGGCGTCCTTCCTCGTCCTGCGGTTCATCCCGTCGGCCAGGCTGCCCGGTCTCGACCTGCCCCGCATCGCCGGCGCCGGTGTGCTCTCGGGCATGGGCTTCACCATCTCGCTGCTGGTCGTGGGCCTGGCGATCCCCGACGAGACGCACGCCGACCAGGCGCGCGTGGGCGTGCTGCTGGCGTCCGCCATCGCACTGCTCCTCGCCTGGGTGGTGTTCCGCCTCGGCGACCGCGCCCGGCCGCTGCCGGTGCCCGCCGGCACCTCGCTCACCAGGGCGGTCTCGCCGGAGGGCGACCACGTGCGTGGCCCGAAGGACGCCCCGGCGAGCATCGTCGTCTACGCCGCGATGAATCTCACTTACCGGCACGACACCGCCGACGCGCTGCTCGACGTGCACCGCAAGTACGGTGACGAGCTCCAGCTCGTGCTGCGTCACCACACGACGTCGGACGCGTCGCTGACCGCGGCGCTCGCGCTCGAGGCAGCCGGGGCGCAGGGACGTTTCTGGGACATGCACGACGAACTGACCAAGGTCCGTGGCGAGATCGACAACGACGCCGTGCGGGAGTCTGCCACGACCATCGGTCTGGACGTGGAGGAGTTCGAGGAGAGGATCTCCCGCCAGGTCGACGTGAGCCGGGTCGACGACGACAACCTCGACCTGGAGGACGCCGACGTGGGCTCCGAACCGGTCGTGTACGTCAACGGTTCACGCTTCGACGGCCCGCTGAACGGCCTCGCCCTGGCTGTGCAGGTACGGAAGGTGCTGGACGGGAAGGCAGTGCCCTCACGGTAGTGACCGCGGGGAACGGAACCCGCCGCCGCTCCGTTTGGTTTTTCACTCATGTAAAGTACCAACCATGAGAATCCTGACACTCCCGGGCGACGGCATCGGCCCGGAGATCACCACCGCCACCCTCGACGTCCTGCACCACCTCGACACCACCCGCGACCTGGGCCTGCAGGTCGAGCAGGACACCGTCGGCCTGGCCTCCCTCGCCGCCGAGGGCACCACCCTGCCGCCCCGCGTCCTCGAGCGCGTCCCGCAGGTCGACGGCGTGATCCTCGGCCCGGTGTCCCACTACGACTACCCGCCGGCGTCCGAGGGCGGCGTCAACCCCTCCGGGGCCCTGCGCACCACCTTCGACCTCTACTCCAACCTGCGGCCGTGCCGCACCCGCCCCGGCCTGGCGCAGCTGTCCGTGCTGCGCGACCCGATGGACCTGGTGATCGTGCGGGAGAACACCGAGGGCTTCTACGCCGACCGCAACATGGCCGCCGGCGGCGGCGAGTTCATGCCCGACGAGGACTCCGCCTTCAGCCTGCGCAAGATCACCGCCCACGCCAGCCGTCAGGTCGCCCGCGCCGCCTTCGACCTGGCCCGCACCCGCCGCGGCAAGGTCACCGCGGTGCACAAGGCCAACGTCCTGAAACTCACCGACGGCCTGTTCCTGCGCGAGGTCCGCGCGGTCGCCGCCGACTACCCGGACGTGGAGCTGGAGGAGCTGATCGTCGACGCCGCGGCCGCGCACCTCATCCGCCGCCCGCAGGAGTTCGATGTGCTGGTCACCACCAACATGTTCGGCGACATCCTGTCCGACGAGGCCTCGGAGCTCTCCGGCAGCCTCGGCCTCGCCGGCTCGTTGAACGTGGGCGCGGACATCGCCGTCGCCCAGGCGCAGCACGGCTCCGCCCCCGACATCCAGGACCGCGGCATCGCCAACCCCACCTCCCTGATCCTGTCGGCTGCGATGCTGCTCGACTGGTACGGGAACAAGAAGCACCGGCCGGCGTTGAGCGCCGCGGCCGCCGAACTCACCACCGCCGTCGACGCCGTCCTCGACGACCCCGCCACCCGCACCGGTGACCTCGGCGGAACGCTGGGCACCGCGGAGTTCGCCGCGGCGGTCACCGCACAGCTGGGCGACCGGCCCAACGACCGGTAGACGTCCCTACCTCCCCTTCTCCTCCGCGACCCCGCCGAGATGCTCACCGAGCAGGGCGGACGCCTCGGAGAGGCGTCCGTCCAGCACCAGGTCGGCGATCGCGACGTGCTCGGCGCAGCGCACCTGCGCGCGCGCCGGACGCAGCGTCCTGCGGTACTCCTGCAGGCGGCGCAGCCGGTTGACCCGCGCCACCGAGTCCACGAGGAAGGGGTTGTGCGCGCCGGCGACGAGCACCTCGTGGAAGCGGGAGTTCAGGTCGAACAGCTCCGGTACGCTCACCTGCGCCGCACGCCCGTCGGCCAGGGCGACCTGCTCGGCGCGGCGCGCCGTGAGTTCGGCGACGTCCACCCGGTAGCCGGGCTCCAGCAAGGCGGCGGGCTCCACGATCAGCCGGAAGCGGTGGCTCTGCCGGTAGGCGTCCGACGAGGTCAGCACCTCGCGGAAGCGCCACCCGTAGCCCGGCGCGGGTTCGGCCCACCCCTCGGACGCGATGCGGCGCAGCACCTGCTGCAGCTGCCCGGCGCCCAGGCCGTAGCGTCGCATCAGCGCGTTCTCGGTCACCTGCTCGCCCAGCTCCCCGTCGAGCCGGTCGCCGGCGATCGCGAGGTAGGCGGCCTCCTCCGGCCCCGCGTCCTGCCCGGCGGGCGGAAGCTGCGCGAGGACGTGGCCGCGGCCGTCGCGTCGCACCGTCCCGGCCTCCACGAGCAGCGCCAGCGCGGCACGCACCGGCGTGCGCGACACCCCCAGTTGCCCGGCCAGGTTGCGCTCCACCAGGCGGGTGCCCTCCACGGCACCGTTGCGCCGCAGGTCGTCGACGATACGGGTACTCAGCTGCTCGGCGAGCGGTGTCGCGTCCACTACAGCAGCGTGAGTTCCGGACGGGCGCCGGTGGCGTCGGTGCGGTCCAGGTGCGCGTACTCGTTGAACGACACCAGCTCCGCCCCCACGTAACCCGCCCGCGGGTCCCGCGGCTCGTCGGTGACCTTGATCACCGTCACCGAGGCGTTGTACACCCGCCCCATCAGCGGCGGGACGACCTGACGCGACAGGCCTGACACCGCCGCGGTGCAGGTGGCGATCACCCCGGCGGACGTGGCGACCACCGCACCACCGTCCTGGCGTGCGGATGCTGCGGCGCGGGTCAGTCCGCTGAGCACCGTGGCCCGGAACTGGCGGAAGCTCTCCCCGCCGACCCACTCCCCGATCGCGCCGGCGAGCACCTCGCGCATCACCGGGGCGGCGTCCGGTGCGTCCTCATCGTGCCCCGTCGCCGCCTTCAACCGCGCGGCGGTCTCCGGGTTGCGACGCAGCCACGGCACGACGACGGAGTCGGAGTCGAGCTCCTTCCACGCTGTGTCGGTGACAGGTTCGGCGGCCGGTTCGGTACCGTCCAGCGCCCGGGCGACGGCGGCGGCCGTGTCGTGCTGGCGGTGCAGCGGGCCGCAGATCACCGGCAAGCGTGGGCCACCGTCGAGACGACGGGCCAGGGCCTCGCCCACCGTCGCCGCCTGGCGTCGTCCCAGGTCGGTCAGCCCGTCGTACCGGCTCTGCACCGAGCGTTCGTCACCGGCACCGCCGTAACCGGACATCCCTGCGCCGGCCTGGCCGTGACGCACGAGGTAGATCAGTGCCATCGTTCGCTCCTGTCCCCGGCGGGCGGACCGCCGTCGGCATCTGCGCCACTGCCGGTTGAACAGTGGTTCACTGAGTTTTTCCCCAGGTTATACGATGCTGCGTTCACGAACGGGCCCGAGTCCCGCACCGTGTGCCGGAGCGGGGACGCCGCTACCCGCTGACCGGCACCCCGCGCAGGTCCTTGCGCAGGATCTTGCCGGTGCCGGACTTCGGGATCTCGTCGACGACCTCCACCATGCGGATCTTCTTGTACGGGGCGACCTGCTCGGCGACCCACGCGATCAAGGCGTCCTTGTCCACCGTGACCGGCTCCCCGTCGTGCACCTGGGCGACGACGAAGGCGCGCGGCAGCTCCTCGCCGTCCTCCTCACGGATGAAACCGACGACCGCGGCGTCGGCGACGTCCTCGTGCGTCATCAGCAACGCCTCGAGCTCCGCCGGGGCGACCTGGTAGCCCTTGTACTTGATCAGTTCCTTGGCCCGGTCGACCACGTACACGTTGCCCTCGTGGTCGTACTCCACCACGTCACCGGTGCGCAGCCAGCCGTCGCCGACGAGGGTGTTCTGTGTGGCCTCCTCGTTGTCGAGGTAGCCGAGCATGATCTGCGGGCCACGGACCCACATCTCACCGGAGTCGGACTTCTCGCCCGCGTTGCCGGGCGGCAGGATCTCGCCGAGGGCCTCGTCGGTGAGGTCCACGACCTTGCACTCGGTGTTCGCCACCGGCAGGCCGATGGACTCCAACGGGGTGGTGCCACGGATGCCGGTGTGGGTCACCGGGGAGGTCTCGGTCATCCCGTAGCCCTGCACCACCGTGACGCTGAGACGCTCCTGCACCGCCGCGGCGAGCGCGTGGTCCAGGGCGGCCGCGCCGGAGAGCAGGGTCTTGAGCTTGTCCAGGTCGTAGTCGTCGACCAGCGGGTGCTTCGCCAGCACCACGGCGATCGGCGGGGCCACGAAGGAGAAGTCGATGCCGTGCGCCTGGTGCAGCTCCAGGAAGGTCTTCAGGTCGAACGAGGGCATGGTCACCAGGTGCGCCCGGTTGGCCAGCGTGGTGTTGAGCACCGTGTTCATCCCGTAGATGTGGAAGAACGGCAGCACGGCCATCACCGAGGAGTTGCGGTCCTGCCCGTTCTCGGTGAGCTGCGGCAGGGTCTGCAGGATGTTGGCCACGAGGTTGGTGTGGCTCAGCCGCACGCCCTTGGGCACACCGGTGGTGCCCGAGGAGAACGGCAGGACGGCCACGTGGGACGCCGGGTCGATCGTCACCTCCGGGGCCGGGTGGCCCTGCTGCAGCATCGCCGCCAGGCCCTGCGTGCCGTCGGTGAGGTCGACGATCGCTTCGTCCGACAGCCCTGCCTTTCGGGCGCCGTCGGCGCCGTTGGGGCCGAGCATCTCGACGGTGAACAGCAGGGACGCCCCGGCGATGGTGACCTGCTTGGCCACGTCCTCGGCGGTGTTCAGCGAACCGACGGTGGTCACCGTCGCCCCGGCGCGCAGGATGCCGTGGAAGGCCACGACGAAGGCGTGGGTGTTCGGGCAGTGCAGGGCGACGACGTCTCCCACCCCCACCCCGCGGGCGGCCAGCGCCCCGGCGAAGAGGTCGACCTGCTGGCGCAGCTCACCGTAGCTCACGGTTACGCCGGTGGCGGAGTCCGTGACGGCCGGACGCTCCTCGTCGCCGGGTGCGAGGGTCCCGAAGACCTGGTCGTAGACGCTGATGTCGGGCACGTCGATGCGGGGGTAGGGACTCGCGACTGGCACGGTGGCTCTCCTGGTCTCTCGGCTCTCGCGTCGGCTCCCGGGACCACCGTGCGGTGGCCACGGTCACACTGTTGCGCTTTGAGGATCAAACTACCGTCCGAGGTCCCCCTCCCGCAGCGTATTCGGCCCACCCAGGACCTGCTCGGCGATGACATCCGTCAGTCGCATCCCTGACAGGTGGCCCTACCTGGGGGAAGTCACCGCCAGCAGAATCGGGGGCATGATTTCCGACACCATCGCAGACCTCTTCCAACGCTTCGCGGAGTACGCCGCCTCGGTGGAGCCCTGGCAGCAGTTCCTCGTGATCCTGCTCGCCGGTGCAGTGCCCTTCATCGAGTCCTACCTGGGCAGTTTCCTCGGCGTGGCCCTGGGGATCGAACCGTCGGCCGCCGTCGTCGCCACCGCTGTGCTGGGCAACGTACTCTCCACCTTCGCCCTGATCGCCCTGGCCGCCCGTGCCCGCCGTGCCACCACCTCGAGGCGCGGTGGCGAAAAGACAACGAGCAACCGCCAGCGGAAGATCGCCCGCTACGTCGAGAAACTCGGCGTGCCCGGCGTCTCCCTGCTGGGGCCGATCATCCTGGCCAGCCAGATCACCGGCCCCACGCTGGTGGCCCTGGGCGCGGACAAGCGGGCCGTCTACCTGTTCCAGGGCGTCGCGATCATCGCCTGGGGCGTGCTCTTCGGGTTCTTCGGCGACCTCGTCATCTCCTGGTACCTGTGACCGTGAGCGCAGAGGCGAACCGGGCGGACACCTCGTCCGGGTCCAGTCCGGTGAGGACGCGGGCATTCGCCGGACGTCCCCAGTACGGTCCCACCGCCGTGTCTTCTGTGCCCGCCGCGCCGCCGTCCATCCAGTCGGCGACGGTCGTGCCGCGCAGCAGCGCCGACTCCGCCTCCACGGCGACCGTCGCCGCCCGGAAGTCCGCCCCGACCTCCCCCAGCATCACCATCGCCGCGGCCAGGTCGTGGATCTGCGCGAGGTAGCCGACACCCACCGACTCGTGGAACTCGAAGTAGAACCGCAGTGCGTCGCGCAGCAGGTCCGGCAGCTCACCGGCAAACCCGGCAAGCATCGCCTCCAGACGCTCCGGGGTCAACAGCACCTGCTCGGTCACGTTCAACGGGCAGATCACCGGCGGCACCGCCCCCTCCGGCCAGTTCTCCAGCGCGAAGGACAACGCGTGCGGGTCGACCCACGTGTTCCACTCCGCCGTGGGAGTCGTATTACCCGGGTAGGTGAACGCCCCGCACATCAGCGTCACCTGCGCGCCGCGCAGCACCTCCGGGGCGCGCTCCACCGCGTAGGCCAGGTTCGTCGCCGGCCCCGCCACCAGCAGGTGGTCCGGGGCGGCACGCCGCCACGCCGCCACCGCCGTCGCAGCGTCCGACGCGTCCGGCACGTTCAGCACATGCGGCGTCCAGTACCCCAACCCCTCCGGGCCGTGCGTCTCCGGCGTGGTCGTCAGCGGCAGCACCCGCGGCGCCTGCGCGCCCGCCACGACCGGCACGTCCGACGCCCCGGCGACCCGCAGCACTTCGAGCGAGTTCCGCGCCGCCAGCGCCGCGGTGGTGTTGCCCGCCGACGTCGTGACCTGCAGATCAATGGCACCCGACCGATGCTTCGAGGCCAACCACACCAGCGCCAACGCGTCGTCGATACCGGTGTCCACGTCGGCGACGACCCGCGTCGGGGCGTCCCGCGCACTCACCGCTGCACCGTCTCCGCCGTGGCGTCGTCCCACCCGAGGGAGAGGAAGGACGCGTCGCCGTCGGCGAACGCCGCGACGTCCTGCACCACCGACGCCAGGTCCCCGGCGTGCCGCCGGAAGTGAGACCGCCGCGTCCGGTACTCCACCACCCAGCCGTTGCCCAGGCGGGCGGCCTGCACGAAGGTGACGTGCCCGACCGCGGACGCCTCCAACGCCGACTTCCCGCCGGCCAACCCCGACTCCACGACCACGTAGGGGATGCCGTCGTCGGAACGCTCCCGCCGGTCGGCGTCCGCGGCGAGCGTGGCGTGCACGCTGCCGGCGTCCACGTGCAACGTCACCGTGCCCACCGACGAGCGCATCCGCAGCCCACGGTCCACCCCGGTCGGGTTCACCCAGATCTGCTCCATGTCGTCGACCATGCACAACCCCAGTTCACAGGCCTTGTCCTGGAGCACGGGGCCCGTGGTCGCCGCCTCGGAGAACGGCAGCACCACGTGCAGCACGTCGTTCGCCGGCACCACCGGGTACTCCAGCACCGTGAAGGAGTCGACCCCGGCGACCCCCACGCCGCCGAAGTCGCAGTGCTCGTCCACCCACGCCGCCAGGGCCGCCACCGACCGCGGCGCAGGACGCCCCGGGTGCGGGTCCCCACCACCGCGGCGGAACGCCTCCGGGTGGGTGGTGGCGCTCATGTCGTCGCCGAGTTCCTCGTGGATCCTGTGCGCCTCGGCGACGAGATCCTCGTCGGGACGGTAGCTGTCACCTGCACAAGGACGGAAGAAGAGGAAGCCGAGGGTCATGCCGACCCATTCTATGGTGATGCGTATCACCGCCGTAAGCATTGGGGTGGTGAACCACCCCCGCCACCGCAGACTAGACTGCCACCCCATGAGAGCAGCAGTCGCCGACCGCCCGGGACCGCTCGACGAGGTCGTCACCGTGGACACCGTCGCCGGGCCCGGCCCGCCCGGCCCCCCCGAGCTGACCATCCGGATGACCGCCACCACCGTCAACCCGTCCGACGCCGTGACGGTCTCCGGGGCGTACGCCTCACGCACCACCTTCCCGATGGTCCCCGGTTTCGAGGGCGTCGGCGTCGTCGAGGCCGTGGGGCGCGACGTACCTTCCCACCTGCGGGACCTCGTCGGACGCCGCGTCCTGCCGCTGGGTGGGCCCGGCTGCTGGCAGCAACGCCGCTCCGTGGAGCACTCCTGGTGCGTGCCGGTGCCGGAGGACCTGTCCGACCGCACCGCCTGCTTCTCCTACATCAACCCGCTGACCGCCTCCATGCTGGTGACACGACACTGCGCGGGAGCCTCCTCCGTACTGGTCACCGCAGCGACATCCGCCATCGCCGGGCACCTGGCCGAGCTGCTGACCGAGTGGACGTCGCTGCGCCCGGTCGGACTGGTGCGCGGCACACCGGGCAGCACCGTCGCCGACCCCGAACGGTGGTCCGGCCTGGTCAGCACCGCCGAGCCCGACTGGCGCACGCAGCTACGGTCGCGGTTCGGGACGTCCGGCGGGCCGGACGTGATCCTCGACTGCATCGGCGGGTCTCTCGGCACCGACCTGGTCGACGCCCTGGCCCCCGGAGGCACCCTGGTGCTCTACGGACTGCTCTCCGGTGAACCGCTGCCCATGGACTGCTTCGACGGACGACGCGGAACCCGCGTGGAGATGCTCCGCCTACGCGACACCGTGCACTCCCATCCGCGCCACCTCCTCCCCGAGCTGTTCACCCCGGTCTTCGACCTGCAGCGACGCGGCCTGCTGCACACCCCCGTCTCCGTGGAGACCGGGCTGGACGGACTGCCCGGGGTGCTGGGGGGCGGTGGTGTTGGCGGTGGCGGCAGTGGTTTCGGGCGCGGCAAGATCCTCATCGACCCGTGGGCCTGACCAGCCGTGAAGCTGCTGCACCAGCCCCCATGTCATCTGACTCATGCCCCAGGTCAAGAATCGGCTGTTTCCTGACCTGGGGCATGAGTCAG
>JAKDIS010000030.1 GCA_030450335.1 Corynebacterium sp. | reverse complement strand
CGACATGGACGGACAGGCCGACCCCGGCGAGGTCGTCTGGTACCACGTGCTGCCCAACCGGGAATCCACCCCGGAACTGCGCGCCTGCGTGGTCGTGGGCCGCAACCGCCACACCCTGCTGGGCATGCTGATCAGCTCCAACCCCGAGCACGCCGAGGACGACAACTGGGTGTCCATCGGCGCCGGCCTGTGGGACCCGCGCGGCAACGAGTGCTGGGCCCGGGCCGACCGCACCATCGAGATCCCCGAGGCCTCCATCCAGCGCCGCGGCGTCTCCATGCCCGAACGCCGCTACGAGCGCCTGGCCAACGCCCTGCGCCGCAGCTACGGATGGTCGTGATGACTGACCAACCCACCCTGTTCGACCTGCACGCCCCCGCCTCCGACCTGCCGGACGGCGCCCACCACCGCTCCGCCTGGCTGGACATCGCCCAGCAGCGCTGGATCGTCGCCCAGTACGCCGCGTGGGCCAAGGGCCCCGTCCCGCCGCACTCCCCGCGCATCCACGGCAACCCGATGAGCGTGTCCATGCTCTGCCTCGGCTGGCACTGGACGCCCGGGCACTACACCCGCCGTGCGGTCGACGTGAACAACGCCCCCGTCCTGCCCGTGCCGGACTGGCTGGTGGAACTCGGACGGCGCGCCGTCGTGGAGACGACGGGGGACGCCGCGCTCGCGGCGTCCTACACTCCGGACGTCGCCCTGGTGAACCACTATCACGACGCGGCGAAGATGGGCATGCACCGCGACGCCGACGAGCGCTCCGACGGGCCGGTGGTGTCGCTGTCCATCGGCGACACCTGCCGCTTCCGCTTCGGCAACGCCGAGACCCGCAACCGCCCCTACACCGACCTGTGGCTGGCGTCCGGCGACCTGTTCGTCTTCGGTGGGCCCGCGCGTCAGAACTATCACGGCGTGACCAAGGTGTACCCCAACACCGGGCCCTATGACCTGGAGATCCACGGCCGGCTGAACATCACGCTGCGTCAGACCGGGCTGAAGGGGTAGAAGAATGGAACCGGTGCGTCCGGCGTGGGCCGAGGCGTCCGACCTGCTGCGCGACTACTACGACACCGAGTGGGGCGTGCCCGTCACCGACGAACGCGGCCTGTTCGAACGCATCAGCCTGGAGGCCTTCCAGTCCGGGCTGAGCTGGGCGACGATCCTGGCCAAACGCCCCGCCTTCCGCGCCGCCTTCGCCGGCTTCGACCCGGACACCGTCGCCGACTTCGGCGAGGACCGGGTCGAGGAACTGCTGCAGGACGCCGCGATCGTGCGCAACGCCCGCAAGATCCGGGCCACGGTCACCAACGCGCGGGCCACCGTCGCCCTGCGCGGACGCCACGGGCCCGGCACCGGACTGGCAGAGTTCGTATGGTCCTTCCGTCCTGCGCGCACCCCGGTGCCGCAGCGCGCCGAGGATGTGCCGACGACCTCGCCGAAGTCCGTGGCGCTGTCGAAGGCGTTGAAGAAGGAGGGCTTCGTGTTCGTGGGGCCCACCACCATGTTCGCACTGATGGAGGCCGTGGGCATCGTGGACACCCACCTGGTGGGCACGCACCGCCGCGGGTGTTCGGGACTGTGGAACGAACACGGCGAAAAGGCCGGAGATCCCTGGTAGCCACGTGTCCTATCGTCTGCAAAACAGAAAGGCAGGCGAACACACGATGACATCCGGCATGACACCCTTCGAGGCCCTCGAGATCGAGCTGTGGAGCCTGCGCAACGCGCGTGAACGCCACGCCACCGTGCCCGTGCTGCTGGACTTCGCCGTGCGCCAACGCGACCTGCCACTGGCCGACGCCATCGAGGCGACGATGCAGATCTTCCGCCGCTACCGCTCGCGCTACCGGCACAACGCCACCGACACCGCGCGCACCGCCCGTCTCGTCCCGGAAATCGAGGCCTACTCCAACGGCTACCGAGCCGCCGACGGTGCCGCGCGGGTCTCCCTGTCGGAGACCTACGTGCTGGACATCGACCTCATCGCCGACATCGAGGACTCCGGCTACCGGCAGGGCGGGACCACCCCCCTGGATACCGCGGAGGTGTGGCCCACGCTGCTGGAGAAGCTGCGCGGCATCGGCATGGTCGTGGAGATGCAGGACGATCCCGTGCAGGTCGAACGCACCGGCCCCTTCACCCTCAACGTGCACACCGCCCTGCCGGGCTCCGTCCCGCCGGTGGAGCTGGACACCGCCTCCGCCTGGTACGTGCTGCGCCTGGCCCGGGAGTTGGGCGGGCCGGGGGCGCCGGAGTCCCTGGCGGTGGTCGCCGAGGTGCTGGGGCACATCTTCCTGGCCCATGCCCCGCAGGTGTGGTCGGATCCGCGGACCTGGTCGGACAGTGCGATGCCGTGGCCGCCGGACATGCCGACCACGAGCCACTGGTGGCTGCCGTCGCGTCTGGTGGACCCGGACCTGATGACCAGCCGGCACTTCACCGAGGTCCAGGCGCAGGAGGCGATGACCGCCGGCATGGTGGCCATCGCCCGGGCCGGACTGATCCCCTACCTGCCGGACTCCGGCCTGCTGGGCTCGGTGGACCGGCTGCCGAAGGAGTTCCGGTGGCGCGCGGTGATGGACGCCGCCGCGGAGATCGAGGCCCTGTTGACCGGGGCGATGCCGCAGCGCATGGTGTACCCGCCGGCGGACGACCGGCGTACCCGCGACCTGAACGAGCCGTGAGGTGCGTGAGCTGAACGGACTGGAATGATGGTTGCCGCTGATTTCGGCGGTCCGCGGTGAACTGGTAGTGTTCGTCAGGTTGACCCGCGACCACTCGCGGCGTGTGCACCGCAACCGGCAGGACCTTGGGCTGGTTGTCAGAGACCGTGTGCACGGCTCACCCGGGTGGAAGTGGCGAACGATCACCGATTCACCGTTCAGAAAGAGGTAAGCCCCATGGCTAACATCAAGCAGCAGAAGAAGCGCGTCCTCACCAACGAGGCCGCCCGCCAGCGCAACCAGGCCGTCCGCTCCCGCCTGCGTACCGAGACCCGCAAGTTCGAGTCCGCGATCGCCGCCGGCGACAAGGAAGCCGCCACCGCACAGCTGCGCGCCACCAGCCGCCTGTACGACAAGGCCGCCACCAAGGGCGTCATCCACAAGAACAACGCCGCGAACAAGAAGTCCGGCCTGGCTGCCCAGCTGAACAAGCTCGAGGGCTAGTCAGCGCTTTTCGCGCACGCCGTCAACCCCGCTCCCGGTTCACACCGGAGGCGGGGTTTTCTGCTGTGCTGGTGCGGCTCTGCCGGGGTCAGTCCTCGAAACTGACGTAGCAGATACCGGACTGTCGGTTTACGAAGATCGACCAGTCCTTCTCCCCCTGCACCAGAGCCTTACCGAGCCAGGGATCCTCGGACTCGTCGTATGACCTGCCCAGGGGAAAGCCCACCTTGCCGGCGTCGTTGTCGCCGTATGGGTACCAGAGCCACGGCTCCTCGGTGTCGTCGACTTCCCAGATGTAGCGGATGACAGTCTCCTTGGCCCGCGGATCCTTGATGGCCAGGGCGAGCTGCAGTCGTCCCTCGTCGGCGATCTCCTTGAGAACCACGGCGTTCTCGGGCTTGGCAGTCCAGTAGTGCCGGGCACGTTCGCGGGCCTCCTCGTCGCTCCAGGGCCAGCGAGGATCCCAGCCTCGACGCGGGGTCTCGCCCTTCTCGCCGACGTATGCCGTCTGGAACCCGGTCTCGCCAAGTCCCTCGACAAGCTCGTCCTCCCTGAAGGATTTGTCGTCGTTGCTGCCCTTCACGACCACGCAGACGCAATCTTCCGCGCGCGGACCACCGGGAGCGAAGTCCGCCAACTCGGCCGAGTTCAACCGTTCCACGTGCTCCTTCTCCGCAGCGTAGAAGCGTCGAACCTCACCGGCCGGCATGAGAACCTCGGCCTCATGGTGGCCGGACACCATGTTGGTCAGCTCATTGCCGTAGGTCTTCATCATCTTGATGACCAGCGCCTCGGTGCGCAGGGCCTCTGCCTCCGAAAGCCCCCATTCGACCAGGTAGGCATGGCGTTCGATGTCGAGTTCGTCCCCACCGGTCTCGTAGAGTTCGCTGATCGCCTCCTTCTTCCGGCTCAGCACCACGTCCGGATCGTCCTGCTTCCGTCGCAGGTCCGCCAGCGTCTCCTTGAAGTGCGCTTTCCACCGGTTACCCTTCCCCTTGCCCACGTAGAAGATGTTCCGCAGGTCGAACCCCTCCTCCACCGGACGCCGTGACAACGCGTAGACGTAGTAGTCGCCCTTCCCTCCGACGCTGACCTCGACGTCCTTACCCTGGTCTTTACCTTGATATTCAGTACTCTTTGCCATGGTTACGCACAGTATCCTTTTCTGATCATCTTCGTACCTACTTCCGGGGAGTACTCCTCATTCGCCCGGCAATCGCGGTCCGGGCATGAGAACGTTAGTCAGATACAACATCCGAAGAAATGAGGGAACAGGGAGAATGGTGATGGTGGAATCCGGCACGGCGGAGTCGAAACCCGCACGGAGCTCAGGGAAGACCAACGATTACGACCAGGACTTCCTGCGTCACGGAATGCGACTCGGGCTCGACGACTCCTACGACGTCGCCGAGCTGCCTGACTGGAGAGCCGCTGTTTTCAGCATCGCTCTGCCCTTCCCCGCACGCGGCCTCCCGCCGGCACTCACCGCCGACAGGTTCATCGACCTCGGTCCGTCCTGGATCCCCGGCCGGTTCCGGGGAATCCAGACGATCACGACCCCCATCGAGATCGACGGCCGATTCGTCCCACCGGACTACAATCGCGACGGCGACACCTCCTACGACCACAATCCGCGGACGTTCCACCAGTCCGCCAGCGCCAGGTTCAAAGGCCCGCTCGGCCAGACCGTCGGCAGCTCCGCCGTCGACGAGGGAATCCCTTCCAAGGGCGCGGTCTCCAGGAACGTGGGGGCGGTCGTCTCCGGCGGAGATCACGCCGCCCCCACCGATGATGTTCGTTGCCACCGTTTCATGTTCGACGCGGACACCTACAAGGCTTCTTCGCCCGGTACGCACCTCCGCGAGGACGGACAGCCTGCACACCCGACCTCGAAGTACCGGATCCTCGATGCAGACACGGATGGGTCCTGTCGTGCCGCGGATCCGTCGGTGAGTCTGGTCTGCGCCGAATTCCTGCAGTACAGGGGCATGGTCACCCACCGCTTCCACGAGGAACTCCGTTCGTCGGAAGCCGGTGAACTCGCCCACGACTTCCTGGTCCTCCACGTCGTGGCGGAAAACTGCGATGGTCCGACACTCGAGAGAATCTCACAGTCGCTCCACCGCTCACGGAATGTCGTCGATATCGAAGACTGGGACGGCAACACCGAGTGCGGCTCCGACAATCTCCGGGCACCGTGGAGGAGCAAGAAGCGGAACCATCCTGGTGTCCGGTTGCTGCCCTTCTTCGTCGAGCAGGCGCTCACTGCCCTCAATGAGGGCCTACCTTTCCCATCCCTGGAAGCTGACGAAAACCGCACGTTCTCCGCCACCGTCCACAAAGGTGGGTGGCTGAACGGCGGATACAGGAACTCCGACGTGCTCACGCCGATCACCACCCTGCCCGGTGAAGACAAGGAGATCCCGGTCTGGCGCGGGATGGGCAGCAACCAGCCTCTGCGCACCGTGTGCGCCATTCCCGGCCACAGCGACCATCCGCAACCGCGACTATTCGGTGACATCGCCGAGGACGAGGAGTGGGCGTGGAGGGAACTCGACATGTGGGCCTGGGAACTCGGTTCCGGCGCCGACGACTTCGCCGAAGGCATCCCGCGGTACTCCGGTGATGTCGAGGGCACCCCGGACCGCAGTCGCTACGAGTACTGGACCATGCTTCCGACGGCGAGTGGAACCTGCATCGTCCGAAACGCCTTGGCGTCCCGCCAGGACTGCCGGCCGTGGATGCTGTCCAGTACCCGGTTCGTCGACCTTGCGATCCTGGTCCACCGTTCCACCTCGATGCTGTCCAATGTCAGCGAGCGGCTGCGCGCGATCAAGTTCTCCACCGCGTCCTCGGGACGCCCGAGCACGCCGTGCTCCGCTCCGGATGATGAGGCTCACGCACTCACCTCCGACCTCAACACCTTCCAACTGATCCAGTCCGACTTCGTACGCTTCCGCGACCGCCTGTGGTTCGACGCCGTCCCCGACCGCGAGTTCGAGACGGAGTTCATGACGTCGCTGCGCGAGGCCACCGGAGCCGGCCGGCGCTACGCCGACGTCAAGGACGAACTCGAGCTGCGGCAGGCGGTCTACACGACCCAGTTCAACTCGCGTCAGATCGAGCTCGACCGCGAGATCCGCAACCAGGCGGAACGCGAAGCACAGCAGCGTGAGGCGGACGTGCGCCGCGAGGAGAAGCAACGCCGTGAGGACGACGCCGAACGGCAGACGGAGCGGCAGAACGCCGAAGATCTGCGAGCAAGGAATGAGAGCACTCAGAACCGCGCCTTCGGCGTCCTGGCCATCGTCTTCGCCGTGCCAGGACTCGTCCAGCTACTGCCATCCAGTAGCTCAACCGTGCCTTTCTGGCTGACCACCGTCTTCATCATCATCTTCGTCGCTGCCTCCTGGATCTTCATCAAGTCCAGGCAGAAGAAGGACTCCTGACCTCCTCTTATCCGCACCCAGAATTTCATGTCCGTCCCACCGGCTAGCATGTCGGAGACACCTGAATCGCGTTAAGGAACCACTGCATGCACATCACCTTCGGCTGGGGCTTCGACGGCGCCCGCTGGGTCGACGCCGCCGCCACCACCGGCGGCCTCGGCTCCGTGACGACCGGCCCCGCACAGCTCACCGACATCCTCGCCACCCGCCTGGCACTCTCCGCCCCGGAGAGCGACCAGCCGATGCGCATCGCCGCCTACCGCGCGGTGCTCACCCGGGTGCTCGCCGGTGCCGACCTGAAGAGCTGGCCGGTGGCGAGCTTCCACGCCGACCCGTGGACGGTGGCGCGTGAGCTGCTGGGCTGGCGCGATGAACTGGTGCGTGCCGGTTGGGACGGTGCAGCAGACCCCAGCGCACCCCGGCGTCTGTGCGTGCTCGCCGCCGTGGAGAAGACCCTCACCGAGGAACCGGGCTGGGCCCCGGGGACGGCTGACCTGCTGCGCGACGTCGATCGGGCGTTGGGCGACCTGGTGGCGTCCGCCAGCTCCTGGCCCTTGGGTATCGAGCAGGTCGACGTCGACGGTGAGCTCGCCGACCTGCCGCCGGTGTGGCGGCGCATCCTGGGCAACCTGGACGCACTCGGTGTGGAGGTCACCGAACTGCCGGCACCTGAACCACTGGACGAACTCACCGTGGTCACCGCGGACACGGTGTGGGACGCCTCCCCCGTCGCCGCGCGGCTGCTGAAGGATCTCGCCGACTCCTCCACGCGCCACACTGTCGTCGCCGGGAACTCCACGGACCTGCTGGACCGCGAACGTGTGCGCACCGGGCAGGCCCCGCTGGGGGTCGCGGCGCGGGAGGCGTCGTCCTATGCGCAGGTGATCCCGCTGTTCCTGCGGGCGATGACCACCCCGCACGACATCCACGCCCTGGTCGACCTGCTGAACACCAGCATCACCGTGGACGGCACCACCTCCTCCCTTGTCCCCGGCGCGCTGCGCTCCCGGCTCGTCGGCGCGCTCAACCAGCAACCCGGAGTCGGTGGGCCTGCTTGGGACACAGCCGTCACCGAGGCCCTGGCCGCCGTGGAGGACAAGCCGACCGCGGTGGAGAAGATCACCGACTTCGACGAGCTGATTCGGCGGCGTCCGCTCGTCACTGATGACGCCGGCTACGACACCGCCGAGGTGTCGGCCCACCTGGAGTGGCTGCAGCGTCAGTTCACCTCCCAGGGCCGCGGGCAGTCGGTCTCCTCCGACGTCGGCGGGCGCATCGCCCCCTTGCGCGAGCTGCTCGAACAACTCGGCGAGCGGGTGTCCGCCAGAGAACTCGACCAGGTCATCACGGAGTTCACCGCCACCGGTGGACTGAGCATGAACGCCCGCGCCGACGAGGTCGCCGACGTGGTCACCGACCCCGCACACCTGGGCACCGGCAGTGCCCCGGTGGTGTGGTGGCTGCCGGTGGACACCTCCGCCACGCCCCGGGCACGTGTGCGCCCCGCCGAACTGGAGTGGCTGACTGCGGCCGGTGTGATCCTGCCCGACCCGGAGGCCGAGGCCCGGCTGGCCCTGGACTCCCAGCTGCGCGCCCTGCGCCGACGTCACTCGGTCACCGCGTTGACCGTGGCCTCGATCAACGGGGAGGCCGCCTCGCAGCACCCGGCGCTGACCTTCCTCATCGACGACCTGCACCGTCAGGGCCGTGAGCCCGCCACCCGTGCCGCGGAGCTCCCCGAGGCCCACCGCACGGTGCCCGAACCTGTCACCATCGACGTGCCCGACCCGATCTCCCGGGCCGTCGCCGCCGGTGAGCACCTGCTGCCCACCCGGATCAGCTTCTCGCAGTGGGAGAAGCTGCTGGTCCACCCGTTGGAGTGGCTGCTGGAGCGCCGCCTGGGCATCCGTGCCGGTGGGCTGGCCACGATCCCCAGCGGCAACCAGATGGTGGGCACATGGCTGCACACGGTGGTGGAGAACATCGTCAACCGGCATCTCGACGACAACGCCGGCGAACCCGTCACGATCCTCGCCAGCCGCGACGAGATCGCCGCCGAGCTACGCCGCCTGCTGCCCTGGTACGCCGCCGAACTGCAGATGCCCGGGCGCAGCCGGGAGCTCGGCACCACCCTCGCCCTGGCCGAGCAGTCCATCGCCGGGTTGTTCACCACCCTCGCCGAGGCCGGCGTGGCCATCCGAGCGGTCGAGGCGTCCTTCACCACCGCGCTGGCCGGCAGCCACGGACCGGACGGCACCGAGCTCGAACTCGGTGGGCTGCGCGACATGGACGTGGTCATGGCCGACGGCACGCCCGGGGTCATCGACCTGAAGTACACCTTCGCGCGCAAGAAGTACCGCGACGCGGTGCAGGACGGTACCGCCCTGCAGCTCGCCGTCTACGCCGCCTCGGTCGCGTCCGAGAACACCGCGTCTCCGGACGAGACGCCGCAGCGCCTCGCCGAGATCCCCGTCGCCTACTTCAACCTGCGCGACAACCGCCTCGACACCACCGACGAGCGCTTCGGCGCGGAGGAGACGCTCACCGTCGAACCGTCCGACACCGGCGCGGCCGACACCGACGAACTCTGGGACCGGGCGGTCACCGGGCTCAACCACATCCTCGACGACCTCTCCGCCGGGCGCGTCACCGACCTCGGCAACCTCGTGAACCGTGAGGACTGGCAGGCGTTCGAGAAGCCGAAGAAGAACACCACCCCGGTCTCCCCCTTCGACGAGGACGCCACCGGGGCCTACGAGCGCGAACTTGCCGCGGCCCGCACAACTGGCTTCTTCCCCGAGAAGAACGCCAAGTACACCGACTACCCGCTGATCACCGGCGCCACGGGGGACTTCTCATGACAACCTGGACCATCATCAAGGCCTCCGCGGGCTCCGGCAAGACCTACCGGCTGACCGAACTGCTCACCGAACGGCTGCGCCGCGTCGACGCCGACGGCACCCACCCCTACCGTCCCTCGCAGATCATCGCCACGACCTTCACGCGTGCCGCGGCGGCAGAGCTCAAGGAACGCATCCGCACCACCCTCGTCGACGACGGCCTGCTCGAGCAGGCCGCAGCCCTGCCGACGTCGCTGATCGGCACGGTGAACTCCGTGACCGGCCGGGTGCTCACCGACTTCGCCATGGACGCCGGACGCTCCCCCGAGCTCTCCGTACTCACCGAGCAGTCCCAGCGCGACGCCTTCCGTCTGGCCACCGACCGCATCATCGCCGACGCCGAGACCGACCACCGTGACCTGCTGGCGCGCACCGGCTACGACGACGACTCCGACGGCAGCTACTTCAGCTCCGGGGTGAACTGGGCGAAGACCGTGCACACCGTCACCGAGCAGGCCCGCGCCAACGACATCCCCGCCGACAAGCTCGCCGGCTTCGCCGAGTCCAGCATCGCCGAACTGCACGCCGCGCTCGACGGTGCCGGTGCACCGGACAGCGACGCCGCAGCCACACCGGTCGACACCCGCGCCCTGCTCGCCGGCGCCGCCCAGCGCATCCCCGACCAGCTGCGCGCCGACATCGAGTCCGGGCTGATCGCCAAACGCTCCGCCACCAGCCTGCAGTCCCGATTCGCCGACCTGGACCGCTTCGCCCGGCGCGTGCGCCGTGAGCGCGCCAGCATCCCCTGGAAGGACTGGCTTCGCACCGCCGAGGGCAAGGTCCTTGGCGTCGACGCGCCCACCAAACCGATCAAGGAGGCCTACGGCGAGGTGATCTCCGCCGAGGACATCGCCGCCGACCCTGCACTACGCGCCGACCTGGACGCACTGATCCGGCTGGTCTTCGACACCGCGGCATCCTGTCTGGACGCCTACGCCGAGTACAAGAACGCCCTCGGGCTCATCGACTTCACCGACCAGGAACAGCTCACCCTGCGGCTGCTGCGCGGCGAGGGTGTGCCCCAGGCGACCACCACCGCGGTGCGTGAGACCCTGGCCGCGCGCTACCGCATCCTCGTCGTCGACGAGTTCCAGGACACCAGTCCCCTGCAGCTCGCCCTGTTCACCGAGCTCGCCGCCCTCGTCGAGGAGGTCATCTGGGTCGGTGACCCGAAGCAGTCCATCTACGGCTTCCGCGGCTCCGACCCCGCACTGATGGACGCCGCGGTGGGCACCATCACCGACCCGGCCGGGCTGGCCGGGACCTCGGAGACCCTGTCGCACTCCTGGCGCACCCACGCCGAACCCCTGGGCCTGTCGAACCGGCTGTTCAGCCACCTCTTCCCCGAGCAGAACGTGACCATCACCGTGCCCGAGCACCTGGCGGAGGAACGCTCCGGCGGGGCGGCCGTGCTGTGGGCCCCGGTGGAGAAGTCCCGCAAGAACAAGGACACCTGGTTCGCCCGCATCGCCACCGGGCTCTCCTCCCTGGAACGTTCCGAGGGCGTGCCGGCGAAGGGCCGGGCGGTGCTGGTGCGCAACAACACCCACGCCGCGGAGCTGCGCACCGAACTGCGCCGACGCGGCATCCCCTGCACCGGTGGCGGCACACCGTTGTCGCAGACCCGCGAGGGCCAGCTCGTCGGCGCCGCCCTGGCCTGGCTGCTGGACGACCGCGACACCCAGGCCCTCATCGAGCTGGTCACCTTCCTCGACGAGCACCCCGCCCACCGCGACTGGTTCGCCACGCTGACCTCCCTGGCCACCCGCGAGGAACGCTGGGAGACCCTCGCCACCTGGTCGCAGGACGACACCCTGGAGCCGTTGCGCCGGTTGCGTCCCACCCTGTCGGAGGTGCCCGTCGCCGACGTCGTCAGTGCGGTGATCGACGCACTCGACCTGCGCCGACGCATCGCCATCTGGTCGGAGCCGACCGAGCGCACCGGCGCGGTGCTCGGCGTGCTGCGCGCGGTGGAGGACTACACCGGTGAGGCGGAGTCCGCCGGCCAGCCGTCCACCCCCGCGGGCTTCCTGGAGCACCTGCTCTCGGAAGACGCGGTCTCCACCCCCACCGCCGACCCGGGCGCAGTGTTCGTGGACACCATCCACCAATCCAAGGGCCTGGAGTGGGACACCGTGGTCGTGGCGCTGCCGGACATGCGCGACCGCTTCACCCCCTCCGGCGTGTGGGTGCAGCCCACCACCTCGCTGACGATGGAGTTGCCGCTGGCCGGACGCGAACTGCGGTTCTGGCCGGCGACCATCACCGCGGTCAGCACGGTCAAGGAACTGCTCACCGACACCGACGCCCAGGCCGTCCGCCGACGCTCCGACATGATCGAGGAGCAGCGCGTCCTCTACGTCGCCATGACCCGCTCGCGCACACGCACGGTGCTCGCCCCGTACTCCGCCGTGGGTAGGTGGAAGGCGCTGGCCGAGGCCGACCTGCAGGAGGAGCAGCTCGCCGGGCTGCTGGACTGCCCCGTCCGCGAGATCGAGGCCTCCGCGGCCGACACCGGTGAGCAGACCGTCTCCCCTGAGGCGGCCCCGACGCCGCGTGCGGCGATGCTGGACGCCCACCGGCAGGACGCCCCGACGCCGCTCGACCTGCTGCCGGCGACGTTCGCCCCCAGCGGCGTGGAGGCCACCGACGCCGTGGCGTCCGGCGCCACCGTCACCGAGGTCGCCGACCTCGGCCCCGCACTGGTCACCGGCGGTGGAAAGGACTGGAACAAGGTCGGCGACTGCATCCACGCCTACCTCGCCGCCCCGCTGACCCACCTCAGCGAGGAGCAGAAGCTCAGCACCGCCACCCGGCTGGTGGGCAGCTGGGGTGTCGGCGACCGGGTGGACGCCGACCGGGTCGTCGAGGCCGGCGAGCGGTGGACCCGGTGGCTGGCCTCGACGTACCCGGGTGCGTCCAGCGCCACCGAGGTCCCCTTCGCCTGGTCGAACCCCGACCACCAGCGCGCCCAGGGCTGGCTGGACGAACTGCTCACGCTGGACGACGGGCGTCGGGTGATCGTCGACCACAAGACCTATCCTGGAGGGGATCCGGTCGGGCACGTGGTTTCCACCTACCTCGGCCAGATGCACACCTACCACCACGCGCTCACCGACATCGACGGCCAGCCACCGGCCGCGATCCTCATCCACCTGCCGCTGCTCGGCACGGTGCTGGACGTGTCCCTGACATGAGCCGGCCATGAGCACCTGAACGGAAAGAACACCACCGATGACCACCGGACCCACCTCACCACTCGACCTCATCTCCGCCGACTCCCTGCTCAGCGACGACGAACGGCTCCTGCGCGACACCGTCGCCGAGTTCGCCGGACGTGAACTCGCACCGCAGGTGGGCACCTGGTTCGAGGACGGCACCCTGCCCGTCGACGAGCTCGCACCGAAACTCGGCGAACTCGGGGTGCTGGGCATGCACCTGGACGGCTACGGCTGCGCCGGGGCCAGTGCCACCGAGTACGGACTGGCCTGCATGGAGATCGAGGCCGTGGACTCCGGGCTGCGCTCGCTGGTCTCGGTGCAGGGTTCGTTGGCGATGTTCGCCATCCACCACTGGGGTTCGGAGGAGCAGAAGGAGCACTACCTGCCCGGCATGGCCGCCGGCACCACTGTGGGGTGCTTCGGGCTGACCGAACCGGATGCGGGTTCCGACCCTGCCAATATGCGCACCCACGCCACCCGCGACACCGCCACCGGCGACTGGATCCTCAACGGCACGAAGATGTGGATCACCAACGCCCCGGTCGCCGACGTCGCCGTCGTCTGGGCGCGCACCGAGGGCGGCTACTCCGGCTTCATCATCGACGCCGACACCGAAGGCTTCAGCGCTCCGGAGATCCCCCGCAAACTCTCCCTGCGCGCCTCGGTCACCGGGGAGATCGTGCTGGACGACTGCCGGGTGCCCGAGGAACGCCGCCTGCCCGGCGTCCAGTCGCTGCGCGGACCGCTGACCTGTCTGAACGAGGCGCGCTTCGGCATCATCTTCGGTGCGCTCGGTGCTGCGCACGATGCCCTGGCCACCACCCTGGACTACGTGTCCACCCGACAGGTGTTCGACAGTCCGCTGAGTTCCTTCCAGCTCACCCAGGCGAAGCTGGCGGACATGGCCGTGGAGCTCGACAAGTCCTTCCTGCTGGCCCTGCACCTGGGCCGACTCAAGGACGCCGGGGAGCTGAAGCCCCACCAGGTCAGCGTGGGCAAGCTGAACTCCACCCGCGTCGCCCTGGAGATCACCCGGCAGTGCCGCACGCTGCTCGGGGCGTCCGGCGTGACGTTGGAGTACTCCCCCCTGCGCCACGCCAACAACCTGGAGTCGGTGCTGACCTACGAGGGCACCGCCGAGATGCACCAGCTCAGCATCGGTCAGGCACTCACCGGGCAGCAGGCGTTCCGGAACCGCGGGTAGTGCGGGTCGGGTCGCCGAGCATCACGAGGTAGTAGAGCAGCCCGCCGAGGGCGGCGCCGATGAGCCAGGCGAAGCCGGACAGGTCCTCCAGCGCGGACCACCAGACCGTGGCCACCGCGAACACCGCGGCCAGGGCGACGGCCACCAGCCCCTTGATGTTCCAGCCCTTGCGGTAGAAGTACGGGCCGTTCGGGTCCAGGCTGAAGGTGTCGGTGAGATCGACCTGCTTGCGCCGGATCACGTAGTAGTCCACGACGAGCACCCCGTACAGCGGTGCGAGGATCGCGCCGAGGGTGTCCACGAAGGTGGGCAGTCCGATGTCCTCGATCACCGCGACCCACAGGCCGCCGATGATGAAGCCGAGCACGGCGGTGATGATCCCGCCCATCCGGAAGCTGATCTTCGACGGTGCCAGGTTGGCCATGTCGTAGGCCGGCGGGATGAAGTTCGCCACCAGGTTCACACCCACCGTGGCCACCAGGAACGTCGCCGCGGCGATGATCGACAGGATCACCGAGTCCGCCTGGCCGATGATGTCGGAGGGGTTGTCCATCGGGGTGCCCTGGCCGTCCTGGAAGACCACGTAGGCACCGGCGGTGATGAACAGGGCGAGGAAGGTGAAGAAGGCCAGCGACAACGGCAGGCCGGTGAAGTTGCCCAGCCGCATGGACTTCTCCGACTTGGAGAACCGGGAGAAGTCACCGAAGTTGATGATCACCGCGGAGAAGTAGGCCACCATCGTGCCCACCACGCCGGCGAACGCCGAGACGGTCCCCCAGCCGGTGACCCCGTCGCTGTTGAAGATCGAGCCCACGGCCGGCAGCATCTCGGAACCGGCGCGCACCCAGATCACGATCAGCAGCACCACCATCACCGCGTACACCGCGGGTCCGGCGAAGTTGAGGAACTTGGTGATCGCGTCGATACCCCGGCTGAACAGGGCGACCTGCAGGATCGCCACGATCACGTAGGAGATCCAGGACACCGCGTTCATCCCCAGGAACTCCCCGGACTGCGGCGAGTCGAATATGGCGTTGATCGCCAACGCCACCGCGGTGGAGGCGAAGTAGGTCTGCGCGCCGTACCAGAAGATCGCCACCACGCCGCGGACCAGGGCGGGGAACCTGGCGCCGAGCACGCCCATCGACATGCGTGCCATCACCGCGTAGGGCACACCGAGTTTCACGCTGGGTGCACCGGAGAGGTTGACCAGCCAGTTGACGATCACCCCGGCCAGCACGATCGCGGCGAAGACGTACCAGCCGCTGATGCCGGCGCCGATGAAGAGGGAGGCGGCCAGGGTGTAGCCGGCGAGGGACTGGACGTCGTTGGTCCAGACGTTGAAGATCTCGAAGGCACCCCACTTGCGGTACTTGCGCGGGATGGGCGCGAGGTCGGCGTTGAAGAGCGCGGGGTCCGCGTTCGCGACGGTGATGTCCACCGTGTCACTGGTCACCGGGCTGGCGCCGGCAGCACCGGCACCATCGTGGTTGTCTGTCATGGGTGGGTCACCGAATCTGTCTCATGGAATCGTCTGCATCGTTACAGTCGAAGAGTAGTTGTTATAGGTCTTCGACGGGACCGATAAAACGAATCGGGAGTAAGAATTTGGATATCGGGAAAGTCATCCCCGCACCCGGCGCCGCCCGAAACGCCGCCTCATTCATCGTCGACACCTTCGCCGACGTCAGTGCCGTCGACTGCTTCAGCGAACCGCGGTTCGCACAGCTCAGGACGCTCGCCGCGCAGCACTCGTGGACGGAGATCGCCGCGGAGTACCGCAAGGTCACCGGCGTGGACGTGAAGACCAGCGTCTTCGCCGCGGAGATCGTCAAACGACTCCACGACGCAGGGAAACTGATCCGGTAAACTCCGGAGGTCACTGACCACCACGAGAGGCGTTTGCGGTGACACGACAGCAACGGCGCAGCCAGCGCGCCGTCGCGACGGCCGTGCTCGGCCTGCTCGGCACCATCGCCGGGGCGTCCTGCCTGACCGCCTGTGGCACCGACGGTGGCGTCTCCGCCGAGGCCCCTCCCGCCGTCGGCACGGGCGGGGGAAGTGGGCTGGACGTGGTCGCCGAGGTGCCGCAGGACGAGGTGGCCGAGGGTTTCGTGGAGCGGATCGTCTACCCCGTGCGCGACGGCGTCCCCGACCCGGAGGAGAACTGGGCGGACCTGTACCTGCCCGACACCGACGACGCTGAAGCGACGGACACAGAGGCCACGGATGTCACCGAGGATTCCGTCCCCCTGGTCGTCTACCTGCAGGGCAGCGGCTGGAACGGTGGGGCGCACGGTTCGCGCCACATCGCCTCGGACCTGGCCGCGCGCGGGATGGCGGTGCTCAACGTGGAGTACCGCGGCGTCAGCGAGGGCGGCGGTTGGCCCGGGACGTTCACCGACGTGGCAGACGCCCTGGACCACGTCCCCGCCATCGACGAGAACTACCCGCAGCTCGACACGGAGGACGCCACCGTCGTCGGGCACAGCGCCGGTGGTCAGCTCGCCGCCTGGGCCGCCTCACGCTCCCGCCTGAGCGAGGACGAGGTCGGCGCGGACCCGGCGTTCTCCCCCACCCGGGTGGTGTCGTTGGCCGGGCCCCTGGACCTGGTGTGGGCGGCGGAGAACGGCGACGACAACATCGTCGAGGCGATGGAGGCCACGCCCGATGAACTGCCGAACGCCTACGACTCCATCGACCCGATCCGCAACATCAACCCGCAGGTGCAGGTCGTCGCCGTGCACGGCACCGACGACGACCTCGTCCCGCAGGAGAACTCGGAGCACTACGTCGACGCGGTCACCGACGTCGGCGGACGCGCCGAGCTCGTCCTGTTCGACGGGGCCGACCATCTGTCGTTCCTGCAGTCCTCGTCGCGCCACTATCCGCGTCTGCTCGACATCATCGCCGAGACCGCGGGCGCCGGGGCACAGTAAGCTCAGGACCGACACCCTGACCTTCGAGGAGTGATTCCGCCGTGTCCCTACCCCTTCCCCGCAATTGCCGTGCCGGACGTGCCTCGTCCGTCGTTTCCGTCCTCGACGTCGCCGCGCTGGGCGGCGCCCTGACGTCGTGCAGCACCGACTCCGGTGACGACGGTGCGTCCTCCACCGGCGCCGCGAGCACCACCGCGAGCACAACGACGTCGGACGCTGCGGACGCGTCGGACGCAACGGCCCCGACCGTGGCCACCGACGTGCCGTCCGACGAGATTGCCGAGGGCTTCGTCGAACGTTTCCTCTACCCGGTGCGCGACGGCGACCCTGACCCCACGCAGAACTGGGCGGACTTCTACCTGCCCGGCGGCGCCGACGGAGCGCAGGACGGGACGCAGGAGGAGGACTCCGTCCCGCTGGTGGTGTTCATCCACGGTGGAGCGTGGCACGGCGGGGCGCCGGGCTCGCGCCACATCGCCGCGGACCTGGCGTCGCGCGGGATGGCGGTGCTCAACGTGGAGTACCGCGACGTCAGCGAGGGTGGCGGCTGGCCGCAGACCTTCACCGACGTGGCCGACGCCCTGGACTTCGTCCCCACCATCGACGAGAACTACCCGCAGATCACCATCGACGACGAGACGGTGGTGGGCCACAGCGCCGGCGCGCAGCTCGCCGCCTGGGCGGGCACGCGCGGCGACCTGGAGACCGGGCAGCTCGGCGCGGACCCGAAGTTCACCCCCAACCGCGTGGTCTCCCTGTCCGGCCCGCTGGACCTGGTGTGGTCCGCCGAGCACGGCGACGAGAACATCGTGGAGGCGATGAAGGGCACGCCCGCCGAGATGCCGGAGCGTTACGACAGCATCGACCCGATCCAGAACATCAACCGGCACATCCCCGTCGCCGCCGTGCACGGCACGGACGACGGCCTGGTGTCCCCGCAGAACTCCGAGCGTTACGTGGAGGCGGTGAGCCGTGACGGCGGCAACGCGAAGCTGATCATGCTCAAGGGCGAGGACCACACGTCCTTCCTGAAGAACACCTCGGCGCACTACGAGCGGGTGCTCGACATCATCCACCGGGTCTCCACGACACCGCGCGACGAGCTGAACTCGCACCTCGACGGCTCCACGGAGCTCGCCGAGGCGCCGCGGTAGCGCTCGCCGCGCGGGCGCCGGCGCGTCCCCCGCGCCAGCGCCGCACACTCAGGACGTGTGGTGCACCGGTGCGAGCTTGTACACGGGGGTGTCCAGCCCCTCGTGGCGGGCGGCGAGCTGCAGCGCCAGGTAACGCGAGTAGTGGCGTCCCTGGTGCAGGTTGCCGCCCATGAACCACAGGTTGTCCTGCTGGGTGGGCTTCCACATGTTGCGCAGCTCGCCCTCCCACGGGCCGGGGTCCTTGGCGGTGTCGGAGCCCAGGCCCCAGCACTTGCCGACCTTGTCGGCGACCTCCGGGCTGATCAGCATCTCGGCCCAGCCGTTCATCGACCCGTAGCCGGTGGCCAGCACGACCACGTCGGCCTGCAGCTCGGTGCCGTCGGTGAGCACCACGCCGTCGGCGGTGTAGCGCTCGATGCCGACCCCGGAGTGCAGCTCGATCGACCCGTCGGCGACGAGTTCGGAGGCGCCGACGTTGATGTAGTAGCCCGAGCCGCGGCGCAGGTACTTCAGGAACAGGCCGGACTCGTCCTCACCGAAGTCGAGCATGAAGCCGGCGTCCTCCAGGCCCTTGTAGAACTCGGCGTCCTCCTCACGCACGGCGTCGAAGGCCTGCTTCTGCCCGGCGGGCAGCAGCTTGTAGGGCATCGACGCGAAGAGCATGTCGGCGGTGTCGGTGTCGATGCCGGACTCCACGGCCTCCTCGGAGAACAGCGGGGAGGTGACGTGTTTGATGAAGGCGTCGGAGTTGACGATGTGGGTGGAGGAGCGCTGGATCATCACCGGGTGCGCGCCGTTGTCGTACAGGTCCTTGCAGATGTCGTGCGCGGAGTTGTTCGCACCCAGCACCACCACACGCCGGCCCTTGTCCGCCTCGCCGCCGGGGTGCTCCGAGGAGTGGCGGATCTCCCCGCGGAACTCCTCCTCCCCCGGCAGGGACGGCTTGTTCGCCACACCCGACATGCCGGTGGCCAGCACCAGCTGGGTCGGGTTGAGGACGACCTGCTCGCCGTCGCGGGAGACCACGACCTCCCAGGTGCCGGACGCCTCGTCGTAGGACGCCCGCTCACAGGTGGTCTTCGCCCAGTAGTCCAGGTCCATGATGCCGGTGTAGTGCTCCAGCCAGTCGCCCATCTTGTCCTTCGGTGTGAACACCGGCCAGGTCGACGGGAACGGCAGGTAGGGCAGGTGGTCGTACCAGACCGGGTCGTGCAGGCACAGGGAGTGGTAGCGCCCGCGCCACTGGTCGCCGGGACGCTCGGACTTCTCCACCACCAGCGTGGGCACACCCTGGTGCTTGAGCCGGGCGGCCAGGGCGATGCCGCCCTGCCCGCCGCCGACGATCAGCACGTAGGGCTGGTCCTCGTAGCCGAGTCGCTCCTGCCGGCGGGCGCGCTTGTCGGCCCAGTTGAGCTTGTGCGCGTCCGGGCCGTGCTCCACGCCTTTGGGACGGTTGGTCCCCTTGGGCTCGGGGCGGGCGAGGAGTTCGCGCGCGGAGGTCAGCAACGTCCAGATCTTGCCGTCACGCAGCCGCACGATCGCCCGGGCCTTGAACACCGGGGTGGTGAAGGTGACGGTGCCGCGGGTGACGCCGTCGCCCTCGTCGGTGGCGTCCTCGACGACGAGGTCCGTGGCACCGACGCGGTCGTTGTTCTCCCGCACCAGGTCGGCGATGGAGTCGGCCCCCTCGGCGGTGTGCAGGTTCCAGGTGAAGACCACGAAGTCTCGCCAGAAGCCGTCGGGTTCGAACATCCCGGAGACCGCCTCTGCGGCGGCGTCGGGGTCGGAGGTGTTCAGGGCGTCTGCGAAGGTGGTGAGCCAGGTCTGGACCTGCTGGTCGAGATCTGCGGCGGTGGATGTGGCGGTCATGAACCGTCCTTTCGTTCGCGTAAGATGCTGGAGAGCCTGAAGTGTCACGTCACGGTTTCCACGGTGCTCTGTGGAGTACGTCACACCGGACTGACCCCGACCACGGTATGGCCCCCGGCCGCCCCTGACGACCACTCTGAAAACATCACTGTGCGAACATAATTTTGCCGATGGCGACAACCCCGGTCACGCCACCGGCCACCCCCACGGTCACCACGGCGCCGGGGGTGAGACAGCTCACCCCCGGGCGAGTTCGGCGATCCGCCGCACCG
Organism: Corynebacterium sp.; assembly: GCA_030450335.1. GTDB lineage: Bacteria > Actinomycetota > Actinomycetes > Mycobacteriales > Mycobacteriaceae > Corynebacterium. The sequence goes on along the minus strand of JAKDIS010000030.1, from coordinate 4,068 downwards.
CGTCCTCCACCGCCCAGTCCGCGTCCGCGGCATGCCCCTTCACCCCGGCGTCCAGCTCCGCGACGATCTGGACCGCCGCCGCCACCGACGACGCCTTCCACGACCTCGCCGAACGCACCGTCTTCTCCAGCTTCCACGGCGGCATGCCGTACTCCCCGGCCTGCTGCCGCGGATTCACCCGCGCCCCGTGCACCCGGGCGATGTCGTCGATGCCGCCGGACAACGCCGAGGCCAGCAGCACCGGGGGCACCCCGAGCTGCAACGCCCGGCGCGCCGAGCCGAGCGCCTGGTCGGCGCGTCCGGCGATCGCCAGGTCGGCGACGTCGAAGCCCGACACCTCCGCCGAGCCCTGGTAGTACCGGTGCACCGCATCCTCGGTGACCTGCCCGTCGGTGTCGGCGACGAGCTGGCTGATCGCGCTGGCGAGCTCGCGCAGGTCGGTGCCCACCGAGTCCAGCACCGCTGCGGTGACGTCCGGGGTCACACGCACCTTGAGGTCACGGAACTCCTGCTCCACGAACCCCTGACGCTCCCGCCCCTTGAGCTCCGCGGCGGAGAACACCTCCACCGCACCCTTCGACCCCTTCTTCGGCAGGCTCGTCGCCAACGCCTTCTGACGCCCCTTGCCCGTGTGCTGCAGGATCAGCACCACACCCGGCGCGGGGTCGGACACCGCCATCTCGATCATCGCCACGGAGTCCTTCGCCGCCTCCTCCACGCCGGTGACCACCACGATCCGGTCCTCGGCGAACAGCGACGGGCTCAGCAGCTCCGCGAGTTCACCGGCGTTGAGCTCGGAGGTCTTGCGCATGTCCACGGGCAGGTCGTCGATGCCGGCGTGCGCCCGGGTCGCCGCGACGATGCGGTGACGGGCACGCTCGGCGAGGAAGCTGTCGGCACCGACGATGAGGTTCACCGGTGCGGGGGGACGGGGACTCGTTGCCATGCGGCCCATCCTATCGGCCGCCCCGGACACGGCCGTCGGCTCACGCCCCGATGACCCCCTGGCCCGCCCACTCCGGCAGCCGTTCCCGCAGCGTGGCCAGCGTCGCCGCGGAGTCGATCTCCCCGTGCTCGTCGCGCTGCGTGGGGTCGAACAGGGGCACGCCGTGCACCCCGTCGACGCGCCCGAACGGGTCCTCCCCTTCTTCTCCCACCTCCCCTTCGGCACCTGCCAGCCCGTGGATCCGCACCCCGAGCAGCGGTATGCCGTCCTCCCACGCCTGCTCGATCTCGTGACGCACCCAGTGCCGTCCCGCGGTCTCGCCGCCGACGAGCACGATGACCACGTCCGACGCCGACATCTTCTCGTCGACCCACTCCTTCACCGCCCGGTTCCCCCCGGCCTTCACCCGGTCCCACTCCTGCTTCTCCAGCAGCGGCTGCCCGGTCACGGTGTCGATCTCGTGCACCAGGCGCACCCGGTGGTCGTCATTCTTGTGGTGGAACGAGTAGTACGCAGTCGTGGTCACGGCCATCCTCCTGGTTTCAGGGACAAACACGTCCACACCGAACATACCCCACCTCACGGACTCCCGTCCGCGTACAGTCCGTCCTCCCCGAGCACCACCGTCCCGTCCCTGCACGGGAACGCCACCGGCACGCCGGCGGGCGTGCGGCTCGGCATCCCGCGGCTGCGCCCGCACGCCGTGGCCACGTACAGGTCAGGACGCTGCGGCGACGCCTGCGCGTTCAGGCGGTACTCGTGCAGCAGCACCGCGTCCTCGTCGGCGAGGACGACCACCGGCGCGTCGCTCCCGCCGTCACGTCGCAGGATCTCCGGCGTCCCGGACGCCATCCGCACGCCCACCGTCCACGGCACGTCCCCCAGATCGTCCGCCCACACCCGCTGAAGCACGTCCGCCCCCGTGTCCTGCGCATAAGGCCCGGTCGACAAGACACCGGCGCGCACACCGGCCACCGTGGCCAGCGCGGCGAGCAGCACCACCACTAGCGCCGCACGCCGCCAGCGTGCCGACACCACTACCGTCACCACGGCCACCGCGACGAGAACCAGCACCGCCGCAGCCACCATGCCGCCCGGGGTGTGCAGCACCGGGACCTGCGACAACCGTGCCGCCACGGTCAGGATCCACCACGCCGGCAGCGCCGCGCCCCACAGCACCACCGTCGCCGCGCCGACGTGCACCCCGGCCAGCAGCGCGCCGAGCATGCCCACCACCGTCACCGGCGGCACCGCCACCCCGACCAGCACATTGGCCAGCACCGCCGTCGGGGAGACCACCCCGGTCATCTGCACGATCACCGGGGCGGTGACCACGTCCGCCACCAGACTCACCGCCACCAGGCCCACCAGCATCGCCTGCCACCGCGCCGGCGGATGGTGACGCCCCCGCCGGGCCGTCCTGCGCCGCGTCCAGCCCTGCAGCATCCGGCGGGCGACCAGCGGCGCCAACGCCACGATCCCCGCCGTCGCCGCGACCGACAGAATGAACGCGTACTCCACCGCCAGGCCCGGATCCACCGCCAGCAGCACGACCACCGCCGCCGACAACGCCGCATACCCGTGCGCCCGACGCGCCGACAACGCCGCCACCAACCCCACCGCACCCATCACCGCGGCCCGCAGCACACTCGGCTCCGGGCCCACCAGCAGCACGAACGCCACCAGGCAGGACGCCGCGGCCGCGTAGCGCGTCCACCGCGGCCAGCCCATCGCCGTCGCCAGCACCAGCACGCTGCCCGTGACCATGGCGAGATTGGCGCCGTTCACGGCCGTGAGATGGGTGAGCCCGGTGGCCAGGAACTGCTCGCGCACCACCGGATCCTGCATGCTCACGTCGCCGACGACCATGCCCGGCACCAGGTCACCGGTGCCACCCGGCAGCCCCTGCGCCGCCTGCGCCAACCCGGCGCGCAGGTGCGCGGTCACCCCGGCCAGACCGTCCGGCGCGGCGACGACCTGCGGGACGCCGGACGCCGACAGCCGCAGCGGCACCATCGCCGCGTCCTGCGTCCCCGACGCCACCGCCTGCAGCGCCAGCGTCGTCCCCGGCTGCCACGACAACACCGCCGGCTCCACGTCGCGGGCGTCGAGGAACACCGGCACCGTGCCCAGCTCCTCCACGCGCACATTCAGCAGGACGCTGCCGCCCGGCAGCCGCTTCGGCGCCGTCGCCAGCTCCACGTCCTGCGCCAGGCGCGTCGAAGTGCCACGCAACTCATGGCGGTCCACCCGCGCCACCAGCCAGGACGCCCGGCCCGACCACGCCGCGGCCACCGCCGCCACCAACGCACACGTGCGCACGACCACCCGTGGCCGGTCCTCCGCCACCGACGCCCCGGGGCGAAACGGCCCCAGACACACCACACCCGCCCCCGCCACACCGGCGGCGACGAGCAGACCTGCGGCGATCCACGGGGTGCGCACCACGATCGTCAGCGTCACCGCCAACCACACCGCCACCGCGAACGGCACCAGACGCAGATCTGGGCCCCGACGTGCACGCACCACGTCCGGGCTGACCGGATCACGGTCCCTGGCCGACCACGGCGTGCCCGACCCCGGGTGCGGAGTGAGGTCGGGGTTGACCGACCAGTCAGACCGTGACGCCGTCACGCAACGCCTCGAACTTCGCCGGCCCGATGCCCTTGACCTCCATCAACTGCTCCACCGCACCGAAGGACCCGTTCGCCTCCCTCCAGGCGACGATCGCCTCCGCCGTCGCCGGGCCCACCCCGGACAACGTGGCCAGCCCGGTCGCGTCCGCGGTGTTGATGTTCACCAGGCCGGCGCTGTCCGTGCCGCCTGGTTGGCCCTCTTGCTGTCGGTTCTGTTCTTGCTGTGCCTGTTGCGGTGACTGCTGCTGCGCGGGTTCGCCGCGCTCCCCCGGGTACAGCACCCGCGAGCCCTCCGGGTCCACCACGATCTGCATGCCGTCGACCACGGGTTCGGCGAGGTTGATCCCCTCCACACGACCGTCCCCCCGGACCCCTCCCGAGCGGTCGATCACCTCACCTGCCCTGGTCCCGGCGTCGACGGTGACCAGACCCGGCCGGTGCACCAACCCCTGCACCGACACGATGAAGGGACCCGCATCCGCACCC